>JAKQCM010000438.1 GCA_029559155.1 Chloroflexota bacterium
GCGATAAGCGAAATGTTTGGCCGGGCGCTGCATCTCGTACCAGACGTAGGTGATGGGCGGAAAACCGGCCTCGGCCAGCCACGCTTCCAGGACGGGCAGGTAGTCATAGAAACGGCCGTGTTCGTTGCCGTACCAGTCGCGCCCCACAAGGGCCGTGATGATGGCGTCAGGGCGTATCTCCTGGCGACGCAGTTCGATGAGCAGGGCCACCGAGTCCACCCCAACGCCGTTGGAGACGATGATCGGCGCGTCCGGAGAGAGAGAGCCGCGCAAACGGCCGTTTTCCAGCACTATCTCCGGGGGAAAGAGGCTTAACTGACGCATGCCGTTTCTCCATAGCTGACGGCCGTTAATCCATATAGCCGAGTTCCTCGAAGGGAAAATCTGCTCCGGCCAATGCTTCTTCAGCGGCCGTTTGCGCCATTTCGCCGGCCTCGTACAGGCTGCGAAAATCGATGTCCGGCAGGTCGTAGACGCTCAGGCCAAAGGCGATGTCGCCTACTACCTGGTCCACGTTTTTCATCCACTGTTCAAATGTCATGGTTCACCTCCTGGGAGCGAAAGGATAGAGCTAGAGCTAGAGGAAGAGTAGGAGTTCCGCCTCTTCCTCTAGCTCTAGCTGATAAACAAAAGCCGGTCAACAGACCGGCTCACGAAACAACAAGGGGTGGGACAGGTATCCGTCCCGTTAGTCCATCAAGGTCGGCTGCCAGTTGTGCTGCGCCCACAGGTCGCGGCAATACCCATGCGGTGTGTCCCACGGCCGTTTTTCATTGACCTGGCTCTCCCACTCCGACTGGCTCACTGGTCGGCCGCAGTGGGGGCAGATGTTGTCCCGCACGACCCGCCAGCGCCTGTCATATTTCTCTTGGGCGGCGTCGGTCACCACCAGCCACACCGGGGAGGCCTGCATCCAGCCGTCGTCCTTCTCTTTGTGCAGCAGCCAACGGTGCAGCAGGTATCGCTCACCCTCTTGCAGTTGGCTGCGCTTTGGCCAGATGCTGCGATAGCCCACAACAGGCGGGTGGCTCGGCCGCTGCGCCCACTCCTTGAGGAAGGCGGCCAGTTCGTCCCGATACCGCAGCGAGCCAAAGTCGGGGCTGTAACCGGCCGGGGTGGAAGTCGCCAGCAGCGCCGCCGCACTGGTGACCTTTTGTTTGTCTTCCCAGCGGAAACCGTTGACGTTTACGAAGGCGCTGCGCGGCCACAACTCTTCCTGGCCATCCGGCCACAGCAGGGTGTAGTACCCATGCTGGTCGTGGTTGTAGACGGTGGGCACACGGCCGTAAAAGGACCAATCGTAGACGTCGCCCAGGACACAGGCGTGCAGCCCGGCCCGCAGGGGGCTGGCACGGCCGTCGGTCAGGGCGACCTGCGCGGCGGTGCAGTCGTCGCGATGGCAGTGCTGGTTATGAGTCAGGTCCAGCGGGTCGCCGCCGCCGTTTTTGCAGACCATCGTCAGCAGCAGCTCATCGCTGCGTGGCAGCAGGTAGCGGGCGGCTGTCGGCTGGTAATGGGCGAACGTGCAGTCCACCGCAAAACCAGGGTCGCCGGCCGTGTGGCGCACGTGGAACTCCGCCTGGCACCGGTCGCACCAGACGCCGGCAAAACCGACGGTGACAAACTCCGTGCCGTCGCACAAGGGGCATTGGATGAGGCGGAAAGGGGCGTTGCGGTCTACATGCTCCACTTGCAAGCCCCAATCTTCTTCTACCGTCTGCTCCAGGGAGCGATATGCCGTCAGGGCGGCCAGGGCTTGGGGGTCGGTTAAGGGGTCGGCTTGCCCGGCCGTTAACGGCGCGTCCAGACAGACGATACGGCCGTCTGCCAGGCGGTAGTGGGGTGGATAGGAATGGTTATCCCCTGCTTCCGGCAGCGCCAGCAGCCAGGTTCCGGCCGGCAAATCCACTGTCGCGTCCGGTAAGCGCATGGCGTAGCGGGCGTGGATGTCCCAGCGGGACGGCCGTTTGGCGGCCACCGACTGGCGTAGGATGTAGGCGGTCGGAGACATAGCAACCTCCAGATTGGGATGGGGTTGGGAATTCACCCTATCCGCCCCGTTAGGGGCATAATCAACTATCAGAAAAGCGGCAGATAAGACACTATTTCCAATGATCTTCAGTAGTGTCATAGCTAGACGACCTTTTGCACCAATTTTCGCCTTAGACAGAAACCCTGAGATGGTCATCTCCACAAGTCTCCAACGCATTGACCCGCTCTTTGGCAACATGCTACAATGTCTTTAGTCATGGGGGGTCTGGAGCTGGCCCTATGTGCATTTTCCCCACGACATGAATCTAAGCGATTAGCGCTTACGCACGCAATGACATCACGACGCCTCTAGCTGGGGGTGGCCGTATTGAGGTGTCTGCATGGCGCGATTCTGCATGTTTCGATAGGCGGTCAACAAGCCGCAAAGTGAGGAAAACGAAATGAACGGTCACTGCAAATCACGGCTATTTCTAGCCATTTTTGCCGCTGTTATCGTCCCGATCATCGTCCTACTTTCTCCGGCAGCGCGCGCTGCCGGTCCATGGTACGTCGCCCCCCTCGGGGACGACGGCCATTCCTGCCTAAACGCCCTCAACCCATGCGCCACCATCAACGGCGCTATCGCCAAAGCGTCACCTGGGGACACTATTTATGTAGCGGTCGGCACGTATACAGCCAGTACCGGCGATGAAGTCGTGTTGGTGGATCGGAGTATTACCATCTCTGGAGGCTGGAATAGTGACTTCACTGCACAAATTGGAATGTCTACTATTGATGGGCAAAAGACACGAAGAGGTATCACAATAAGCAGCAACTTGACAGCTGTGATCGATTATTTGCATATTCAGAATGGATATAGTGTGCCGACCCCAACAAATGGCTACAAGGGAAGAGGTGGTGGTTTACTCAATGCCGGAAATCTGACGCTAAACAACCTGGTACTATACAATAATGTAGCCCAAGGGAATTCAGCCGTTGGTGATGGTGGGGGCGGCATCTATAACACCGGGGTTCTCACGATAAACGATTCTCTCATTAGCGAAAACGTAACAAATTGCCATGGTGGGGGCATTTATAACAGCTACGAACTCAATGCTCTTACAGTAATAAATAGAAGTTCAATTACTAACAACAAGGCCGATGGAGGTGGGGACGGTGTTTCGACCGTCAACAATGACGTTATCATTCATGATAGTCTTGTGAGCAAGAACAGAGCGTGGGGAGGTGGCGGCATTTATGCTCGCGGGCCAGTGACGCTTAACAATAGTACTGTGAGCGGAAACAAAGCCATTCATCATGGTGGCGGCATTGTTCTTGAATCCAGCGTAATTCTGAATAACGCGACCGTTACCCATAATACAACTGATGGATATGGCGGCGGTTATTACGATTCCAATGAATATCTAAGCATGGTGTCACAAAACTCAATTATTGCGGGAAACAACGCCCGCAATGGACCAGATTGTTTTGGGAGCATCTCCTCATTAGGTTACAACCTGATTGAAAATACAAGCAGTTGCGCATTGACGATGAATAATGGCGATCTGACAGGCATTAACGCGGATTTGGGTTTGTTGGTTGGGAACCCGGGTTATCATCCTTTGCTCTCTGGTAGCCCAGCCATCGATGCGGGTAATCCGGCAGGCT
>JAKQCM010000446.1 GCA_029559155.1 Chloroflexota bacterium
TGCCTGAAACCAAACCATCCGCTATGGTCATTTTTCATACAGCCAAAGTTTATTCATCATCGGCAGTTTCATTCGATTGTTAAGGTACAGTAAATGTTTATCAATTTTGTCGAGAAGGTGTCTAACTCCTCACGCATCACGCATCAAAAATGGATTCCTCTCCGAAAAAAAACCGTCAAATCCGTGTCATCCGTGTCCTATTCTTGGCGTTTACGCAGCATGTCGCGGAAGCGGGGGGCCAGTTCGGCAATGATGGGCGAGGGTTCCGGCGGCTGCCACGCTTTGTAGGCTTCTTTCTGGTCGATGGGCCAGGTTTCCGGCGAGTGGACGATGGTTCCAGGGGTAACGGCCGTCTCCAACACATCCAGCGCCTGCCGGATCACCCGCATTTGCCCGGCGGCGTCGCCCGGCTGGCCCAGCGTCTGCCCAAACGGGTGTTCCACGGCCAGCGTGCGCGGCGCGCCCACTTTTTCCGCCCAGTACGGCATCATCGTCACCAAAATGGTCGCCAAACCGGCTGCTTCCAGGGTACGCGCCAGCACGGGCACGTTGATGCAGCAGTCGGGTCAGGTGGGCGTCAGGAGGACGCAGTCCACCCCGGCGACTTTGAATTTGGCGGCTACTTCTGGGCCGTAGGTGGTTTGCCAGGCGGCAGCGTCCGGTGGAAAGCCCTGGAAGCCCATGAACGAATACGCTTCGTCGGCCAGCCCGCCAATCACCCCCTGCGCCGCCAATTCCTGAAAGCGGGTGAGAGGCAGCACGACGTTGAAATCGGCTTCGGCGAAAGTTGGGTTGAGGTGCAGGTGGCTGACGGCGATGTCGGCCTGGGCGACGTTGCTGGGGATGGCGCGGTAGGTGGGGTCGCCCCAGGTTGGCTCGCGCTTCTCGCGGGCTACGTCGAAGGGCGGCTGCGCGCCGCGCACGTATAGCCCGCCGGAGGTGACGAGGCCGAATGTGAGATCGGCTAACGGCCGTTCCACCGGCGTCCAGGGAATCGGCAGCTCCGGCTCGCGCTCGGTCATCTGGTAAAACGCGGCAATCAGGCGCGGCAAAAATTTGAAGCTGTCAACCATTATTTTCCTTGCCATGCGGCCGGGCGCTTGTTGACAAAGGCGTCCATGCCCTCTTTTTGGTCGTCGGTGCTGAAGAGCATGTAAAACAGGCGACGCTCGTGGGCCAGTCCGGCCTGGAGCGAAGTCTCGTAGACGGCGTTGATGGCTTCTTTGGCCAGGCGCACGGCCACCGGGGCACGTTCGGCGATTTGCTGGGCCAGGACAATGGCTTCGGCGAGGTACGTATCGGCCGGGTACACGCGGTTGACGAGGCCGAACTGCTGCGCTTCAACGGCCGTTAACCGTCTATCGTTCAAAATCACTTCCATGGCCAGCGCTTTGCCCAGCGCATACGTGAGCCGCTGCGTGCCGCCCGCGCCGGGGATGATGCCCAGGTTGATTTCCGGCTGGCCGAACACGGCCGTTTCGCTGGCCACCATCATGTCGCAGGCCATTGCCAGCTCCAGCCCGCCCCCCAGGGCAAAGCCGGACACCGCGGCAATGATCGGCTTGCCGATTTGGCGCAGCTCG
>JAKQCM010000467.1 GCA_029559155.1 Chloroflexota bacterium
GCAAATCGAGCAGAGCCAGGCCGGCCAGCAGGTGGCTTTGGCTGTCGGTGTAGGGGGTGAGGGTAACGGCCGTGGCGTTCATTTGCCTTCTACTGCCTCTTGTTGGTTGTGAAGATAATCGGAAACGATGGGGCTGATGGCCGCCGGGTCACGGAAGTAGTGGCGCTGGCCGGTTTGGACGTGGTTGATCCAGCCGCGCCATTCGCCGGTTTCGCCGGTGGGTTCTCTCCAGATGCGAATGACAAAGGAATGGGCTTCTTTTTCAAAGCCGATCATGGCGTCGTCTGAATCGTCGTCCATAGATGGTCCTGTTGGGTTAAGACGGCCGTGCGGGGAGAGATGGAAGGGGAACGGCCGTTACATTTTTTGGTCACGGCCATTGTAGAAGGCGAGTCTCACAAAAGTCTCACAGGCGTGGGCGGAGTGGAGAGTGGAGATTAGAGATTAGAGACTAGAGACTAGAGGCGTGCAATCTCCAGTCTCCAGTCTCCAATCTCCAGTCTCTAAACTTAGGCAGGTTCTTAACGGGAATCGAGGAGAGAATTGAGGGTTTCGCCGGCGTGGAGGAAATTGTGGTAGGCGGCGTGGATGGCAGGGTCGGCGGGGTCGGGTTGGAGGCGTTCTTCGAGTAGCTGTTGGTAGAGGGCGCGGGTTTCGGGCAGCGGGAGGATGTGGAGTTCTTCTAGCAGAAGATGGGCGCAGCGATGGAATTGTTGGACAGCCAGACTGGGTTGACCAAGCTGCCAATAACAGAGCATGACGGCTCGGTGGACTTCTTCGCGCAGGGGGTCGGCGGCGAGAATGGTTAGGCCGTGGGCCAGGGCTTCGGCGTAAGCGTGGCGGGCGAGGCAGGCAGCCATCAATTCGCCGAGGGCCTGGAGAAAGCGGCGGGCAAATTGTTCGCGAGCGATGAGGATCCAGTCGGGGTAGAGGCCATCGAACAAGTCGCCGCGATAAAGGGAAACGGCCGTTTGCAGGCATTGTTCGCGCAGGGCATCGCTGCGGGTCTGGTCGGCCTGGGTCAGGGCCTGCTCGAATTGGGCCAGGTCGCAGGAATACGGCCGTGTAGGTGTGAAGGCTATCCAATCGCGGGAGGAGGGGAGGTAAACGGCCGTGTCTAAACCCAGACTATCGAAAACCGAGCGTAAGCGCCAGACGGCCGTGCTTAAACGAGCACGAGCATTGTCTGCAGAGCCATCGGGCCAGAGCAATTCAATTAATTTTTCGCGATGATGTTCTGTCTCAGGGTACAAGAGCAGATAGCCGAAGAGCGCTTCGACATGACGGGTAGGAAACGTTGTTGTGGCTTTGTCCTGGTACTGCATTTGAAGCTTGCCAAAAGCTTGAATATGCAAAAGGGCCATACACAAATCCTTGAGGGTCGTGACAAAAAACAGATCGCCGGTAATGTTGGTATTTTGCTGGGGTGGTTGGGATGTTCGCCTGATTCAGGCGTTGAAGTGCGTGTCGGGCACATTATAGCATAGGGAACCCTTCTTAATATAGAGGGGATGCGGAATTGGAAAATTGGGCAACGGCCTGATTGCCAGGTTTACCTACAGGTGTGTAAGTGCTGAACGCGAAAAATGTTCCGGCTAGCGCGTAAAACGCATGGTTTTGAGCAGGAGGGAACGTGTGAATAGGGCATAAAAAAAGATGGTTAAACAAGTCTATGGTGAAATTTGCGTAAATTAATCTCCCGACGTTCAGAAGGCCTTGTTAGAATGTTTTTACATCGCTGTGGGCCTGGTCGCCCATCAACAAACAAGCTGTGTAAAACGAGGGTAGTATGCTAAACATCCCGCAATTGGATTCCATGACATTATTACAAACGACGTTTCCTGAACTGGGGCGCAGCGATATTCAAACGCTGCTTCAGGCGGCTGTGCCACAGTATTATCCTTCTGGCGCGTATATTTGCCACGAGGGCGATCCTGGGACGTCTTTGTTTGTATTGGTGGATGGGGAAGCGGATATTATTGTCCATGCCAATCCTGAAATTGACATTTTGATTGATACGGTTGGACCCAATACGTATTTTGGGGAAATGGCCTTTTTAGGAGAAACCACACGAACGGCGACGATTCGAGCCAGAACAAACTGCCACACTTTGGTGATTGATCATACAGACTTTTTGCCCATAGCCCATACAAATCCACAGCTGCTGCGCACACTGCTGCGGCAAATCATTGGCCATCTGCGTCGTAATGATGTGGCGGTGATTCATGAACTGAACGTGAAGAACACGGCGCTAGAGAAAGCATACGCCGATTTGGCGGCCCAAGAAGAGCTGCGAACACAATTTATTGCGACGCTGTCGCACGAATTACGGACACCGTTAACGGCCGTAAAAGGATTTCTCAGCCTGATCAACCAGGGCGCGATAAAAAACGAATCGTTGCCCATGGCCCTCAACTCCATCACGCGCAATGTGGAAACCATGGTGGGTCTGACCAACGATCTCCTGATTCTGTACGAAATGCACCCAACAGCGACCGAATACACCTACAGCAAACTGCCAGACATTTTAGTCGAAGCCTCAAACGCGGCGCGAGAAACCTTAAATGGCGACGCCGCGTTGGTTACGCTGGATATTGCCGCCGGTATTTCGGACATATTTGCGGATCGCCGTTCGCTGGTTTTGGCGCTGCGCGCACTGATTGAAAACAGCTTTAAGTTTAACCCGGATAAAGATCCGGTTCATATTCGCGCTTATCGCCCGAGTCCTGACGAAATTGCAATCAGCGTGACAGATCGGGGCATAGGCATTGCCCGCGAGGATTTTGCGCGCATATTCGACGCTTTTGTGCGCCTGGAGCATGAAGGGGGGCAGTATTTGTTCCCCGGCCTGGGAGTGGGACTCACCATTGCCAAGTTTGTGGTGGAAAGGCAAAACGGCCGTATCGACATCAGCAGCACGCCGGGCCAGGGCAGCACCTTCACCATTTTCCTCCCCCAACCCAACCAGCACAATTAAAGGCCGCAAGCGACACAGCCTTTGCTACCTGCCGTCATTGGCGGAATCAGCACATCACGCCTGCGTATGGCAAACGTCCCCCCAAAAAACCAATATGCGACCCCAAATTACCCCTGATTTGACTCTAAATTGACAGCCTATAGCGATTGCTATAGAATTCGCATCAGCATACTATGCCTCAACGTCATCTTTGGTTCAATATTGCACCGCGAAAGCGTGGAAACTTGTTAAGTCCCGTTTGTTCGGGTATAGTTTTATCCCGCAGCAAGAGGAGAGATGGTTGACGCAACAATCAAAACCCCCAAAGTTTGAAACAGCTCAACCCATCCCACAAAAAATTAACAAACTATCTCATATCAAACGGGGTATCATGGCCCATTTACTCGAAGTAGAAAATCTTGTAACACGGTTTTACACCGAAGAAGGAATTGTTCATGCAGTAAACGGCGTTTCCTACACCCTCAACGAGGGTGAGGCAATGGCCATTGTTGGTGAAAGTGGGTCCGGCAAATCTGTCGGCGTATTGTCGATTATGGGTTTGATAGCCAGCCCTCCGGGGCAAGTGCAGGCCGGAAAAGTGTTTTTTAACGGCCGTGACCTACTCAAACTCTCAAAAGAAGAAGTTCGTCACATTCGCGGCCGCGAAATGGCGATGGTTTTCCAAGACCCAATGACCTCTCTAAATCCAGTCTTAACCATTGGTCGTCAAATGACCGAAGGGCTTGAACTGCATTTAGGCATGAACAAAGAACAGGCCAGCGAACGCGCTGCCGAAATGATGGCCCTGGTCGGCATCCCCAATGCGCAAGATCGCTTAAAAGATTACCCCCATCAATTTTCAGGCGGCCAAAGGCAGCGTATCGGCATTGCCATGGCCCTCTCCTGTAACCCCTCCCTGCTCATCGCCGATGAACCCACCACGGCCCTAGACGTAACCATTCAAGCCCAAATCGTCGACTTGGTTACCCGGCTGCGCAAGCAACTGGGCATGGCTATCATCTGGATCACCCATGATCTGGGCGTCGTCACCAGCGTCGTCGAAAAAGTGGTCGTCATGTACTCCGGTTTTATCGTCGAATCTGCCCCTGTTCGTCAACTATATCGGCAAACCAGCCACCCCTATACCCTTGGCCTGTTAGAATCACTCCCCAAAATTGACGCCAAAAGAAAAGAGAGGCTGATTCCCATTCAGGGCCTCCCCCCAGATCTTCTCAAAGAACCAAACCATTGCCCCTTTGCTCCTCGGTGCCGTTACGCCATCGAACGCTGCTGGGAAGAAAATCCGCCGCTGGAAGCCGTAGCCCCAGACCATTATTCGGCTTGTTGGCGTTGGGAAGATATTCGGGATGGTGTGCGGATCACCGCCGAAAGCTTGCAACCACAAACCGCAACCGTTGGAGGGGCAGCATGAGCCAGTCAAACCCAAACAAAGACAAAGAAGTCCTGGTAAGAGTTACCAATCTAAAAAAACATTTCCCCATTCGCCGCGGCGTCTTTCGTAAACAAGTTGGCGCAGTTCAAGCTGTGGATGGCATCACCTTTGATATTTACAAAGGAGAAACCCTGGGTCTTGTAGGCGAAAGCGGTTGTGGTAAGTCCACCGCCGGCCGTACAATTTTGCAGCTTCTCCCCCCCACCGATGGTAAAGTTCATTTCGGTCAAAAAGAACTCACAGACTTAAATAAAGGGGATTTGCGTCGCCAACGGCGGCACATGCAAATGATTTTTCAGGATCCCTATGCCTCTTTAAACCCCCGTATGCAAGTCGGCAGCATTGTAGGTGAACCACTGCAAATTCATGGCATTGGAAACGCCGCCAGCCGAAAAGAACGCGTGCAAGAACTCCTCAGCGTGGTGGGTTTAAACCCATATTTCGTTAAGCGGTATCCTCACGAGTTTTCTGGCGGGCAGCGACAACGAATCGGCATCGCCCGCGCCCTGGCGACAAACCCATCGTTTATCGTAGCCGATGAGCCTATTTCCGCCCTGGACGTCTCAATTCAGGCCCAGGTCGTAAACTTGTTGGACGATCTGAAGTCGGAATTAGGGTTGACCTATTTGTTTATTGCCCATGACCTGTCCATGGTTCGCTATATTAGCGACCGCGTGGCGGTCATGTATTTGGGTCGAATTGTAGAAATGGGCGAACGAGACGAAGTTTACGACCACCCCCTCCACCCCTACACCCAGGCCCTGCTCTCCGCCATCCCCATCCCAGACCCGGATAAAGAAGCCGCTAGAAAACGCATCATTCTCGAAGGCGACGTCCCCAGCCCCGCTAACCCTCCGGCTGGCTGTCGCTTCAATCCCCGCTGCTCTTACGCCACCGATATTTGTCGTCAAGAAGATCCGGAATTCCGGAATCTAGGGACAGACATACACTCCCATATGGTTGCCTGTCATCACGCTGATAAGTTTCTCTAAAGAAACCCTCTTTTGTGATGATTTATACAAATAATTAGGGACCGATGTTGAAGTATATTTTTTTAAGGAGGTGATGCCTGAATAATAAGTGGTCGGTTTAAGATAAAAAATTTTCATGCGTTACAGTTTTACTTTCACACAAAACTTGGAGGAGGTTTTTTAGATGTTTAATAAGAAGATGGCCCTTTTAGTGGCTGCGATTATGGTCTTCGCTGTTTTGCTGGTTGCTTGCCAACCCGAGACTGTCGAAGTAGTCAAAGAAGTACCTGTAGAAGTAACCCGTGTTATCACCGAGACAGTTACTGAAGCTGGTCAATCCATGGAAGTAACCCGCGTTGTAACGGAACAGGTTGTTGTAACAGCCACTCCGGAACCGGTTGCTCCGGTCAGCTTTGCTGCACCCAACCCCGAGACGTATACGGAAATAGTTTTTGGTGATCCGGACACCTTGGATCCGAACCTGGCTTACGATACGGCGAGCAGCGCTCTCTATGGTCAGGTAATGGAAACCTTGATCTGGTACAACCACAAAGACGCTACCAGCTATATCCCCGTTTTGGCTATGGAAGTCCCCAGCCTGGAAAATGGCCTCATTTCCGAAGATGGCCTGACATACACCTTCAACATCCGCCCGGGTGTTACTTTCCATGATGGTGGCACACTGGAAGCCCACGATGTTGCTTATACCTTCTGGCGTGGTTTGCTCCAATCTGACCCCAATGGCCCGCAATGGCTGTGGCTTGAGCCGATCATGGGTTACAGCACCTGCTATGACATCACCGAAGGCCTTGACCCGGAATGTAACATGGCTGGTGATCCTGATGCTCTGAAAGCTTTTGATCCGGCGGCCGTGGCTGCTGTTTGTGAGCAAGTAAAAGCGGCCGTTGTCCCCGACGATGCTGCTGGCACTGTCACCTTCAATCTGGCGCAACCCTGGGGACCTTTCCTGTCTACAATGGCTGGCTTTAGCTACACCCTGGACCAGGAATGGACCATGGCTCAAGGCGATTGGGACGGCGACTGCGCAACCTGGCAGAATTTCTATGCGCCTGGTTCTGAAAACAGCATGATTACTGACAAAGTCAATGGGACTGGCCCCTACATGCTGGATCACTGGACTCCCAACGAAGAGTTTGTTTTGGTTGCTAACCCCAATTACTGGCGCGCCGAAGGCGACGCTATGTGGGAAGGTGGCCCGTCTGGCGTAGCCAAGATCAAGACCGTTATCGTGAAGAATATTGGTGAATGGGGTACCCGTTTTGCCGCTTTGCAGGCTGGCGATGCTGAGGTTGTATCTGTTCCCTTAGAAAACTACACTCAGGTTGATCCGTTGGTCGGCGAAATCTGCGATTACAAAACCGACGAATGTGTGCCGAGCGAAAACCCCGACGGTATGCTGCGTGTATGGCCTGATTTGCCCAGCGTAAGCCGTACTGACATCTTTATGAACTTCAATGTTGCCACCGATGACCAGGGGAACAACCCCTATATTGGCAGTGGTAAATTGGATGGTAATGGCGTTCCGGCCGATTTCTTCTCCGACATCCACGTTCGTAATGGTTTCCGTGCTTGCTTTGATTACGACACCTACATTGCCGAAGCTCTGAATGGCAAAGGTATCCGGAACAATGGCCCGATCATCCAGGATATGCTCGGTTACAATCCTGATGGTCCGTATGCCGAGTTTAATCTGGACACATGCGCCTCTGAACTTGCGTTGGCCTGGGACGGCGCGCTGCCAGACACCGGTTTCCGCGTCCAAATCGTCTTCAATACCGGTAACACAACCCGCCAGATCATTGGTGAAATCCTGCAAGCTAACCTCAGTGAAGTCAACCCCAATTATCAGGTAGAAATCGTGGGTGTGCCGTGGCCGACTTTGCTGCGCTCCTTCCGCGCCAAACAACTGCCGTTGGCTGTTAGCGGCTGGGTGGAAGACATTCATGACCCGCACAACTGGGTGCAGCCGTTCACCATTGGTACGTATGCTGGTCGCCAAAACCTGCCGCAGGAAATCATCGACCAATTCAACACGCTGGTTACCGCTGGTGTGTTGGCTGCCGATCCGGCGGAACGCGAACGGATTTACTTTGAACTGCAGCAATTGCATTACGACTTGGCTATCCAGATCACTGGCGCCCAGGCGTTGAGCAACCATTATGAGCAACGTTGGGTCCAGGGTTGGTATAACCGCGTTGGCGCTTTTGCCCCGTACTACTATGCCATGAGCCTGGCGACTGAATAAGATCGTCTGGAGGGTAACGCGGTCAGAGCTTTCTGCCTTAACTGGCTTGTAAGCGTAATCTGAGACTGCGTTGCTCGTATTAGAGAAAACTTGGTGGGGGCTTTGTCATAAGGTTTTTGGCAAAGTTCCCACCAAACTTTTCTCAATATCATTTAGCCAAATTTTTTTCCACAAATGATTCGAAAAGCCTGGGTTCGTGTTATTTGTGGCAAAAGGTTTGAGAATTCCAATTAGATTGGGAGGTTGTTCTGTATGACAGCTTATATTATTCGGCGATTAATGGTGCTGCCCATCATCTTGATAGGTGTGACAATGCTCATTTTTGCCATGCTTCAGGTTTTGGGACCTGTGGAACGTTCGGCTCTCTATGTACGTGACATCCCCCATTCGGAGTCAGCGCTGGATGCCATTATTAAACGATATGGCCTGGACGAACCGTTTTATAAGCAGTACTGGTCTTGGTTAGTCGGGCGAACTGATCCGGAAACGGGCGAAACAATAGGCGGCGTGCTGCGGGGTGATTTGGGTTATTCGCGTACCGGACGCGAACCAGTTATTGATACTCTGAAGCGGCGCATTCCCATGACAATGGAATTAGCTATCTGGAGTATGTTTCCTATTGTATTTATTGGCATCTGGTTGGGCATTAAGGCGGCGCTAAACCACAATAGATGGCCAGACCAGTTGGCGCGTGTGGTGGCTATTCTTGGCTATTCCTTCCCCACGTTTGTCTTTGGTCTGTTGGTGCTGCTCATCTTTTATGCCAAGCTTGGATGGTTCCCTCCAGGACGGTTGTCTACTGAATTTAGCCAGGAAGTTCTCAAGCCCGGGTTTGTGAATTACACCAAAATGATTAGTTTTGATTCTCTGCTTAACTTGCGGTTTGATATATTTTTAGATTCGTTACGGCACCTCATTTTGCCGGTTATCACCCTTTCTTATCTCTCTTGGGCCTTATTGTTGAAGGTAACGCGTTCCTCGATGTTAGAGGCTCTGCGGCAGGATTATGTGACAACGGCGCGGGCGAAGGGATTGAGCGAAAAAGTGGTGGTGAACCGGCATGTGCGCAAGAATGCGTTAATTCCAGTAGCTACCATTGCCGGGGCAACCGTAGCCGGTTTGTTGAACGGAGTGGTAATCACTGAAACCATTTTTAACTTACCTGGTATTGGTTCGGCGGCGGCGGCGGCGGCGCTTAGCCTGGACGTGTTGACGATGTTGGGGTTTGCGTTGTTTACGGCCGCGTTGTTCATCCTTGTGAATCTTATGGTGGACATTATGTACGGGGTCCTGGATCCACGCGTACGATTGGAATAATTTGTAGGAGATGAAACATGAGTGCTAATGCTGCTTCTTCCCCGGTACACCTTGAAGATGAGTATTTGGATGAGCAAAGCCGGTTAGAAAAACTATTAGGTCCGGAATGGGCCAGATTACTCAAGGGGATTGTAACCAACCCTCTGTCTGTAGCCGGTTTAATTATTTTGTCCGGATTTGTGCTTATAGCCATATTTGCGCCTGTATTGGCGCCACCTATCAATGCGAATTGGAGCACCACATTAATTCCGCGAGATGGATTTATTGCGCAGCCGAAACCTCCGGGCACGCCTTGGGAGCGTAACAAACCGGAGACCATTCCTTTTTGGTACGGTATTACCGGTCACGATGACTGGGTTCATCTTTTTGGCACGACCAGCGGGCAATATGACATCTGGTATGGCGTGGTGTGGGGAACCCGCACGGCGCTTTTTGTGGGGTCGCTGGTGGTAACATCTTCGGCGATTATTGGCATTCTCATTGGGGCCACGGCCGGTTTTTATGGCGGGTGGGTCGATGAGGCTTTGATGCGGCTGGTGGAAATTTTCATTGCCTTCCCGTTTTTGGTAGCAGCGCTGATTTTGGCTTCGATCCTGGTGCCTATTTTTGGCCGAAGTATCTGGCCGGCTTCGATTGCGCTGATTGCGTTTGGGTGGACGGGGTATGCGCGTTTGTTGCGCGGCGATATCTTGTCTACCAAGGAACGTGATTATGTGCAGGCGGCGCAGGCGAGCGGGGCGCGTGATATTCATTTGATTATGCGGCACATTTTGCCGAACGCGATTTACCCGACGCTGGTGGTGCTGTCGCTCGATATGGGGGCGATTGTGCTCAGTTTTGCTGCGCTGAGCTTCCTGGGCATTGGGGTGCAAGAGGGGTATGCTGATTGGGGGCAGATTGTAAGCTTTGCCCGTTCCTGGATTCTGACGTTGGACCAGAACTGGTATATCATCGTTTTCCCTGGGTTAGCGCTTTTGTTGTATGGTATGGGTTGGAATCTGGTAGGCGATGCGCTGCGAGATATTTTGGATCCCAAAATGCGCGGGCGATAGTTCATTTGAATAGGGACTGCGCGATTACCTGAAGCGATTTGGCAGAGTGCTTGCATTGGTCAGGCGTTTTGTGTGATGCGTTACTCGGCGGGCTGCTCCAGGTAGCCCGCCATTGTTTTTTAAGGGCGGGGTGTTGAGCATTTTGAGTGTGGGTAAGGATGGCGTGACGCGCTAATCTTTTCGCCCACAGCCTGTCCCCTTCATAGAATAATGACGTTTATGCGTAAACTATTCTTGTTTTTGCCCACTTTCGTGGTCTTGTTGATTGGCGCGGCCATCGATTTGACGGCCGTTTCCCAGCCTGCTAATGCCTTGCCGCCTCCATCGGCCACACCTGTTAACACGCCAACCCACACACCCACGCCATTTAGCATCCAGCCAACCCCGACAATCGATCGGTTGGCTGCGCCGCCTACAGTGGAAAATCCTACCCAGGCCGACGATGGCGCTTATCTTTATTGGCTCTATTGCCTGCCCTGCCATGGTGATCAGGGGCAGGGGTTGACCGATGAGTGGCGCGCGCAATATCCATTAGAAGAGCAATATTGCTGGGAGTCTGGTTGTCATGGCAGCAATCCGCCTGAACCTTACGGCTTTTTAATTCCAACTGTCGTGCCGCCGCTTGTGGGCGATGAAGGCCTGACAAGGTTTGAGACGTTGGGCGAAGTGTATTATTATGCGCGTGGTTCAATGCCCCTGGAACTTCCGGGCCGGCTGACGGACGAGGAATACCTGGCCATTACTGCTTTTTTGGCGGAAAAACGGGGTATTTGGGATGGTTCGACATTGACAGACCGCACGGTGCTGCAAATGAAACTGCGCCCGGATGAACAGAGCGCGCTGATTGCCCCTACGGCGACGCCCCAACCTACGGCCGTTTCCCCTTCCACCACACCATCATCCAGACCAACCGTGAACTGGTTGGTAGGCGGCGGCCTGGCGCTTACCGCCATCATGGTTATAGGAGGGATCGGATTATGGCGCCGATCCAGACAATAGAAAACCCACAAACACCCGGACCGGCCGCTTTTGACGACGAGCCGGTGCGTCCTGTGTATTACAAACTGGCCGCGATTAACGGCATCTTGATTGGCCTGTTTGTTTCTTTAGGCGTTTGGGGGGTGCAAATTTACTCCTTGCGCGATCTGCCGATTACGCCGAAATATGGCAGCATTTTGTTGGCGGCGGCGCTGGTCATGATTTTATGCGGGTTCACCGGCTGGCTAACGGCCCGCATTGCCCGCACGGCCGTTACGCTGCTTTTATGGGCGGTAACGGCCGTCATTACTTCCTTCATCATCAGTTTCCAACCCTTCCAAATCCGCACCCTGGTGGTCTGGCTGAGTAACCGTGAATTTTGGGGTCTAAACGTTTACCCATTTATCGATTTCTCTCTTTTGTCCTTTATTGGCATAACCGTAGCCGGGTTTTTTGTCGTTCTGGCCATCTTTTTACTGGCTATTTTTCAGGATTATCGTCTCTCTAATTTATTGGCTGAAGCGGGCGACGGCCGTTGGTCTACCCCTGTTTGGAAAGCCTTGCTCCTGCCCATGCCCCTGGTCTTTTTTGCCGCCTTCCTTACCACCCAAATCATGGGCGATGGTTCCTGGCAGGCCATCCCCCTCGTCCATGAAGCCATCGAAGTAAGCCGCGCATACGATGGCGACCTGTTTGAATTAGGTCTTTCCCAGGGCGTTAACTACAACGCCCTGAAAGGCGTCCGTCAACAATTAAGCCCAGATTACACCATGACGTTAAGCGAAATCGACCCGGTTTCTCTGACCACCAACGTCGTGGCCACATTTGCCAATGGCGGTTGGATCAACTGCCGCGTCGTGAACGAGCAACTATCCTACTGTTATGATATGTCTCCGCCCTATACCTCAGGGCTGGCAGGTCTGCTGGCCGGAAAAACCGAACCGGCCGATTGCCGGGATTGTTTCCCCAATCCCGAGCCAGAGGCCCAGGCCTGGATAGATGCCTACGGCCACATCTTCGCCAATTCGCCGACCATCACCCGGCAGGCGCAATTTGGCAGTTATGTGATCATGAAAGTAGCTTCTGAAGACGGATCTCAAACCGCGAAATGTTTTTTTCAGGGCGTTAGTAACGTGCGCCTGATCCATTGTGAAGCTGCACAATAGCTTCCGGGGTGACCCATGACGCCATTTCTAAAGTATCTCCTGGGACGATTGATCGCCATTCCTATCACGCTGCTCATCATCACCATGGTGTTGTATGGCATTATCATGATGGCTCCACCGGCTGAACGCGCCGCCCTTTACCTGCCGCCGCGTCTGCCCAGCCGCCTCACGGCCGCCCAAATCGCCTTCGAATTAGACCAGATCGCCGCGGAACATGGCATGAATGATCCGTATCTGGTGCAATATACACGCTGGCTGCAAAATTGGTTGAGTGGGTATTGGGGGTGGAGCCCAACATTGGGCAGTGAGGTGCTGCCGATTTTGTTAGCCCGCACGGCCGTTACGCTGGAATTAACCTTTTATTCCCTGTTGGCCTTCATCCCCCTGGGTCTGGTGAGTGGTGTGCTGGCCGGCTGGCGGCCGCACAGCCGCCGGGACTCTGTTTTTCGTTTTGCCGCCTTTGTCGGCACGTCCATTCCGCCATTCATCTTGGGCTTGCTCCTGCTCTCCATTTTTTACGTTGGGTTGGGCTGGTTTCCGCCAGGGCGCACCAGCATATTTGGCCTCACGCTAAGCACATCCACGTTCAAGCCGTATACCGGTTTTTTGACCTTGGATGGGGTGTTAAATGGCCGTTTCGATGTCACCCTCAATGCCTTTCGCCACCTGATCTTACCCGTCTTCACCCTCAGCCTCTTTCACTGGGCCACCCTGGGACGCATCACCCGCACCCTCATCGTCGAAGAAAAAGACAAAGATTACGTCTTGTTGGCCCGCTCCCGTGGGCTGCGGCAGCGCTCCATCGTCTGGCGGCACACCTTCCGCAACACAGTTTCCCCCGCGCTTACCAGCACCGCCCTGTCCGCCGCCTCCATCATCACCGGCGTTTACGTCATCGAAGTCATCTTTGGCGTTAAAGGGTTGTCCGAACTCATGGTGATGGGCATGTCTGGCGTTCCCGATGCTCCCCTGGCGCTCGGTTTTGCCGTGTACAGCGTTTTGCTGGTCATCCCCATCATGGTTAGCCTGGACATCATCAAAGCCATCGTCGATCCACGTGATCGACAGGCCACTGAAGAAAAGGATTATTGAGGGGGAAACCATGCTAGATTGGCGACGATTCTTTAAACACAAACAAAATTGGCTGGCGCTCTTCCTGCTCGGCATCTTCTTCTTTGTCGCGTTGGCCGCGCCCTATCTGGCTCCGCCAGACGACCCGGCGAATCCGCCGCCCTTTAAAACCACTGTCCGCACGCTGGATCGTATGCCCCAGGCGCCCTCTGCGGCCAACCCGCTAGGCACGGTGGGCCAGCTAGCCAACCTGGCTCGGTTTGGGTTCGCTCCCGGCCAAGATCGATTTCAGCAGTGGGACGTTTTATACACGCTGGTTTGGGGCACACGCTCGGCCATTAAATTTGGGTTGACTGTTACCCTGGTTTCGGCTGCTTTTGGACTGCTGGTAGGCATTGTCTCCGGTTATGCCGGCGGCGCGATCAACCAGATTCTCATGTTGTTCACCGACGCCTTTCTCACCTTCCCGGTCATTGCCGCCGTCTGGCTTTTCCAACGGATGCTCTTTACCCGGATATTCAACCCGTTCACCCTGCCGGAAGAGTTTGTCTGGTGGGAAAACATGCTGATAACGCTGGATTTTGACCCCATCATGCTGGCGCTGATCATATTTTCTTGGATGCCGTATGCCCGGTTGGTGAACGGCATGGTGATCCAACAAAAACACGCCGATTACGTGACGGCCGCAAGGGCAATGGGGGCAGGCAACGGCCGTATCGTCTGGCGGCATTTGCTGCCCAATGTGATTGCGCCTTCAGTTGTCCTGGTCGCCCGTGACATTGGCAGTTCCGTTATCCTGGCCTCCGCCTTTATCTTTATTGGGTTTGGCGGCAGTGTTACCTGGGGCGTGATGTTGGTTGCCTCCCGCGATTACATCATTGGCATCGGCGGTAATCCGTTCGCATACTGGTGGACGTTTGTGCCCATTTCTCTGGCGCTTATCTTCTTTGGCATCGGCTGGAATTTGTTGGGAGATGGCTTAAACGATTTGCTCAATCCACGCCGCCGGTAAATTGGCGCGGCGTTCGCCAATCGCAGAAATCAAAACACGGCCAGGGCAATTGTTTGCTCTAGCCGTGTTTTTTGATGGAAAGTTCGTGTGTGTCGGTTACAAAAACGTACGCGCGCCGACGTAAATCTGCCGCAGGTGGGGCGTTTCTTGTACGTCGTCGATGTAGACGCCGTTGCGCGCGCGGGAGGAATGGATGGCGCGCCAGCCGCCCAGGCTGATCCCGACATGGGAAATGGCCCGGTGGCCGCGATCGTTGCCAAAGAAAAAGAGGTCGCCCGGTTTGAATGGCGGCTCAACCGGCTCGCCGGCGCTGAACTGCATGTCGGCGTCGCGGGGGATTTCGATGCCTGCCAGCCGGTGGGTGAGTTGGGCAAAGCCGGAACAGTCGATGCCCATCACTGTGCAGCCGCCCCACAGGTAAGGCACGCCCGTCAATGTGTGGGCTGTCTGGACGATGGTTTGGCGACGGCCGTCTGCGTCTTGCGGTAAGTCTGCCAGGGCGCGCAGGGCCGATTGGGGCAGCCAGCCTGTCGGACCATTGGTGAGATGGACTTGCGCCCAGGTGTCGTGAACGGCCGTTACGGCAACGGCCGTGCCTGCCATCACCCGCCCGACCAGCTCGCCGGCCGGTTGTGGTTCTGCCCGCAGCCGCCCAATCGGCTCATACACCAGATGCGTCGCGGTTGGCGGCGTCTCATTGGTCAGATACGGCCGGTACATCCACCCCAAATAGCCATTTGTTTGTCGCACAAATGCCCACGACTCCTGCTCCAGCAGCACCTCCACCATCCAGCCATTTAGCGCCTGCGTCATTTGCTCGGCGCGCCAGGATGGTTCCGCGTGGACGCTGGTCACATTCGTGCCCACGGCTAGCCAACGCGGCGGCGTTTGGCTGAGAAACGCCACCTTACGCGTATCAAACGTGATTTGCGGGAAACGCGCCGACAGCTCGGCGATGACCTCGGCCAGGTTGCTGGCATCCAGAACTGTGCCCGATAAAACACATTGGCTGCGTTCTAAGCTGTCGGCGTCTAACTCGCAGTAATGCAGGCGGCTGTCGCGCTGCGAAAAGTCTGATAAGGTTGACTGAATAGCCTCAATCAAGTGTCACTCTCCAGGTTGTCGCCGCGTTACGCCAATTCCAGGGCGCGCGGGCAAGTTTAAAGCCAGAGACTCATTATACTCCACGCCGGCAAACGGGTCATTGGCAATCAGCAGCGGGGCGTCCAGGTCCAGCCACTCGGCCAGCCCGGCCAGATGGGCCATCGCTGTTGTGCCCAGCGATGTTTCCACCATGCAGCCCAGCATCACCCGCAGACCTAACTGCCGCGCTCGCCGCAGCAGGCGCAGCCCGGGGGCCAATCCGCCAACTTTCATTAACTTCAGGTTGATGGCCTGCACACCAGCGGCGGCCAGCGCTTCGACGTTGGCCAGGGTTTGCACAGACTCATCGGCGACCACCGGGATTTGTGTGTGCGCCTGCACGTAGCCCATGCCTTCGATGTCTTCTTTGGCCGTGGGCTGCTCGATCAGTTCCAGGTTGTAGGGTTCCAGGGCGGCCACATGCCGCACGGCCTCTTCCGCCGACCAACCGGCGTTGGCGTCGATGCGCAGGCGAGCGTCGGGCCGCGCGGCGCGGATAGCGGCGATGCAGGCTTCGTCGTTTTGGCCGCCCAGTTTCACTTTGATGATCGGGCAGTGGGCCATCTGGCGGGCCATGGCGGCCATTTTTTCTGGTTCGTCCAGGCTGATGGTGAATGAGGTGGGCATGGGCTGCGGGCGCGGCAGGTCTAACAGCCGGTAAAGGGGCAGCCCGCGCTGCCGCGCAATGCGATCGTGCAGGGCTAAATCCAGGGCGCAGCGGGCGGGAGCCGGGCCGTTGTCGCCCACCCAGGCGGGGATGTTGGCCGGGTCGTCGGGGAAGGGGAAGGGGGAATGGGCGGCGGTGCGCCACACGGCCGTCATCGCCTCATCGCTAATGCCATAATAAGACGGGATGGTGCCTTCGCCCCAGCCTTCGTCGTTGGCCAGCCGCAGCCAGAATGCCTGGCGCGTCTCGCTGACGCCGTAGGAAATGCGGAATGGATTGCGCAGCCGCAGGGTGATGGCTTCCCAGGTTAAACGTGGGGTGACAGGTTGGTTGCTCATGCCCCAAGTATAATCCGGCAGGGGCTAAGTGGCGATAGACGGCCGTTACCGGCCCCTATCGTTTTCATAATCAGGCTTCAGAATACTCATCACGATGGCCTTGTGATAGCTGCCTTGCCAGAAAAGCGCATCGCGCTTCTCCCCTTCGCGCACAAAACCGGCCTTTTCGTAGACATGCGCCGCGCGTGGATTAAAGTCATAGACTTCCAGCTCAATGCGGTGCAGGTTTAAGGTCTCAAATCCATACTGAACCATCAGCCTGGTGGCTTGAGAGCCATATCCTTTGCCAAACTGTGCACTGTCAAAGAGAGCAATCCGAAAGCCGGCCGCGCGATTGTGCCAATCGATGTTATTCAGCACAACTTCACCCAGGACAGAAGCGGGATCGTCTTTGGCCACGATGATGTAATCGGCGCGATCTGGCGCATCCACGATCCGGGTGTAATGAGCCTGAACTTGCGCCAGGGTAAACGTCTCGGTGGTACCGGTTAATCGGGCGACCTCTTCGTCGGCTAGAGAAGCAAATACGATCTCGGCGTCTTCTGGCCGCGCCGGACGGAGAAGAATGGTTTGGCCTTGTAACACGGGTTTATAGAGCATTTTGATGTTAGATTCCAATGCGAAGTGGAGGGTTGGCATCCGTAATCCGACTGCTTTCCCATCGTGAGGGCTTTCGGATTACGGACGGCCGATTACCGGGTACGGGCGTGGTTTCCCAGAAACAGGTGGAGTTGTGCGGCGTGTTCCTGCACGTGCCGCATGGTGTACAACAAAAGCTCCGCAAAAGGCAGTTCGCCCCAGGGGAACTGGCACATGCGGTAAGCCTGTTCGGTTGACAGATCCAGAATGGTTTCCTGATATTTTTGGCGGCATGTTTTCAGGTAGCCAAGCAGCTCTTCGCGGGTGTAGACTCGGGGAAGAATCTCGTTTGCTTCCATCTCTACCAGATCAAAAGGCTCAGGCGGCGTAAACCCTTCTTCCGCGCCGGTTAAGTAAAGGTCCAACCAGAAGATCGTGTGGTAACACAAATACCAGTACGCCGAGAAACCGGCGGCCACCCACTGGTCTGACTCGTCTTCCCACAGAGGCTGTTCCCAGAGTTCGTCGGGGCAGGTACGCAGCGCGTCGCCAAACGAGTCGATGGTCACGGCAAACTGTCGCCATAACATTTCATTGTTGATGATGCTCATCACTTTCTCCCCGGTGCTGGCAATATAACCGGCTGTTTCTTTTACAAACGAATATCAAGCCGCACCGTCACATAATCCCCTTCTTCCAGGCCTTCCGCTTTTCGGACGCTCGCTTTAAGGGGGACAAGGTAGCGGTCGTCTTTGGGAAACAACGATGTCTGCCACTCGGTTTGGCCAATTCGAACAATGACCGGAATGACGCCCCAACCATATGTTACTGAATTGGCAATCCCTTTGATTTCGCGAGACTCCTGCTCTGGAACCGTCACGAAGAACCACGGGGCTGGTCCCCGCCAAAACCAAATTTTGTCGTTGAACTCAATGTACATGGGTAGAGTATAACAAATGTGTGATGTGGTGATAAGGCGTGTCGGAGGGTAACGGCCGTTTCCCAGCCCAATCAGGCGTCGGCGGCAAACCCTAAAGGTTTTTGTCAGCGATGATGGCATAACGCTCATCGCTCACTTTTTTGCCCCAATAATCGGGATTATCGGCCAGATTATGAAAGGAATAAACCTTAAAGCAAGGCGGAAGGCTTTCGCTTATTTCCTTGGCGTGCAATCCGCCGCCAGAATCCCAAAACCCTTCGATCAGGATGAGTCGCCCATTGGGTTTCAGAAACTCAGCCCACCTGTGAAGAATCCGTTCCGGTTCCGGCAATGCCCACAGTAGATGCCGGCAAACAAGGGCATCAAACTGCTCCGGAGGCAGATCAAGTGCGGCCGCGTCCTGCACATCAAACTCTATCTGAAAACCTTGTTTTGCGGCTTTTGCCTGGGCGATAGAAATCATGACCGGTGACAAGTCGATTCCTGTCACCCGGTGCCCCAGTCCGGCCAGCACGACGCTTAACGCGCCTGTGCCACAACCGATATCCAAAATAGCTGCCTCCGTATACGGGAGAGAGGCCTGGAGAAAACGGGTCCACGTTTCAAGAAGTACAGGGTCGCGCAGCCCATGATCTGGCTCATCATCAAAAAACGGAGCTGCGTCATCCCAATACTGGCGCGAAGCCTGCCGTGTGGTTTCGTCGTTCAAAGGGTTATCTCATTCCTGTGGTAATTGGCCTTGAAGAGCTTGCGGGGGCCAGGAAAGTCGGGCCGCATTTTATTTCTCGCGCCTTTCTTCCTCTAAAAGTGTCACCATTTCAGCGATCCGTTTGGCGCGTGTCGCTTCGCGCTTTGCGCTCTCAATCCACCGGATATAGTTTTTCCGATAATACGTTGGCAGCCCGTCGAAGAACACCTTGGCTTTGGGGCTGTTGGATAGCGCTGTCACGATGTCTGCCGCCAGATTGTTTTCTTGCGGGCCTTCTAATGACAAACTTACCATGACAGTTGCCCCGGGTTCGATGCCGCCGTCTCGCAACCATGCGGCGCCCAATCGAAGAAAATAATCTTGTCCCGATGCGCCCAGAGTTCCTCGAACGGCAATGCCGTTGATGGTTCCTGTAACATAATAACGTGGTTTTGCTCCCCAGACTTCGCGTGGGGAGAATGGAATGGCTACAAACGTAAAATTACCTTCTTTCTGCAAAGTGGCAGCAAATGATTGGGGCTCGATCTCGCTCATCCTGACATTTCCTTTGGGTGTTGGTGTTTTATGGGCAGCCGGGTGTCGCGTTGGCCGTTTCCCTTCCCACTTGTGCGCGTTTTATTGGGTGGGAGACGGCCGTTTCCTCCAGCGTAAATCCTACAACAGTTATACGAAATTCAAACTCGGCTAACTATCGTTTCGGGCGTCTGTTGGTTGGCTAAACCGCTTGCGTTTCAGTTTCAAGTGCTGCTTGAAAAGGGGCTGAATTCACTTTTGGCCCGGCGTTCACCATTGCGCAGCAAGTCCGCTTGATTCCAGGTCATGCAGCTTTTTCATAACCTGACGCGTTGAATTATTTCCACTGCGGTGGCTACGCCATCTTCGGCCTGAATCTTTGAACCCAGACTGGCTGCGCGTTGTCGCATGGCATCATTGGCGCTAACCTCTTGGAGGGCTTGCGCGAGATTTCCAGAGGTCAACGCTTTGCGTGGAATTGGCTTTGGCCCAATACCTAACGCCGCTACTCGCGCACCCCAAAATGGCTGATCGCCAAAAAATGGAACGATGATTGTGGGAACACCGGCTCTCAGTCCGGCGGCGGTCGTGCCAGCGCCGCCGTGATGGACCACCGCCGCAACGCGTGGGAAGAGCCAGGCATGGGGAATTGAATCGAGCAAAAACACTGAATCAGGCAAATCGTGGCTATGTAAACCACTCCAACCGGAAAGCAATATCGCCCGTTGCCTGCTCAAACGCACCGCCTGGATGATTAATTCGGCAGTTTCTTCAGGGTTTCGATTGCTCATGCTGCCAAATCCGATGTAGACGGGTGCAGACCCACTATTCAGAAAATCAACCAAATCTGGGGATGGTTGCCAGGCATCTTCTACATCTAAAAACCAATATCCGGTAATCTTTTTATCTGCACGCCAATCGGTTGGTTGCGGAATTACCGATGGGCTAAAACCATAAAGCACGGGCATATTTTCGAAAGTTGTAGAGTGATAGGGACCAAAAAATGGAGCAGGCGGTAAACCCAATACCGCTTGCCGCACAACCTTATCGGCGCTGCGGGAACTCTGCCACATGATTTGGCGGGTAAGATGATGCGACAGGTAATTCACACCGGCTAATTTTAAAGCCGTTGGAGGGAAAAGCGCCCCAGGAAAGTTTTTGGTAGGTGTAAAGGGAATGCTATGAGCCTGTATCAGGGGAATTTTTAGTTTTTCAGCCAGGGAAATTCCGAGGTAAAGACCCCCGATACCGGCAAGGAGTAGATCTACGTTGGCACAGGCCGCCATGCTATCTTCCGCCCATTCGAGGGCTGCCTGCTTAGCCGCATTGGCCTGGAATTTCGCAATGGCCAGGAAGTTGCCCTTTTCTAGCAACTCACGCATTTCCTGACTTTCTGCTACTTCCTGAACGTTTCCTCTCAGCGGCCAAAATTCCAACTGATGTGTTGTGACGAAACCCGCAAAGTTTTCATGGGTGAGCAGGCGCACATCGTACCCAGCATCTTTCAAGCCTTTTCCTAGGGCGAGATAAGGCTGAACATCACCACGACTTCCGGGAGCGATAATTGCAATTCGCATAAATTATTGATCCTTATATTTGAGAAGCGATTTTTTAATTCCAGCCTGCTGCCCATCACTCAGATAAGCCGCGCCAACCGGCCACGGCCGTTTTCCCCATTCATACGTTAGCTCCATCGCTTGGTAGATGGCAGGGTTACCCGAGCTCTTGGGCGAGCCCTAGAAGGATTCCTTCAGGGCCACGGATGTAACACAAACGATAGGCGTCTTCGTACTGGACCACTTTACCGACCAACTGCGCGCCGCGTTCGCCGAGCCGGGCCAGCGTATCGTCAATGTCTTCCACGGTAAACATAACGCGTAGGTAGCCGAGAGCGTTCACCGGTGTACTGCGGTGGTCAGCGACCACGGGCGGCGCGAGAAATCGGGATATCTCAAGCCGGTTGTGACCGTCGGGCGTGCGCATCATGGCAATCTCTACGCGCATGTCGCGCAATCCGGTGACGCCATCTGCCCAGTCTCCTTCGATTAGGGCGCGCCCTTCGAGCTCAAGGCCAAGTTCGGTAAAGAACTCAATGGCAGTATCGATGTCTTCTACCGCGATGCCGACGTTGTCCATACGCTTGACCGTCATGGTATCTCCTTGGCGTCTGGCGCCTCGATAAGCCGGGCCAACCGGCACGGCCGTTTCCACCTATACCCATCCTGACTCTTAATCTGCGGCAGAAGTGCGGAAACCCCCAAAAGCGAGCCAACTCGGCTCATGGTGCAGTGCGTTCGTGTACGCGGCTCAAATAGCCGTCTACGAGTATGCTAAGCTCGTCTTGCAGCTCGTCAGGAGTCATGCGCTTGTCCAGAAGCGCGGCGCAGATCGAACGACGCATCGCCCGGCCGCACCGATGCAGTTCCTTCTCTCCCACCTCCGGCGCCACCCGTTGTAAATGGACTTCGAAATCGAGAATTGTGCTGGTGAGCAAAGTCTCTATTACCTCCCAAAACGACTCGGAGCCAAGTTCCAACGCCGCATGAATAGCGGGCCGACAAAATCCGACCTGCTTCACAACAACGTGAATGCCCTCCTCAATGTATCGCCGAGGGTCTAACTCGCTGAGATTTCCAAATTCGGCGTGGAACTCCTGACAGCATCTCCATAAAGCCTCTGGGCACAGTCCGTGTAGCACCAACTCGCGCTTGGTAGGAAAGTAGTGGTAGAGGCCGCCAATGCTCAGGCAGGCCACCTGCGCGGCCTGGCGCATGGACAACCGCCGTGCCCCGTCCTGCACGATCAACGGTGCAACCCTGGTATAAATCTCATACTGGCGTGCTAACCGATCTTCTGGGGGGCGTCCCCTTTTACCGAACGTCATGCCTACTTTCTCCATATAAATCAGAACGATATTGCCAAACCCCAATGGGCTATGCCACAATACCGTTCGCAACTCGCACTATACATCTGGACAATTCTTGGCGCAAGAGGGTTGATTAGGATTTAACCGAACAGCTAGATGTGCTATGGGAACAGTACCTCCCGACCGGCACAGAAAAAGGAGACATGGCGATGGTCACATCAGGTGAGGTTCTTACAAACCCGGTTACACGAGAAAAGATCATCTTTCATAAGACTGCGCGTGACACCGCTGGTGAGTTGCTCCGGGCCGACTTGTATTTGCCGCCGGGAGGTTTTGTTGCCGCCGAGCACATCCACCCGCTGCAAGAAGAGCGCTTTGAGGTTATTTCTGGGACGCTTCAAGGTCGTGTAGCCGGCAAAGAGATAAGTAGTGCTCCGGGAGAGACAGTAATTGTGCCTAAAGGGATTCCGCATGTCTGGTGGAACTCGGGAAATGAGGAGCTGCACGTACAGGTAGAGGTAAGGCCAGCACTCAGGCTTGAGAATTTTTTTGAGACATTCTTTGGTCTGGCTCAGGATGGCAAAGTCAACCAAAAGACGGGTTTGCCCAATCTATTCCAGATGGCGTTGATAATGCGAGCCTTTCGGCATGAGCTTGTCCTGGCGCAACCACCGCAGCCGGTGCAGACTGTGCTGTTTGGGTTGTTGGCTCCGGTCGGCCGTTTGCTTGGCTACCAGCCAGAACACCCCTACCCACGTTCAAGGCCAACCCAGACTCAGATTGTGTAACCTGCGGACGGGCGAGTAGACTACAAAGTTAAAAAACGATCAAATGAAATGAAAAACCGTGAGGAAGCATCGATACCTCTATTTTATGGGGTGAGTCACAAATCCTCACAGCCAGAGTTTAAGACTAATTTGAGCAAGTATAAATTTTTTTGAAGGGCTTTACAATCGGTGGGGATAGGGGCAGTAGACGGCCGTTTCCTCCAGCACAAATCCTCTAACAGTAATACGGGATGCAAACTCGACTAATTTTCGTGCCGGGCCGTCTAGCGCCCCGATATGCTGTGCTGACGCGGATTATCAAAACCTTTGCCAATCACACAAAATAGGTAGCCGTCCGAGGCATCGCGCCAGCGTCGGCTGCATGGCCTGTTAGGAGTTCTTCTCTTTCTGAGCAGCAATTTCCAATACATTTGCTAAAACGACTGCCCCTATCTTGACTGAAAACTATGAAGCCGTTTCAGGCATCGCGGCTTGCTTCAAAACATCAGTAGCCCACTGATTAATGCTTTTGCTATTAATTTCTGCTGCTGTTGCCACTGCCATATGAATCTCTGGCGGAATCCGCAACGTCAATTTACCCGAATAGGACCGTTGCGGTGTCTGCCCGATTTTTTCGCACACTTCCAGATAATGATCTACGGCGTCATGAAAGGCTGCTTCCAGTTCTTCAACGGTGCTGCCATGAAAGCCAACAATGTCTCGAATCCCGATAATATGCCCGACAAAGATTTTATCTACAGGGTCATATTCGACTTTCGCGGAATAGTTTTGGTAAGTCATTTCGTTCATGGGGTTATACCTGCCCTATGCAAGAATTCGCGCACATCTTTTACCCGATAACGCAGCGCTTCTTTTCCAGGGTGAGGCCGATGAAAATCGGCGCGTTGTCCATTCAAAATGAATGTGATTCGTGAACCACTTCCCTCAATCACCTGGCATTCCAAAGCCATGAGCAAAGACTCAATGCTACGCCATTCAATATTGCCGTTAATCGGGTCAGCAAAGATTGCGGAAAGTGTTTTGCGCTGCTTTGTGTTCATCGTGATTATGATAGCAAATTGCGCCGTCACTTTCCAGTGTTACCGCCGCTCCTAACTCCACGATAAGCCGCGCCAACCGGCCACGGCCGTTTCCCTTCCCATTTGTGCGCGTTTCATTGGTTGGGAGACGGCCGTTTCCTCCAGCGCAAGACCCGTAACAGTAATACGGGTAATACGGGTCATAAACTCGATTAATTTTCGTTCCGGGCCGTCTAACGGTTGGCTTCACCCGCGCCGCGACTGCGTGGAAAGCCCCTTCAATAGAAAACTACCTGAAAGCGCATATTACCTCCGCCAGTAGGCCGCGAAGCGAGGTCGGGTGGAAGCAATGTCGGGCGGTTCTTAAAAACCATAGATTGATATATGCGCCTTGCTATTTATATCGAATGGAGATCGCTGCCAATTAGCAAATCTTTGAACGAGCCGCATTCCTGCAATGCGCGCCATTAAATCCATTTCGCCTGGGGTAATTAGGCGGCAAACAATGGGCGACATCGTGATGCCCTGTGTAGTAAATCGAATATGATTTTCTTCGAGTAGCTGCGTGACGGGATCATAACGGGCGACATCAAGTCCGACTGTGGCTTGGCCGATGTATTCAGTGTGAACATAATCAGATTTATCTGGAGAAATCCAAGCATGCGGCAAGGCGGTTTCAACGATGAAATATCCATTGGGGGTCAGGTGGCGCGCCGCGTTTTCAAAACAACGAATCTGGTCATCCACAGTGAGAAGATTAAAGATGGTGTTAAAGACCAAATATACGAGAGGGTATTGATGATTGGTAGTTGCCCTACTCATATCTCCAATAATTACGTTGATATTTTGCCCTTCTGGTTTGGCGCGGAGTTGTTCTACCATATGGGGTGATAATTCAATGCCATCCACTTGGACACCCTTTTTTGCTAGTGGAAGTGCGATACGCCCTGTACCAATGGCAAATTCAAGTGCGGAGCCTTCTTTTGCGAATTCAGCAAGAAACGCAGCTGCATCTTCTTCGTCACCACGCTTGTAATCAGCGTAATGTGCCGCTACATCTTCACCGAAACTTGTTGCCGGGTCAAAATCTTTCATAATTATTTCACACTCTTTTTCTGAGCCGAAATGAACATATCATTGTAGACTTTACCGCCCAACGCCTCGATAAGCCGCGCCAACCGGTCACGGCCGTTTCCAACCCATTTGTGCGCGTTTCATTGGTTGGTAGACGGCCGTTCCTTCAAGCGCAAATCCCGTAACAGTGATACGTGATACGTGATATGTGGTGATACGCAGTGCAAACTCGACTACTTTTCATGTGGGACCGTTTAATGCTAT
>JAKQCM010000468.1 GCA_029559155.1 Chloroflexota bacterium
ATTTGCGCCAGTTCCTCTACAATGCCCGCTGGACCTGGCAGTTTCGCCGCATCGACGAACGGCTGGCGGAGATAACGGCCGTTCCGCCTGAATCGTAAAACAAAGCACAGACAACGCCATCAGCCGTCAGCTAGAATGCAACCATTCCATTCTCAAGGAGTTGTTCATGCGACGTTTTTCTGCTTTGAGGGCGGCGATATGGGCCTGCCTATGTCTGGTTCTGTGGGGAACGGCCTGTCGCGCAAATAGTGACCCGGAAACGGCCGTGCTTTTGGGCGACACATTTACGCTGGGCTATGGGCAAACGGCCGTAATCCAAACCGAAGACCTCCAAATTACTTTTGACGACGTGTTGGAAGATTCGCGCTGCCCAACCCAGGTGCAGTGTTTCTGGACCGGCCAGGCGCGGGTGGTTGTGACCGCCCGGCAAGGGGACGCCGCGCCGGTCGGGCTCGAATTCAACACCAATCCGGCGCCCAATGAAAACCTGCAAACGATTTCTTTTGGCGAGTACCGCGTGGAGCTGCAATCCCTAGATCCATTTCCGCAGGAACCCGACAAATCAATAGAATTGGCCGACTATCGCGTCACGTTACAGGTCCATAAGCCTTAAACCGATCGGTCGGCGCTTTTGCCAGGGCTGTCAGGCGTGGTCGGTATCCGGCATAGGCTCAGGCACCAATCGACCGCCGCGCACCGTGCCGCCCAGCACCAACGCCGCACCAATCAGGGCCAGATTTTTGATGATGTACTGCCCTTCAATGGTCAGCCCAAAGGGAAAACTGGTCCAGACGACTTCCGGCAGGACAAAAATGGGCATGGCCGTGCCCGGCATCTGTAAAAAGAGCAGCAGCAGCGTGAGGCGCATAAACAGGCCGAAGATCAGGCCAATGCCGATGGCCATCTCCCAGACGGCCAGGATGGGCAGGAAGATGTCCGGGTCGATAAAGTAGATGGTGTTGCGCACCAAATCCTCGGCGGGGCTAAGGCCAGGCACTAATTTGAGCGCGCCAAACCAGAAAAAGATGATGCCTAAACCGACGCGCATAATGACCATGCCATAACGCGCCATCCAGGAGGTGATGGCGCGATCGATGGCGTCAAACCGGTCGAGCCAAATTTGACGAGGGGAAACTGCCTTCATAGGGGTCTCCTTGTTAAGGAATGTGAATTGAACAACTTGCAGAACTGAGATTGGAGATTGAACCAATCTCCAATCTCCTGTAGGTTATTTAATCCGCGTTCCTAACTTTAAGCTGTGGGCCGGGTAAATAAAAAGAGAACGGCCGTGCAGCCTCGCTGCGCGACAATCCTCTCCTAAACTTCGTGCCTATGGTATCCGGTTTCAGGCGAAATGGGGGCGGATTTTAGGAAGGGTTAAGCAACGGCCGTGCAGGTGAGTCTGCGCTGAGGGTTCGTGGACGGCCGTTTCCCACCATGCTATAATTTGGGTGCATTTGGAAGCGGCACCTTAACATGCACTGACTGCAACACAATCCTGTTCCGGGGATGACAGGCTTCGACGGGGAAGGCTGGTCCTGGACTGCAAGCCGAGCACGCTTTACAACTCGTAAAACTGGAAGCAAACAATTAAGTGCCAATAACAATGCACGCTCCTACAACGCTCTCCCCCTGGCTGCCTAATCGCAGCCGCCGGAAGGCGTTAGATGAGTCCTGAGATGGACTCCCGTCTGCCTCGACCGTTCGTTGACCGCGAGAGAGCAGGCGACACTTTCGTCAACGTGCGCGAACTCGACACCGATGGAGTTAGCTAAGACGCCCTTTCGGGGGTGATCGGTTCGCTGGTGACTGACCTCGTCAACCGGGGCGCTCAACAGTTAAAACAAATAGGTTGACTATGCTTGTAGACGTTCAGCGGCCGAATTTTTCGGACGCGGGTTCGATTCCCGCCATCTCCACTCAAAAAAAGCGCTCCAATCGGGGCGCTTTTTTGTTTGGAACACCGATTGAATAATTTGCGGGAGATTGCAGATTGGAGATTGGACCAATCTCCAAGATTGGTCCAATCTAAAAACCGCCAACTTGTTTTTGCCTGGTTACTTAGCCATAGTAATCGAAGGTAAAGAGGTGGGGCGCGTGGATGTAGAGGCCGGCGCCGGACACGGCCGTTTCCCCCGTTTCCACCAAAACAATCCGCCCGGTCGCAAATGCTTTGCGCCCCTCTGCCCGATCCAGCCAGGCTTCTACCCGCAGCGGCGTATTCAGCGGCACCGGTTTATGATAGTTCAGATTCATGTTCGCCAACACCACCTTCAGGCCAGAGCGCCAGACCGCCGCGCCCATCGCTTCATCAAGAACGGCCGCGCTTGCGCCGCCATGAGCGTGTCCTGGCGGCCCCTGTTCGGCCAGGGTGAAGGCGAATTCGCTGAAAACCAATTCAGCCTGCGTCTCATTCGCTTGGGCATACCAGACCAGCCCCATGCCTTTGGGGTTTTGACTGCCACAAATAAAACAACTGCCATGTTCCGGCAGCGGTATTGCGTTGGTGTCCATGTCTCTCCTTGATCGCGTTGGTATGCCCAATGTTTTAGCCCCACTGGGCCATCGCGTCAACCAGAACTTGGTTATAATGGACCTATGACAACGAACCCGGTATTTCTGATTGAAGAGTTGGCGGCGAATGCCTGGCCGGCGGATATTGTGCAGCATCTGGACGGTTGGCGCTTACGCTTTTCGCATGGCGTTACCCGACGCATCAATTCTGTTTTACCCAATATGGACTTTGGCCGTCATCCGCTGCCGGAAAAACTGGCGCTGGTGGAAATGTTTTACGGCCGTTTCCAGGCCACCCCGCGCTTTCAAATATGCCCGGCGGCTCAACCGGCAAATCTGGACGCGGTTTTAGCCGAGCGCGGCTACACGCCGGACGCGCCGACGTATGTGCAAACGGCCGTTCTCGCCCAGGTTCAATCCCAGCCTTTGCCGACCGCCGTGGCCATCACCCTCCAGCCGGAGCTGCCGGCGATCTGGCTCGATTTTTATCGCGAAGTCGAAGCGTTGAACGACCATGCCATTGCCGTGCGCCGGCGTATTTTAGAACGCGTCGCTTTGCCAATGGCCTATGCGCTGGCTTACCAGGACGGCCGTCTCATTGGCATTGGTTTGGGCGTTGCCGAGCGGGGGTGGGTCGGCATTTACACCATGCTCACCCATCCGGACGCGCGGCGGCAGGGGGCGGCAACGGCCGTCTTGCGTCAATTGGCCGCCTGGGGCGAGCAGCAAGGCGCTTCCCGCATGTATTTGCAAGTGATGCAGTCCAACCACGCAGCCCTGGCTCTGTACGGCCGTTGCGGCTTCACCACCCGCTACAGTTACCACTACCGCGAACTGATCCCCAAATAAAAATCCGGTCCATTTTCTCATCGTCCCACGGCCAAAATGTGTTAAACTACGCAATTCGCGTTAGATGAATATCTAATATAATCCTTGGGCATAAAACCCTTTTGCGCGATTTATCTCACAATGACGAAGCCCGATCTGGGTTCAATGCTTCCATTGTGAAAAGGTGTGTGTATCGGCGTGATCAAGAAACCTGACGTTTACCGCCGTTTGCTGGGGTATTTACGGCCGTATCCCAAACCGCTCATTCTCGGCTATCTGGCGATGCTTTTTGCTACCGGTCTCAATTTGATTGTCCCGCAGCTCATCAAAGTAGCCATCGACCAGGGGCTGGCCGACGGCCGTGCCAGAGCTTTGTTCGTGGCCGGCGGCCTCATTTTACTCATTGCCCTGGTGCGCGGCGTGGCCGGATTTGCCCAGCGCTACTACGGCGAATGGCTCACGCACCGCGTCGCCTATGACCTGCGCAACGAGTTTTACAACAGCGTGCAGTTCCAACCCTTCGCTTTCCACGACCGTACCCATACCGGCGATCTGATGAGCCGCGCCACCAGCGACGTAACCGAAACAGAGCAGTTTGTCGGCATTGGCCTGATGGATTTGTTGGCAACTGTGCTGCTGCTGCTGGGCGTGATTGGGGCGATGTTGTGGGAATCTCCCTGGCTGGCGCTGCTGGCCATGATTCCTTTCCCCATTTTGTTGTACGCTACCCTGCGCTTTGGCGGTACGGTGCGCCCCATGTTCAAAAGCATTCAGGAGCAAATGGGCGTGTTGTCTACCATTATGCAGGAGAGCCTGACCGGCATTCGTGTGGTGAAAGCCTTTGCCCGCGAGCCATACGAGCTGCAAAAATTTGACCACGATAACGACGTCTGGTTCGAGCGGCGCTTTGCCCTGATTCAGACCTGGGCCAATTACTGGCCGTTTTTCACCTTTTTGGTGGCCCTGAGCATCTTTTTGCTGCTCTGGTTTGGTGGGCCGATGGCTTTAGACGGCCGTCTCACCGTCGGCACACTCTTCGCCATGATTTCTTATGTGCTTATGCTCTCTGCGCCGGTGCAGCGGCTGGGCTTCCTGACCAATCTGATGGCCACCGCCGGGGCCAGCGCCACCCGCGTTTTTGAAATCATCGACACGCCAGGCGAGATTGTGGAGCGCGAGAAACCGGTGTCTTTGCCGGAAGCGCGGGGCGAGGTCGTGTTCGAGCATGTTGGGTTTGCCTACGGCGGCGGTGAAAAAATTCTGGACGATGTGAGTTTTTATGCTGAACCTGGGCAAAAAGTGGCTCTGATTGGCCCGACCGGTTCCGGCAAATCGACCATCACTAACCTGATTCCTCGCTTTTACGATGCCACCGACGGCCGTATTCTGGTAGATGGCCACGATATCCGCGATCTGAAAATCCATGATCTGCGGCGGCACATTGGCATTGTGCTGCAAGACCCGTTTTTGTTCAGCCAGACAGTAGCGGAAAATATCGCCTACGGCCGTCCCGGAGCCACCATCGAAGACATTTACGCCGCCGCCCGCGCCGCCCGCGCCCACGAATTCATTTTGCAGCTCAGCGAAGGCTACGATACACGCGTCGGCGAGCGGGGCGTGACCCTCAGCGGGGGGCAAAAGCAGCGCATCGCCATCGCTCGCGCGCTGCTCAACGACCCGCGCATCCTCATTCTGGACGATTCCACCAGCAGCGTAGACACAGAGACGGAGCATCTCATCCAGCAGGCGTTGGCCGTGCTGATGGAAGGGCGCACGACGTTTATCATCGCCCAGCGGCTGCTGACGTTGAAGAACGCGGATTACATTTTGGTGCTGGATCACGGCCGTATCGTCGAACGCGGCAAACACGACACCCTGCTGGCGCATCATGGCCTGTACCGCGAAATCTATGACTTGCAGCTAAAAGACCAGGAAGAATTTGTGGCGTTGCAGACGGAAATGGCGACCGGAGACTAGAGATTAGAGATTAGAGATTAGAGATTAGAGACCATCAGTCCTGATTGACCGACAGATTTTATTTTTTACCGCAAAGGACGCAAAGGTCGCAAAGATTTTAAAAGCTTTTCCTCCTTTGCGCCCTTTGCGCTCTTTGCGGTGAGATAAGTTTTGTCAGTCAACCAGGACCATCAGTCTCCAATCTCCAGTCTCCAATCTCCACAAGGATGTGTGATGACAAATTTACACGACAACAAACAGACAAACGGCCGTTCCTCCCGACCGCCTTACGATTCCCGCGTAACCGTCGAAGAAAACGAACGCCGCGACCGCGAGGAAAAAATCAAAAACCTGCTGGATGACGACGAGGAAGATTCAGACCTGGGCAAAGCGTACGACGGCCGTCTCGTCCGCCGCCTGCTCGTTTTCCTCAGCCCCTACCGCGCTCAGCTCATCTGGGCCATTTTCCTGATGATTGTCAGCTCACTGCTCAGCGTCGCCCAACCCTGGATTATCGGCAAAGCCATCGACGACGGCATCCGCACCAACAGCCTGGGCACCCTGCGCACCTGGACCCTCATCTTTTTTGCTGCGGCCGTAGGCGAATGGATCACCAACCGCTACCGCATTGCCATCATGGCCTTTGTAGGCACCAAAGTCGTCGCCGATTTCCGCAGCCGTCTCTTCCGCCACCTGCACACGCTCACCCTCAGCTTCTACAACAACTTCAGCGTGGGCCGCCTGATGAGCCGCCTCATCAGCGACGTAGGCGTGCTGCAAGATTTCATCACCTGGTCCATCACCGGCCTGTTCCGGTCTGTGTTTGTTCTCATCGGCATCGTCATTGCCATGTTGGTGATGAACTGGCAGCTTGCGCTGGTCAGTTTTGCTGTGCTGCCGTTGATGATTATCCTCACCAACTATTGGCGGCTGCGCGTGCGCCATGCTTACCGGGCCACGCGGCAGCGGTTATCGCTCATCAACGGCTATCTGAACGAATCCATTTCCGGCATTCGCGTCACCAAAAGCTTCACCCGCGAAGACCTGAACGCCCAATACTTCAACGATTTGAACCATTCCTACTTCGACGCCAATGTCGAAGCCACGCGCCTCTCGGCCTTGTTTTTCCCCGGCGTCGATTTTGTCGGCTCGCTGGCGACGGCCTTGGTGGTGGTGGCCGGCGGCTGGCTGGTGCTGCAAAACAACCTGACGGCCGGTACGCTGGTGGCTTTTGTGCTCTATGTGGAGCGGTTCTTCCAGCCGATCCGCGAATTGGCGCAGCGTTACAACGTGTTCCAGGCGACGATGACGGCCAGCGAGCGCATCTTTACCCTGTTGGACACGCCGCCGGAAATTGAAGATGCCCCGGGCGCCTTTGCCCTGCCGCCGATTGACGGCCGTGTCGATTTCAACGACGTCAGCTTCGGCTACAACGATGATCGGCTCATCCTCAAGCACATCAACCTGCACGCCGAACCAGGCGAACGCATCGCTCTGGTGGGCGAGACAGGCGCGGGCAAAAGCACCATCATCCGCCTGATTTCGCGCTTTTTTGAGGTGAAACAGGGCGAACTGCTGATCGACGGCCACGACATTCGTCAGGTGACGCAGGCCAGCCTGCGGCGGCAGTTGGGCATTGTGTTGCAAGATACGTTTCTGTTTGCCGGCACGCTGGCGGACAATATCCGTTACGGCCGTTTAGATGCCAGCGACGACGAAGTGATCGCCGCGGCGACGGCCGTAGGCGCTCACCCCTTCATCAGCAAACTGCCCAA
>JAKQCM010000480.1 GCA_029559155.1 Chloroflexota bacterium
TCGCTTGTGTACCCGCCGGGGACAAGAATTACTGGACATTAACAAGTATATAAATGACAGTGCCCTCCGTCAACGATTGCGAACTAGGAATTAGGTCACAAATAAAACCACCTTTTTGAACAAAGCTTACTATAGGCTACCTCTAGCAATACAACGAACCCCACAACCTTCGCATATCCAACAGAGGGCACAAACAACTTTAGAGCTATGCAATAATTATCCCTTTAATGCGCGTAACTTTTTTCCATTCTTCACTAAATGTCCAGTTGCTGCCACAAATCAAAACGGCCGTTCCCCGTCCGATGCCTTCTCCAATACAGCTCTCGCTCAGCGTCACGGCCGTATGCTTTCGCCGCCAGCTTGCCATTCGGGTAATAAATCTTCTCTGGCTGACGCGTCTCACTCGTGCCCCCAACGTTCCCCGGCATCCCTTTCATAACCAGGTCTTTGAGTTTCCGATTGATCCGCTTTTGCCGGCCCCGTGGACGGTGCCGGTGCTGCCCGCTGTAACTGTTGGGCAGCTGCCAGGCCAGATAAGTTTTTCCCTTCCTGCCTTGCTGGCCGCGATAATCCTTTAGTTCAAATAATGCCTGTCCTTTGACCCAGGCGCGCTTTTCTTGATTCTCCTTTGTTGATAAATCACCGACGGCAAAATTGGCTTGCACGTCAACGCCAATCCGTTCTTCGTAGTTGCGCTGGCTGGACCGCCCCACCCCACTCAGCTGCTCCAGAGTCTCACGGGCAATGGGCATGGCCTGGTCGCCATGCGGCGTCTCTTTGGCACGGCCGCTGTGGAACGCCGCATACAAATGGGCGCGGAAGGTACCGATGCCGTCCAGCAGCGCTGCTGTGGGCAACGCCACCGGCCGGCCGGTTAAGCGATCCACGCCCAGCGCAAAAGCGACCCTGGCGGCCGAGCGCAGCCAGACGTGCTCTTTGTCACGATGCCAATAGACGCCTTCCCCATCCTGCAGCAGGTTGCGCAGCTGCCGTTTACCGCATAGGCGTAGTTTTGAGGTTTTCTTGGTGAGTTTTCTTTTTATAATGTCTATGCGAATAACACCGCGCCCTTCACTATCTAGATAATGAAGCATCAACCAGAGCCTTCCTGGCGCGGTCAGCTCCTCGCGCAGCATTCCCAGGCCAATATCTGGGTATAGTTTTACCCAATCGGGCAATTGCGCTTCATTCATCTTGACATGGCGAGATGTGGAGGGCTTTTGCTGCTCGTTCGTTGTATCGGCAGCGGCTGGCACGGCCGTTTCTGCGAGCCGCGCCAACCACTCTTGCTCATCCGTGTCCGAGGAAGCTTCACGCGCCTGGCGGCGCAAAACGGCAGTTAACGAATGGCTCCCCCACCCCAGATGTCCTGGCAGCGCAGCAATCGTGGAGGCCGTGCTGTCCGACGGCTGAGAAGACCCAGCGTCCCAGGGAAGACCATTGCCCGTCGAACGCGGCAGCTCGTCAGGCGCACCGGCGGCTTGCCGCTGGGTCCTGGCCTGTGCACGCAGCGCATAAAGTCGCTGATTTGCGGCCTCTAATTGTGGCGATGACGTTGGCGACGAAGTCGCGTGGGAACCGTCCATGCCAGACCACAGGATCCAGCCAGCATCAAATAACCACACCAATGCATGGATCATTGACACAGGCTTACTCCTGTGTTATTCTCCTCAATGAATTAGGCCGCATAAGAGGTATACAGATACACCTCCCCCCTCCCCAGTGAAGGGGCTTCATAACAAGGCCAGGGTGCTACCAACACCCAAAACCTTTGAAGTATGCGGTTAACGAATAGAGATACTTCTGCAAAAGCCAGTGTTTGCCGCACCGGCTTTTTTGCATTCTGGGGCCTGAGCCGCCAGCCAGTGGCGTTCAAATCAAGTCAATCACCATTCGATGACCGCCACTGGCTGATTTCCCAAACCCACGTCAGTTGTTAAATCTTCCCTGCTACCGCTTCATGCGCCTGTGCTTTGACATCCAGCCCTGTCTGTGCTATTCTTTCCCCAGACAAAACTGCGGCGGGTACAATACCCCCCTCCCCAACGAAGGGGCTTCGCACTGAAGGCGCTGCCAACGCCTGAAGTTCAGCGAATATGCAGTTAGATAGCGAAATTAACGAAAGCCAGGTACTGCCAATACCTGGCTTTCTTCATTTCTGTCACAACGGGCTGCGAGACCCGTAAGCAACCAAATTGCGTGCCGAGATTGGACAGCCAGAGAAGCATCACAATGACGAAATAGTGCGGTATGCGATTGTGGGTTTTGATGGGTCTGCTGAGAAGCCATCGCCTATCTCCGTGCTGGTTTATGTGGGCGATGGAATAGTTAATGAGGATTACTTGACCAATATACGGAAATTGGACATAATTGTATTCACATCGCCAGCCCCGTGTGTAACTTGTTCTCGGCAAAAGTACAGTTACCAGGGGCTTTTTTATTGCCTGTTGCACAAGTGCAATAAAACTTGTCTGATTATACATAATCCCTCATTTGCTGCAAAGCTTAATTACCCATCGTCGCTTTCAAAGCCCATCATTGGCTGCGACAAATGTTGTCATTTTTGCTGATTCAACACGGCCGTTCCAGGTCGTAAAAAAGGGGGTGCCATCCACAATCACGACGCCTTCGCCCTGACGTAACAGCTCCAGATTTTCCCCTAACCGGACATCATCAGCGAGAAAACGATTTTTCAGCGCAGTCAGACCCTGAGCGTGGCTTTCTGTCAGGACAATGGCCGCATCCGGTAAAAGTGGGCCGTTGCTCACCACGATCCGCGGCACATTCCCGATTAGCGACGCGGGCAGCACCTTCCCTGGTAGGCCATGGGCAATGAGCCGCACATCAGGCAACTGCATGGCGGCTAGCAGCGCGGCTCGCAGCAGCTGCTGTCGTTCCCAATTCGTCCCCTTACAGGCAAAAAACAGGGCGCCGGCGGGCAAAATGTCAAAGCGATTCACCGGCCACTCCAACCATTCGCGCAGGCTGCGGTTGGCGGTCAGCCGGTTCAGCGCCATACCCAAACTGGAAACAGCCGCCGTCTGCCCCTGCCGTTCAACCTGCTTCAGCCACTTACGCAAGGAAGGAATATCTGCCACCCCATCCGCCTGCGCCCGGGCCAGCAGATGGACGCCCTGTGGATGCACGTTCATGCCGCCAAACCAGCGTTGCCAGCGCTGCAGCAAGGCTGCCTCGGTTTCTCCCGGTACAGCCGCCAGCGGGTTAAACCCATTAGCCAACGACGTGCCGTCCATATCGACGTAAGCCAACTGCTCACCCAAAAGCCGGGTCACGGCCGCCTTGCGCTTCAAGCGCGGCACCAGGTCGCCGGCGCCATCCAGGATCATCAGGTTGGCATGGTCCAGGGCCACCATCTGCGTCACCTGATGCACCAGCCATTCGGCCACCGCTTCCTGACGGCCGTAAATATTAACCTGACCAGCCACTTGCAGCGGGGTTCCGGACTGCGACCGTCCCAGCAGCCAGCGCCCCGGATCCGGTTCGGTAACGGCCAGGCGCGCCGGCGGATGATGACCGTTCCAGTAAGGCTGCGCCGTTAATCCCGGCGCCGGGTTGGGTGGCAGCTGCCAAACACTCGCCTCTCCTTTAGTAACTTTTGCCGGCGGTTGGGGCAAGTAACTGCCACGACCTTGGACGCGATCGCGGTCGCGATTGTGGTCAATGCCTCTCTGGCCCTCACAATCGACCAGGCTGGCAAACACAAACTCGTTGACGACATGGGCCAGGAACGGCCGTTCCCAGGGTAACTCAGACACGGCCGTCAGGCGCTGCGCCGCTGGTATAGCCACTTCGGGCAGCTTAGGCTTCAGGGAAAAATTGAAATCGGCGGCCATGCGCTGCAGCAAACGGACGTGCGTCTCCGGAACACCGAGATAGAGTGCCGACACCGCTCCATCCGGCCGGAAATAGAGAGCAACGCGGCCACACGCCTGAGGACGCGACAACAGCCGGATGCACCTTGTCGGCCCGTCCGGCGTCAGGTAACGCAGGCGAAACCAGGTCAGCCCAGCGTCCCACTGCTCGCGGGCAGATCGTTTACCCGGCCAAGCTCTACCCAACCAGTTCTTGAACATGTATCCCTCTCATCAGCCGATTTCTTCCCAGAAATTATCCAGTTCGCCGTCGCCATCAACGGGCAGGTCACTGGCAACCAGCTTTTGTTCCTGTTCCTGAATCATTAAGGTGATCATCACCAGCGACCAGCGGTTGAATTTCACCGATAAGGCGATGTTGTCCGCTTCCTGCTGGCGAAATTGGTCCAGTAGTTTATTGCTCATTTCACTCCTCTAGCTTCCAATCAGGTATTCCGCCTCAATCGGCCGCAGTTGAAAGTAAACCATGTCTGCTTTGCCGTTAGCCCGCACCACGGCCATCCCCTTGCCATGCCGGTCATCACTGCCCATCCGGGCCAGAAATTCGGCGTGCGAGGGCAGGATTTCGTCTTTGTAATGGTCGGCCAGCCGGTAGGCTGCGTCCCGCTTCATGCCGAAGGCCACGGTCCAGCTGACGTTGTTGATAATGAACTGCCCGGCGGTCACGTTGGTACCGGTGGCCATGGATTCTGCCTGCGCCCCGTCCACGCCGATAAACGCTTCCAGGTCTTGGTCAATCATCACCACCGCCGCGCCAAAAGTACGCACCGTCTTGACCATGTTGGCCAGGAAGGTCATCAGGCTAGCCTCCTGGTTCATGTAATGGACCTCATCAACGATGATCGCCCGCTTGCGCGGCTTGCGCCGTACCTGGTGATTGATGCCCGCCAAGGTGGCGTAATAGAACAACGGCCGTCGCCGCTCCGGCACCTGGCTGAAGTCAAAGAGCACAATGCGCTCTTTGAGGCGCAGGTCCAGATTCGTAGGCACATTAAACGTGCCAGCATAATCGCCATAGACATAGAGACTCTCTATCTCCTCGGCCAGATCGGCGGCCGCTTCGGCAACCTGACCGCCCAAGACCGGTGTGGACAACCCACTGCTGTCATTTCCTGCCGTCACCAGC
>JAKQCM010000481.1 GCA_029559155.1 Chloroflexota bacterium
AAGCCTGTACAACCTTAACGCCCGCATGATCGAATTGGAAGTCATCCCCGCCTGTGAAGGCTACGGCCTGGGCCTGATCCCCTGGAGTCCGCTGGCGGGCGGGCTATTGGGCGGCGTCTTGCAAAAAATCGAAGGGGGCCGCCGCGCTTCTGAGCGCATGCAGGCGGCAATCGAAAAGCATCGCCCACAGTTGGAGCAATGGGAAGCTTTCTGCGCCGACCTGGGCGAGCATCCGGCGGACGTGGCCCTGGCATGGCTGCTGGCGCAAACGGCCGTTACCGCCCCCATCATCGGCCCGCGCACCCTGGCGCAGCTCGATGGCAACATGCACGCCCTGGACATCAAGCTGTCCCCCGAACACTTAGCCAGGCTGGATGAAATCTGGCCCGGCCCCGGCGGCGCAGCCCCGGAAGCCTACGCCTGGTAGTAGAAACGCATGGAAAAATACTTCATCACCATCGCCGGCAACATTGGCGTCGGCAAATCCACCCTGGTTCGCTTACTCACCCAACGGTTGGGCTGGGAACCGGTCTACGAAGCCGTTGAAGAAAACCCGTATCTGGCCGATTTTTACCAGGACATGCGCCAGTGGAGCTTTCAATCCCAGGTGTTCTTCCTGTCGCGGCGGCTGCGCCAGCATCACAGCTTGCTCCAGTTGAACAAATCCGTCATTCAGGATCGCAGCGTCTACGAAGACGCCGAAATCTTTGCCCGCAACCTCTACGACCAGGGCAACATGAATGAACGCGATTGGAACTGCTATTTTGATTTGTACCGCACGCTGGCTACCCTGCTGCGCCCGCCAGACCTGGTCATTTACCTGCGCGCCTCCTCGCCCACGCTGCGCCGCCGCATCACCCAACGCGGCCGTGACTACGAGCAGGAGATCGACGCCGCCTACCTGGAGCGCCTGAACAAACTGTACGATCGCTGGTCGTCGGCCTTTCGCCTCAGCCCGGTCCTCACTGTAGACACCGACAACCTGGATTACGTGCAGCATGATGAGCACCTGGACCAGATCTGGCAAAAAATAGAAGATCGCCTGCAAGGCAAAGATTATTTGGACCTGCGATAATTTGACACACCAGCCCTGTGGCGGTAGACTGGAGCGTCGAAGTGTGGGTAACCACATGTTACAAAAAGAATGCTGGGCGCCATCCAGACCCCGCAAACGTAGAAATTAACTTCGTTATCAATCAATCGCACACGCCAACCAACTGGACGGGATGATTTCCTCATTGTCCCTGCCAGCGCGTCGTGCGCGCAGAATGATGTGGATGAGACCAAACACGAGGAGGTGAGGAAAATATGCCGAAAGTTGAATTACGACACAACGAATCGCAGGAGCAGCTGCTCCGTCGCTTTCGCAAAGAGGTCATGAAAAGCAAAGTGCTGGCCGATGTGCGTCGCAAGCGTTGGTTCGTCTCGAAGAGTGAAGTCAAGCGCATTAAAATGAAGAAGGCAGCCCGCCGTCAGCGCCGCGTCTCACGACAGGTTCCGACTTCTTAATAACCTCTTGTTTGGTTGATAAAATCTCCGGGCGACTCTATGGCCCGGAGATTTTTGCTTTTGGGGGCTTGACCAATGCCAACGGCCTATGGTAAACTGCCCTCGGTCTGATGACTGATTAAACTTACTAATTTTGGAGGTACGAACATGATGCAAAAATTGAATGAAGTCCAGGTAAGCAAATTGAATATGCGTCGTGTGAGTACGCCTGTTTGCCGGTAATCTGTTTCTGGTAATCTGTCAGTCACTAACTGAATAACGATACCAGATCAGCCTTTAGTCGGCTGCGGCCACGGTTCACATGACGAGACCCGTGGCTTTTTTGATCCAATTGTGCAGCCCACATGAATCAGCGCCCGATCGGCGCTGCCAGATACGCCGCCGCCACCAGCCACGGGACAATGAGTTGTTCGGTGGCTTTTTATTTTTAAACACGCGATCTGGCGGGACTGGATGATGAAGGCCAACAACCGCCGACTTAAACAGGATTTCTAAATTAGCAATGAATACCAATAACTGGCAAGAAAAATACGCCGACTATGAATTTCAAGACAACGGCCGTTCCGCCCACCGCCAACGCAAGCCGAAAAAAATGCGGGAAAGCAGTCAACCTGACTCCATCGCCGACGACATCCTGGCGATGGACGACGGCATCGAAAGCTGGGTCCCCAGCTACGCCGCCGCCCTGGATCCGCTGCACCACGAGCGCCAATGGGTGATCAACTCCGTCGAACATTTCTACCGCGAAAACATCATCACCGACGTCACCCGGCTGGTGAAAGGCGGCAAAGAGGCCAACGTCTACACCTGCACCGCCCACCCGGCCACCGGCCTGGAACTGGTGGCGGCCAAGCTGTACCGCGAGCGTATGCTGCGCAACCTGAAAAACGACGCCATCTACAAAGAGGGGCGCATGCTGCGCGACGCAGAAGGCAAACAAATTCGCAGCCGACGGGAACGCACGGCCGTTCTCAACAAATCCGGCTACGGCCTGCACCTGGACTTCATGATGTGGATCGGCACCGAGTACCGCACCCAAACGCTGCTCTACGACGCCGGCGCCGACGTGCCCAAACCGATCGCCCACAATGGCAGCGCCATTCTCATGGAGTTCATCGGCGACGAATACGGCGCCGCGCCCGCGCTCAACGAAGTCGGCCTGGACCGGACCGAAGCCGGGCCGCTGTTCCATCGGGTGCTGGACAACGTGCGCCTGCTGCTGGACCATCACCTGATCCACGGCGATTTGTCCGCCTACAACATCCTGTATTGGGATGGCGACATCTGGCTCATCGACTTTCCGCAGGTGGTGGACGCCCGCGCCAACCCGCACGCGCTGGAACTTTTGCAGCGCGACGTGACCCGCGTCTGCGAATACTTCGCCCGCTATGGCGTGGAAGCCGACCCGGTGCAGTTGACGCTGGACATGTGGCGGCCGTATATGCGGGAGGAGATGAATGGTTAGTGGTGAATTGTTAGCAGCGACCCTATGAAAAAAAACAGCTTAACCTTACTGGCCGTTTATTTACGGCCGTTTCTCCCCCGTGTCCTCCTCCTCGGCCTGCTCATCCTGGGCAGCATTGGCTTGCAGTTGTACGCGCCGCAGGTCATTCGCCGCTTCCTGGATGCGGCGCAGAGCGGGACAGACACCGCCGCCCTGGTGACGATGGGGCTAATCTTTCTGGCCGTCGTCGTCGGGCAGAAGGCCATTTCGCTGCTCATGGCCTACTTCAGCGAAGACCTGGGTTGGGCGGCCACCAACCGGCTGCGCGCCGACCTGGCCGCCCACACCATGCGCCTGGACATGGGCTTCCACAAGCTGCACACCCCTGGCGAAATCATCGAGCGCATTGACGGCGACGTGGGCAAGCTGGCCGAATACTTCTCGCAGTTGGTGGTCCACGTGCTGGGCAACGCTCTGCTGCTCGTCGGCGTGCTGGTCTTGTTGTTCCGCGAAGATTGGCGGTTTGGGCTGATTGGTCTGGTGTATGCCTTGGTAACGGTAATCTTCCTGCGCCTCGTCCACCAACCGTCGGCGCGCATCTGGGCTAGAGTCAGCAAAGCTTACGCCCAACTTTCCGGCTACCTGGAAGAGCGCTTTGGCGGCACGGAAGACATCCGCGCCAACGGCGGCGAAGCCTACGTGCTGCGCGGCCTCTATCCACTGAACGCCGTCATCGCCCGCGAACGCATCAAAACTGATCTGTTCGGCGGCTTCACCTTTTCCACCAGCCACATGTTCTACATCCTCACCCTGGCCGCCACGCTGGGCCTGGCCGCCGTGCTCTTTATGCGCGGCGAGATGACGATTGGCGCGGTTTACCTGATGACCTTTTACATCGGCCTGATGGAAAGCCCTATCAAGTACATCCGCCGCCAGATGGGCAACTTGCAGCGCGCCGTCGCCAGCATTGGCCGCATCAACGAATTTTTCCAGCTAGAGCCAGCGGTAAAGGATGAGGGCACGGCCGTTCTCCCCCCCATCGCGCCAGCCGTCACGTTCAACGGCGTTACCTTCGCCTACAAAGACCAACTATCAACAATCAACAACCAACAGTTAACAGTGAACGGCAAACAATCTCCAATCTCCAATCTCCAGTCTCCAATCTCCAATCTCGTCCTGGATGGCGTTACGTTTGAACTGGAACCCGGCAAAGTCCTGGGCATTCTGGGGCGCACGGGCAGCGGCAAAACCACGCTGACGCGCCTGCTCTTTCGCCTGTACGATGTGGACGCCGGGGCCATTACCCTGGACGGCCGTGATCTGCGCCATCTCGCCCTCAGCAGCCTGCGCCACAGCGTGGGCATGGTCACCCAGGACGTGCAGCTCTTCGAGGCCACCGTGCGCGACAACCTGACCCTCTTCCGCAACCGCGCCCGCAGCCAGGACGCCGCCCGCCCGCCCATCGCCGACGCCGACATTCTGACGGCCGTCGAAACCCTCGGCCTGGGCGATTGGCTGCGCAGCCTGCCCAACGGCCTGGGCACGATGCTGCAATCGGGCGGGCAGGGCCTCTCGGCGGGGCAGGCGCAGCTGCTGGCCTTTACCCGCGTCTTCCTGCGCGACCCGCAGGTGGTGGTGCTGGACGAGGCGTCGTCGCGGCTGGACCCGGCGACGGAGCAGCTGTTGGAGCGGGCGATTGACCGGCTGCTGCACGGCCGTACCGGCATCATCATCGCCCACCGCCTGCAAACCGTGCAGCGCGCCGACGACATTTTGATATTGGAAAACGGCCGTGTCCTCGAACACGGTCCGCGCATCCTCCTTGCCCACAACCCCGATTCGCGCTTTTACCATCTGTTGCAAACCGGACTGGCCGAGGTGTTGGCATAGGAGGGAGATTGGAGACTGGAGATTAGAGATTCCCCAATCTCCAGTCTCCAGTCTCCAATCTCCAATCTCTAAAAACCATGAACGATTTGAAACCAACTCAACTTTCCATCCGGCGCGGTACGTGGGCGCTCATTCGCTTTCGGCCGTGGGCCTTTTGGGGGGCGGTGGCCTTTGCCTGCTAC
>JAKQCM010000489.1 GCA_029559155.1 Chloroflexota bacterium
GAACGTCATTGCCATTTAAGACAACGTCGCCTTCTATCTCATCTCCGGCAGCTACAACCTCGCCAAAAACAATGCCCTCGGCAAAAACCGATTGAGCGCTGCCCAAAAATAACAACAACAGAAGGCCGAGAACGGCCGTCAACCACTCAAACCGCAAACGCTTTTTCACCATCTATTCCTCCTGCTTCAAATATAATCCACTCTAACTATATCCGAATTTTACTCACGCGTCGTCAGAATGCTGATCAATAATTCAAGTTACGCAGTCACTCCGATAAAAACCCTAAGGGTTTTGCCGATTCAACGGCCGTTTTCCAGAGATTCGCTAAAACCTTTAGGGTTTTTTGCGCGATCCATCAGTCGATTAAAGAAAAAGTCGCCCAAATCGGCTTGTGGTCGCTGGCCGCTGTGCTCGCGCCCCCGGCCGCAACCACCGGCAGCGACCGGGCAAATAAATGATCCGCTGTCACGTCTAACCCGGCAATGGAAACTGAGGGCGTGGTCGGGGCGTGCGCCACCCCCACACCGGCAAACTGTCCGGCCAGCCGCACCTCATCGGTTTGGGAAATCGTGTTGAAATCGCCGCCCACAATGACCGGCGACTGACCAATGGGAATGTCTTGCACAACGGCCGTTGCCTGAGCGCGGCGGCCCAACGAACGCAACCAATACGTTTCCATATGCACGCTGTACACCGTCACTGGCAAATCACCCACATGCACCACGGCTTTGGCGGCAGCGCGCCGCTGCCCGTTGCTGGGATTGGCAAAGGGCAGCAGCAGCTTTTCCGGCCGGCTGATGGGCCATTTTGCCAGCACTGCAATGCCAAAATTACGGCCGTGATGGCTGTGAACCGACGCCGGTATGTAGACATAATTATAAGCCAGCGCCTGCGCCAGATACGCCACACCGGCCTCGTCCATTTCTTGCAGCAGCACAATATCGGCGTTGGCCAGGTTGGGGTTGCGGCGAATCTCGGCCACGGCCGTGGCTACTTCCTCCCCAAAACGAATATTCCAGCTTACCACCCGAATCTGTGATGGAATCTGTGACGGCGATCCGGCAAAATTTCCGGTGAATATGGGGCCGTCCGGGTCTGTGTAATTCTCCATCGTGCGCGCCGAAACGGCCCAAAGCAGCAGCAGCGGCACGAGCAACAGCCCGCCGCCCAACCATCCCGCCCACCGCCAGCGCCATCTCATCGCGCCAATTTCTCCAACTGCGACAGCTGCTCCCGCGTCCCCAACACGATCAACTCATCTCCGGCGGACATCCGGGTGCTGGCATTGGGAACAATTGTCGAGATACGCCCATCGCCTATGTCCTGGCGCAAAGCGACCAGCGTAACGCCGGTTTGCCGCCGCACGTCTGCCTCGCCAACCGTTTTGCCATCCAGCCGGGCGTTTTCGGCCACCACCAATTCTTCCACCCAGACTTCCTCTCCATTATCCAGCGTCACAACTTCAAAAAAGTCGGTGATGTGCGGCCGGATGGCCAGATTGGCCATGTGCCGCCCACCAATCTGATAGGGCGAAATGACCCGATTCGCGCCGGCAAGGCGCATTTTTGCCTCGTTCACGCCCTCAATGCTGCGGGCAATGATGAACAAATCGGGCTTGATGGCTCTGGCCGACAGCACGATAAACAGGTTGATGGAATCTTCTCCGGAGCAAACGATGAGGCCCCAGGCGCGCTCCACCCCGGCATCATAAAGGGTCGCATCGTGGGTCGCGTCGCCCTCGATAACATAAATGCCTTGCTGCCGCAGGGTTTCAGCGTTGAGCGGATTTTTTTCGATGATGACAAACGGCCGTTTCCCTTCACTTAATGTTTCCACCACACTTTGCCCGACACGGCCGTAACCGCACACAATCACATGATTTTCCATCACTCTCACCTGCCGCATAATTCGCCGCCGCCGCCACTGCCGCAAATAATCGCGCTCTAAAATCAGCTCGCCCAGCGTCCGCACGCCATAGGCCAGCGTGCCGACGCCCAACAAAATCAACCCAATTGTAAACAGGCGTCCGGCCGTAGACAGCGGCTTCACCTCGCTAAACCCCACCGTTGTCAGCGTGATCACCGTCATAAACAGGGAATCGACCGGCTCCCACCCTTCAATCAAGACATAACCGGCTGTTCCCAGAGCCAACAATCCGAGAACCATGCCTGCCAGCAAAAGAATTTTGCGATCTGTGCTGCTTTTCAATCCAACAACACGCCTTCCGGCACACTGGCCAACACACGTTCATACAGGTCGCGAAAGATCCCCGGCACATGATGGATGATTTCTTCTGGCAGCAGCCAGGCGATGGCTGAAATTTCGGCCGTGTCTGGCACAGGCTGCCCACCAACCAGCCGCGCCAAAAACAGCGTGCCCACATTTTTAACTTGATCGCCATTGGGAAAGGTGTGGTGGTAGGTCGGCGAGGAGTAGACTGCCAGAATACGCTCGATGGTGATGTGGTAGCCGGTTTCTTCCAGAGTTTCACGCACGGCCGTATGCGCCACATTTTCCCCCAGGTCAGAATACCCGGCGGGAAACGTCCATGTGCCGTTATCCGAGCGACGCACCATGAGGAAACGGCCGTCGTCTCGTTGCACCGCCGCCATAGCCCCCACGGCGATCATCCGGCCCTGCCCCACAAATTGGCGCATCAGTTTGATCTGGTCTAACGGCCGTGCCGTCACATACGGCGGCAAAAACGCAGGCGGCCCGCCCGTCAAACCATCTCGAATCATCGCCCGGTACCAATGCGGCACAGTCAGGCTGGCCAAATCTTCCGGCGCGAAAAAATCTTGCGCTTTGGTTTCCACCATGTCCGGCAGCATCTCGCCGCCGGAAACCAGACCCGTCAGGCAGATGGTGTACTGCTGCACTTCATCCCCATTGGGATACGTCACATCAAACTGCGGGTGGGTATAGATGCCCACCAACCGCAGCTCGCCCATTTCCAGACCGGTTTCTTCCAATAATTCACGGCGGGCGCAGGTCTGAATATCTTCATCGATTTCCAACACGCCGCCAGGCAGCCCCCACACATCAAAATCAGTGCGGTGCTGAAGGAGAATACGGCCGTCACCATCACGCAAGATGATCGAAGACGTAACTAAAAAAATCTTGCGGCGGCCAACAAGTTGACGAACCCAGGCAATATATGATTCAGACATGAATCCAGTCTACTGTAATCCCTCAGCCCAAACAACTTTACCTGCTGGAACCCACTAAACCCGACTGGCGAGCAGCAACTGGCAGCGCGCAAATGGAGTGGTCGCCCGGTATAACCTGGTCTATAATAATTTTTTAGTATCCGCCAATCCTTTGCCCGCAAGCATCCATGGAGAATCATACCTGCCCTGGTCATAAACAATCAGGCAGCCAACACCTGAAAACTGAAACACATGACGACACGTTATGCTTCACATTCTGACTACCGCACACCCTCCCAACGTTTAAATCTCCCCCAGATTGCCAGCCCCCACAAAAGCCTTCAGATTTTTTATCGTTGAATAGTCCGGCAAGACTGTTCATTTTAACCCTCATGCTGTGATAGGAGAGTTACCCCATGTTTAAAAATTATATTGACCCGGTCGAGCGTAAAGAAGCCAACCGCAAGCTGCCCAATTTGATGGTGGAAGGATTGCTGCTTGGCGGCGCAGGGCTAGGCGTGCTGGCGCTAATCTTTGAAATCGCCGCCGACGCCTTCAGCGTGGCTGCCTACCAGACCCTGTTAGCCATCCACGGCGCGCAGGGCTACCACGAAATTGCCATCGCCGCATTCATTTTGCTTTCTGTGTTGCTGTTTTTGGGCATTGTGCCTGCTTATAAAGCGGGCGCTTATTTGCGCCCTAACGCTGGCGGCAGCGGCCCACTGGTGGAAGCCATTGGCCCGCCCAAAATGCGCTGGCTCTCCTGGATTGGCACCAGCCTCTTTTTCCTGGATGCAATTCTCACCATTATCATTAGCTCCATTTCCGCCGCCGATGTGACCATGTTGGTTTTGCCGGAATTGGCTCCTTACCGCATCCTGCTGGCAGAGGTCTTCGCCTTTTTCATTATGGTGGTTCTGGTGTCGATGGGTCCCAAAAGGGCTGTCCCCTTGTTCTTAATTGGCGGTGGGGCGTTTACTATCTTTACGGTGGTGGCTTTGGGGATGGTGGGGGCAACGGCCGTTTCCAATCCGGAATGGGCCTTTCTAACCCAGGGCATCGTTACCCGCTTGCAGCTTGCCGGCGTCACGGAACACGTCATCCGCGCCACCCAAGACATCTCCGCCCTCTCCACAGTGGTCATCTTCCAATTGTTTTTCCGCTCCATGTCCAGCGCCATGTTAGGCTTTTCCGGCTATGAAGTCATTCCGGCCAGTGGCAAACACGCTGCCCGCCCCAAATGGAAAACCATCAATACCGCCCTCACGCTGGCTGCCATTTTTCTCATCGGCACAGGGGTTTTCCAGCTCTACGCCGCGCGACAGTGGAACATCCCGGCCACCGAAGGATACAGCACCCTGCTCATCGAGTACGAAATCGTTTCCGCGCAAACGCTCGGCAACGGCGTTTCGCCGGAGAATGTGGTCATTACCAATGCCGACAAATTAGCCGCCGCGGAACTTTACGCCGCCGAATACACGGCCACCGCCCTGGAAGGCCCACTCAGCAATAACCCAACTCTGCCCGAAGAGCTCATCGGCTTGTCGGAAGACGAAATTATCGAGGGGTTAGCCGCCGATATTGCTCTGGCACGCAAGGTAAGCGAGGCGACATCCGGTACGTCTGGCGAAACTTTTCTCTTTGTTGCCGGCACGCTGCTGGCCATCATCTTGTTGTTGGCGCAGGGGGGCGGCTACGTGGGCGGCGCGGCCGTGGCAGCGAACGCTGCCCGGTTAGGGCGGCTGCCCGGCTTTTTTATGGATGACCGTATCGGCATCGGCGTGATTTGGGGCATATCGGCCATCCTCATACCCATCATCCGGGAGGTCATCGTGGTTGAAGCGTATTATGCCTTTGGATTTGTCAGCGCCTTTGTCATCACCAGCACGACAGTGTTTTTCGTTCGCAATGACATTTTGCAAGAGCGCGGCATCACCCCCGGCTCCGACGAGTCCAAATCATTACGCTTCGCCGGCCTGCGCGGCATGATCGCCAGTTACTTTATGTTAATTGTACTGGTCACCCAGAAAACAGAAGCGCTGCCCGCGATTATTCTGGCCGGGGCGACCATCACGCTCTTCCAGATTTTTATTGCTAATGGTGGGCTAAAACGGCCGAGTAAGGAAAAAACGGCCGTTCCCCAATTCCCTCCCGGCACGCCCAAACCTGTCTACGACATCGGCATCCAGCGCGCCCACGATCAAGCGCGCCAACGAGGCATTGCCAACGCCGTCCTGGATTCCATCCACGATGGCCAATTTGCCAAATTTAACATGGGGCCAGACCGCATCCAACGCCTGGTCAGCTACCTGTATAACGTAGACCCGGCTCTCTTCAACGCCCACCCTGATCACGACGACCACATCGAGGAACCCAGCGTGGAATTGGAAGCTACCTTCCGCGACGCCTACAACCAACGCCAGCAGGTAGCCCAGCGCATTGAACATTTCTCTCACTTTGGCATTTTCATGTTCATTCACAACTACCACGTCAATTGGGTGGATGAGGAGCGCGGGCGGGATGTTTCCGTCGTTCAGCGGGCGATGCTGGACATTTTATTCCCGCTCACGGACCCCGAACAGGTCTGGCATGAATACTGCGCCTTCGAACCCACCGTTCAACCGGAGCCTATCTGGCAGTTTTGCCGCAGGCGGTATCTGTGGGCCAAAGACCAGTGGCCCAATTTAAGCGACCGCATCACCACCATCTGGACACTGCAAGATTTTGGCCTCGTGCCGCCAGACATTGACGTGCAAACCATTGTGTCGGTGGCTGATGGCAAAAAGCAAATGCGCGTCCGCGTCCCCACAAAATTGTCGCAAGACGGCTGGAAATCGACTACCGAAGAAAAAGAATAACAGCCCGCTTGGATGTAAAAAGCACGTAGTAAGCAAAAATAAAAGAGCGGTTGTTCAGGTGAACAACCGCTCTTTTTTAACCGATTGGTTTTGCATGGTGGTGGGGAAACGGCCGTTTCCCCACCACCAATTCATCGCTAAGAAATCTGGTACGGCACGTCAATCACCGCCACATCCTTATGCCCACGCAAACGGAAGCGCAAGAAATTCGCCGTCTGGTTGTGCAAGAACTGGCTGCCGATAGATTCGGCCACGAATTCAGGAATTACCACCGTCACAACCTCATTCGGAAACTCAGTGGAATTTACGCGCTCAATGTACTCCACCAGCGGCGTCAGGATGTCCCGATACTCATAATCAATGCAAATCAGATTCAGATCCTTGGTGATTTCGGGGAAGCGATTCCAGCGGCGGACCAGCCGCTCCCGCTCCTGATCCGATGTCACCACGGAGATGACACGCACATCATCGGAAAACGTCTTGGCAAATTGCAAGGCATACAAGGTGCCGCGATGGATATCGGCCACAGGAACGATCAGAACATTGGCTACTGGGCGCGTCACATCCGCCAATTCCAGGTCGCGCGTACTCAACGACTCGGCGACATTGGCATAATGCCGGTTGATGCTGCGGAAAAACACGACCAGAAACGGCACGGCCAGGACAATGACCCAGGCCCCTTCGGTGAATTTGGTAACGATGAGAACCACAAGGACAACGGCCGTTGTCACCGCCCCCACCGCATTCAACAACCGTTTCCAGGGCCAGCCCTTTTCAAAATGAATCGTCGTCACGCCGGTAAAGAACGACTCGCCCGGCTTCAACTTGCCAATTTTGCCCATCAACAACACCATGCCCGACTGCGACAGCGTAAAACTCAGCATCACACCCAGAGCATATAAAGGCAGCATGGCAATTTCATCCGCCTGGAACACCAAAATCAGCAGCGAAGCTAAAAAGGCCAACACCACAATGCCATAGCTGTAAACCAGCCGGTCGCCGCGATGGGTCATCCAGCGGGGCATAAAGCCATCCTTCGCCAAAAACGAGCTAAGACGCGGAAAATCCTGGTAGCCGGTATTGGCCGCCAAAATCAAAATCATCATGGTGAAAAACTGTACCCAATAGTAAATGACGCCGCCGCCGGCCACGCTCCGCGTCATCTGCGACAATACACTCTCCGATTCCGAGGGCAATATGTTCAGGTGAGTAGCCAAAAAGGTAATACCCACAAACAGCGACATGGCAATCACGCCCATAGCGACCATTGTTTTGGCGGCGTTTTTTGATTCCGGCGGCTTGAAAGCCTGCACCCCATTGCTGATGGCCTCGATGCCGGTCAAAGCCGTACAACCGGCGGCAAACGCCCGCAGCACCAACCAGATAAACAAAAACTGGGAAACTGGCTGAATACCCGCCACATTATGAACCTGCGGAACCAGAGCCGGCACGCCAAACAAACCCGTAAACCGCACAAGCCCCATGCCCACCACCAACAAAACGCCGCCCACAAAAGCATAGGTTGGCAAGGCAAAGATGGTGCCGCTTTCCCGAACGCCACGCAAATTGATCCAGGTAAGGATGAAAACGGCCGTTATCGCCATCAACACCCGATAATCATACGTCCCCGGAAACGCCGACGTAATAGCCCGCACCCCCGCCGACACCGACACCGACACCGTAAGAATATAGTCCAACAGCAAAGCCGCCGCCGCAAACAACGAGGGATAAGTCCCCAAATTGTCTTTCGCCACCGTATAAGCGCCACCGCCATCCGGATAATGCAAAATCGTCTGGATATAACTAAAAATCACCAACAAAACCAGCGTCATGATGCCCATGGCAATGGGCAGCGTCATCGCCAACGCGCCGCTGCCCAGTAGAATCAAGACACTCATGATCGCTTCTGTAGCATACGCGTTACTGCTGATTGGGTCAGAGGCAAAGATAGCCAACCCGCGCGTTTTGTCCAGACGTTCGTGGATTTCGTTATGCGTAGGGAATGGAGTCCCCAGCAACGCTCTTTTTATACCGGTATATGAAACTGACATGTTATTACACTCCTTTACGGGTCACACCTGCCTCGCATTCTCAACAATCGGCGCCAATGGCACAGGACATCGGCTGCCTAAACAGCTCCCTGGCAGACTTGTAATCTGACCAAAGTGTCTGGACTCCCCAAATTATGCTACCCTAAAGCTGCTGTTTCTCATCGGCATTGTAGTATTATGCCGCCTACGATTGCTCGAATCATCAGGAATCATGACCAAATCGATATCGAAATAATATGACAAACGTACCAAAAAAGCGATGATATCCGGCACTTTCCGCTTCACACTGGTAAAATATCCCATCAGGATCAACAAGTGATCCCAAAACCGACACAAGGAGTCTCCCATGAAAAGCCTGCTCGACAAACTGAACCTGACGGCCGTTAACCCTGGCACCTGCACCGGCCCGGACACCTGGCTGCAAACCGCCAATACACCCATCACCTCCTACAACCCCACCACCGGCGAAGCCATCGCCCAATTCATCCCCACCAGCCCTGAAGCCTACAACCAGGTCGTGGCGCAGGCTCAAACGGCCTTCCAGACATGGCGCGCCATGCCCGCGCCCAAACGCGGCCTCGTCGTGCGCGACCTGGGCAGCGCCCTGCGCGACCTGCAAGAACCTCTCGGCGAACTAATCAGCCTGGAAATGGGCAAAATTCGCGCCGAAGGCATCGGCGAAATTCAGGAAGCGGTGGACATTTGCGATTTTGCCGTCGGTCTTTCGCGCCAGCTCTATGGCCTGACCATGCACTCAGAACGCCCCACCCACCGCATGTACGAACAATGGCATCCCCTCGGCCCCATCGGCGTCATTACGGCATTCAACTTCCCGGCGGCCGTATGGTCCTGGAATTCCGCCATCGCCGCCGTCTGCGGTGATATGACCATCTGGAAGCCATCCGAACTTTCCTCGTTGGTGGCCATCGCCGTGCAGCATATTTGCAATCGGGTCATGGCGGATCATGGCCTTACGGCCGTTTTCTCTCTGGTCACCGGCGGCGGCACAGTCGGCCAACTGCTCACCGAAGACCCGCGTCTGCCGCTGGTCTCCTTCACCGGCTCCATTCCCACGGGCCGCCGCGTAGCCCAAACCGTCGCCGGACGACTGGGGCGCTCCCTGCTGGAACTGGGCGGCAACAACGCCATCATCGTTGCCCCAGACGCTGATCTGGACCTGGCGGTGCGCGGCATTGTGTTTGGCGCAGTCGGCACGGCCGGGCAACGCTGCACCTCCACCCGCCGCCTTATCATGCACACATCTATCGCCGCCGAACTGACGGAACGATTGGTGCGCGCCTACCGACAAGTTAACCTGGGCGACCCTCTGGCTGATGGTACGCTGATGGGACCGTTGGTGACGGAAACGGCCGTTTCCGCCATGCAGCGCGCCCTCCAACAAGCCCAACAAGAAGGCGGCCAAATCCTCACCGGCGGCCAAGCCCGCCCCGATCTCGGGCCGCAGTTTGTCGAACCGACCATCGTTAAAATGCCGGCTCAAACCGCCATCGTTACCACCGAAACCTTCGCTCCCATTCTCTATTTGCTGGAGTACGAAACCCTGGACGAAGCGCTCGCCCTGCACAATGGCGTGCCCCAGGGCCTCTCCAGCGCCATCTTCACCGACAGCCTGCGCGCCGCCGAAACCTTCCTCAGCGTCGGCGGCTCCGACTGCGGCATTGCCAATGTCAACATCGGCACCAGCGGCGCAGAGATTGGCGGCGCGTTCGGCGGCGAAAAAGAGACCGGCGGCGGCCGCGAGTCCGGTTCCGACGCCTGGAAAGCCTACATGCGTCGCCAGACCAACACAATCAACTGGGGCACAGACCTGCCGCTGGCGCAAGGGATTCAGTTTGGAGAGTAGGGCGCGGGGAGTTGCGATTTAGGATTTAAGATTTGCGATTTACAATGGAGGGTTGGGAAAGGTAGGTGGTGGTATGGACGGGCGATTGATCTGGCAACGATTGATGTGGATGGGTTTATTGGTTTTGGTGCTGGGCGCGGTAGTTTTGGCGTGGCAACGGCCGTTCCTCCAGGCCGCCAACCAACCCGCCGCGCCCGCCGCCTGCCCCATCTTCCCCGCCGACCATATCTGGAACACGGCCGTCGACACCCTGCCCGTCGATCTGCTTTCTAACGCCTACATCGCCGCCATCGGGTTAGACACCACCTTTCACCCCGATTTCGGCTCAGGCGATTGGCCGCCCGGCTCCGGCAACCTCATCGGCATCCCTTACACCGTCGTCGGCGCAGGCCAACCCGCCGTGCCCATTGTCTATACCGCCTACGGCAGCGAAAGCGACCCCGGCCCCTTCCCCATCCCGCCCGACGCGCCCATCGAAGGCGGCTCCGACCACCACGTCCTGGTCGTCGACGATGCCAACTGCGTCTTGTACGAACTGTACAACGCCGTCCGCATCGGTGGGGGAACCAGTTGGGAGGCCGATTCCGGCGCTAAATTTAACTTGGCCGGATACACCCTGCGCCCCGCCGGCTGGACCTCCGCCGACGCCGCCGGATTACCCATCTTTCCCGGCCTGGTGCGTTACGACGAAGTGCAAAGCGGCGAAATCAAACACGCGCTGCGTTTCACCGCTCCACGCACACAAAACAGCTACCTGTGGCCGGCCCGCCACTTCGCGGGCAGCGATGACCCTGCCTTACCGCCGATGGGTCTGCGCCTGCGTCTGAAAGCCAGCGTCGATATCAGCGGCTACCCGGCCGAGGCGCGTGTCATCTTGCAAGCTATGAAGACCTACGGCCTCATCCTGGCCGACAACGGCTCGCCCTGGTACATCTCCGGCGCACCCGACCCCCGCTGGGACAACGACGCCCTGGCCAACGCCTTCGGCGACATTCAGGGTAGTGATTTCGAGGCAGTGAACACCGCCCTGCTGCAAATAGACCCGAATTCCGGACAGACACGGCCGTTCACCCTCCAAACCGCCGCCTTCCTGCCCACCCTCCAGCGATAACGGGTGGAAAAATCGGGCCAATCTCCCCGACATAATTTTTTGCAATTTCTGGCAACTATGTTAGGATAGCTTCCCGGTGTGTAATCTAAGCAGTAGGAGACTCAATCAGATGCTCAAATTCACCTGGAACTACCAAGATAAAATTTTCATTTTGCCACTGCGAAACGCAGACGATGAATAGCCTGATCCTTTTAGGGGTCGGGCTTTTTTTTTGCCTGAGAGTGGCAACCGCGCCATCCCCAGGAGCTATAAAACAGAGTCCTTGTTTGAAAAGCACTCACAAATGGCAGGACAAATCCTATGACAACCATTACTTTGCCCGGTTTAATTGACGTACATACCCATCTGCGCGTGCCCGGCGGTGAGCATAAAGAAGATTTTGCCAGCGGCACAGCGGCCGCCCTGGCCGGCGGCGTGACCATGATTCTGGCGATGCCCAATACCAGCCCGCCGCTAACCACAACGGCCGTTCTGGAAACCACCCTCGCCCAGGCAGAAGCCAATATCCGCTGTGATGTAGGTCTGTTTGCCGGAGCCAGCCCGCAGGACATTGCCTTTCTGCCTGACCTGGCTCAACACACCGCCGCCCTCAAAATTTACCTCAACGACACCTTTGGCCGCCTGCGGGTGGAAGATGTGCCCACCATGGCCGCCTGTTTTAAGACCTGGCCGCGCCACAAACTCATCGCCATTCACGCCGAAAAACAGAGCGTGGCCGTCAGCATCGGCCTGGCGGCGGTGTACAACCGGCCGGTACACATTGTCCACGTCAGCCGCCGCGAAGAGATAGAGCTGATTGCCGATGCCAAAGCCCAGGGGCTGCCGGTTACCTGTGAGGTGACGCCCCACCACCTGTTTATGGACCAAACCGACGCGGCGCGGTTGGGATCGCTGGGCGATATGCGGCCAATTTTGGGCACGCCCGACGATGTGGCCGCGCTTTGGGAACACATCAACACAACCATTGACTGCATCGCCACCGACCACGCGCCGCACACCCTGACGGAAAAGTATTCCGATGCGCCGCCACCCGGCGTTTCCGGGCTGGAAACGTCGCTGCCATTGATGATCACGGCCGTGCAAAACGGCCGTCTCGCCCTCCCCCGTCTCATCGAACTTATGCACGCCAACCCGCGCCGCATCTTTAACCTGCCCGAACAACCGGACACGCAGGTAGAAGTGGACCTGACGCCCACTATCATCCGCAATGAAAATTTATACACCAAGTGTGGCTGGACGCCGTTTAACGGCCGTGAAGTTGCCGGTCGGGTCTCGCGGGTGGTTCTGCGCGGCGAGGTTGTATTCGAAAACGGCCGTGTTCTGGCACAACCGGGAAACGGCCGTCTCATCCGCCAGCCATAAACCCTGGCCCACAACTCAAACAGCAAAAATTATTTTTCACAATATTTTTAGGAGAAAAACATGTCAAATCAAGAATTAACCCCCCTGTTCAACCTGGACGCGATGACCCAAAAAGTGGCCAACAGCAACGGCCTCACCGGCCAGGACATCCTATCCGTCGACCAATTCGACCGCGACAACTTGTCTTTTATCTTCGACCGCGCCCGTGAAATGCGCGAGATGGTGCAGCGCGTTGGCAGCGCGGACTTGCTGAAAGGCTATGTCCTGGCCTGTCTGTTCTACGAACCATCTACCCGCACCAGCTCCTCCTTCATCGCTGCCATGGAACGGCTGGGCGGCAGCGTGATTCCGATTACCCAGGGCGTGCAGTTTAGCTCTGTCAGCAAAGGCGAAACCCTGGCCGACACCGTGCGTACGCTGGAACAATACGCCGACGCCATCGTCTTGCGCCACCCGGAAATCGGTTCGGCCAAATTGGCCGCCGATTATGCCAGCGTCCCCGTGCTGAACGCTGGCGACGGTCCCGGCGAGCATCCCACGCAGGCCCTGCTCGACCTGTTCACCATTCGCGAAGAATTGGGGCGGGTGGATGGGTTGAAGGTGGCCATGGTGGGCGATTTGCGTTACGGCCGTACCGTTCAATCCCTCACCAAGCTGCTGCTGCACTTCGATGTCAGCCTGCGTTTTGTCTCGCCGGAGATTTTGCGCCTGCCCCTGACCACCATGAACCATGTCATCGACGCTGGCGTCGATGTGCGCGAAACCCACGACGTTGCCGACGTCATCAAAAACGCCGATGTGCTGTATGTGACCCGCGTGCAAAAAGAACGCTTCTCCGATCTGGCGCAGTACGAAGAGGTGAAAAACTACTACGAAATTACCACCGAACTGCTGGAAAAAGCCAAAGACAAAATGGTGGTCATGCATCCCCTGCCGCGTGTGGGCGAAATCCACTACAACGTGGACAAAGATCCCCGCGCCGCTTACTTCCGTCAGGTACAGAACGGCATGTACATTCGCATGGCTTTACTGGCGGCCGTTTTGGGTCGGGCTTAAGACAGGACCGGTTTGATGAGATTGGAGATTGGAGGGTTCAATCTCCAATCTCCAATCTCCAATCTCCAATCTCCAATCTCCAATCTCCAATCTCCAATCTCCAATCTCCAATCTCCAATCTCCAATCTCCAATCTCCAATCTCCAATCTCCAATC
>JAKQCM010000498.1 GCA_029559155.1 Chloroflexota bacterium
TGCCTGACGGCCTGGATGGTCAGCCGCGTTTTGCCGGCGCCGCCGGGGCCGATGAGGGTGAGCAGGCGGCTGTCTCCCGCTTTGCGGCCATCTTGCAGGGCGGCGGTGATCTGGGCCAGTTCGGCGTCGCGGCCGATGAAAGGGGTGAGGTCGGTGGGCAGGTGGTGGATGGGCACGGCGGCAGGGCTGGCGCTGAGGCTGTTGGCGCGGATTTGCTGGTGGAGAACGGCCGTTTCCGCCGACGGCTCCACACCCAGCTCTTTATCAAGGATGGCGCGGCAGCTTTCGTACTGGGCCAGTGCCCGGTCGCGGTCGCCGCCGAGGGCGAGGGCGCGCATCGCCTGGCGGTGGGCGGCTTCGTACCACGGTTCAAGGGCCAGCTGGCGCTGGGCGTAGTCGAGGGCGGCGGCGTAGTCGCCCCGGTTTTCGGTGATGTCGGCGAGGGTGGCGTAAAGGCGCAGGGCGCGGTGGTGGATGAATTCGCGCTGCACCAGCAGCCACTCTTCAAAGGGCATGGCGTCGTCGAGGGACAGCCCGGCCAACAGCTCGCCACCCAGGAGGGATGCGGCTGTTTCCAGCCGTTGGCGACAGTCGGCGCAAGCGTCCAGCCAGGGGTGGTCGTGGGTTTCGGTTTGAGTGATCAGGTGCATGAATTGGGCCACGTCAACGGTGACGGCGTCGCCGTGCCAGCGCACGGTGCTGCGGCCGGCGCTGATCAGGGAGTCAGCGAGGTCGGGGGCGGCTTCGGCGAAGGTTTGCCTGAGACGGTGCAGGGTGAGGCGCAGGTTGCGGCGGGCGTCGGCGTCGGGTTGGTCGGGCCAGAGGAGGGCGGCGAGCTGTTCGCGGCGGTACGGCCGTTCCGGTTCCAGCGCCAGATACGCCAGCAGCGCCTGTACTTTGGCGGTGGCAAAATGGAGCGTTTTTCCCGCGACGATGGCCTGCATGGGGCCAAACAGGTAGAGCTTAAGACGGGACATGGGTGAATTATACCGGGTTTGAAACGGTGTTGAAACGGTAGCGACGTATGATGGTAACGATTAACGATTGAAGTTCCAAAAGGTGAACCGATGACGAGTGATGAACGATACAACGCATATATGGTACGTATCTGGCAGGATGGTTCGACCTGGCGGGCACAGATTATGCAGGTGGGCAGCAACGAGCGCCGCTTTTTCACGAGCCTAGGGCAGTTGTGTCTGTTCTGGCAGGAGGAAACGGTTGTTCCTACCCCACAACCATCTCAACAAGGAGACGATACAAAATGAAAAGTACAGGATTTATTTGGATGGGTTTTTTCGCCCTGATGGTATTGGCAGGTTTGCGTGGCGTGGCCCCGGTGCAGGCAGACAATGTGATTGTGGTAACCACCATCAGCGACGTGGTGAATGAGAATGATGGGCAATGTTCGCTGCGCGAGGCGGTGCTTCGCGCAAACAGCAATTCGATTGGTTTGGTCGGGGAATGTTCTGCGGGTTCAGACAACGACGTGGACGTGATTCAGATACATGGGGGCGAGACGTACAATCTAACCATCGCCGGTGCAGGTGAAGATGATGCCTTTACGGGCGATCTGGACATTTTGGACAACGCCACACCGGATGTAGATATTCGTGTGGAGGCAGTGGGGGGAACGGCCGTTGTGCAAATCAACGGCGGTGACCGTGTCTGGCATGTTCATGGAGCTGGTTTTGAGATGGTGAACGTGATTACACGGGGCGGCGATGTGGACCTGGGCGGCGGTTTGTACAACGACGACGGCCAGGTAACGGTTACCGGCGGCGCGTTCAGCCTGAACAATGCCCAGACGGGTGCGGCTATCAACAGCAGCGGCGACAATGCCGAACTGCACCTGACCGATGTGGAGGTCAGCCGGAATGAGGCGTCGGCTGGCGGTGGCGGTATCGCTAACCTGGGCGGCATCATGGTTCTGATTGACAGCACCATCACCGGCAACACCAGCTTCGGTACAGGTGGCGGCCTCAGCAACAACAACGCTTCCGCCACGCTGACACGCACGACGGTATCTAGTAACGTGGCGGGCGGCTGCGGCGGCGGCATTCGCAACACGGGCACCGGCGTCATGACACTGATTGATAGCCGGGTAATTAACACCAACACGACAGACGGGCCTGGCGGCGGTATCTGTAATCAAGCAACGCTAAGCGTGACGCAGGGCAGCGTGATCAGCGGCAACGAAGCCAACACCGGCGGCGGCGGCATCTACAGCGCCGGCACGCTGAACGTGTTCAACAGCACGGTGCAGGACAACGTGGCGTTGGATAATGACAATGATAATGATGGTTTTGGTGGCGGTATCTATACCTTAGCAGGAAGCAGTACCATCGTGCGTGAGAGTGCGATCATAGGCAACAATGCGGCCACGTCCGGCGGCGGCATAGCGGTTGGCGGGCAGATGTTAGTTTTCAACAGCACCATTAGCGACAACTTTGGCATTACGGTTGGCGGTATCTTTGTATCGTCGAATGGCAGCCTGGGATTGTACAACGCGACGGTGGCTGACAATGGTGTGTTCTTGGGAACGTTTGGGATTGAGCTGCATGTGCTAAATGGTGACGCGACGCTGGGGAACAGCATTGTGGCGAATTCGACGCAGGCGTTTGCTGCCTGCACCAACGCCAGCGGCACGATTGCCTCAATCGGATACAACCTGAGTGACGACGATACCTGTTTTAATGAGATGACGGATTTAGTGAATGTGGACCCGCTGCTGGCGCCGCTGGCGGATGGTGCACGCACGCCGCAGGTGGGCAGCCCGGTGGTGGACGCGGCCGAACCGACGATTTGCACGGAAACGGCCGTTGGCAGCACCGACCAGTTAGGCACTCCGCGCCCGATCTTCAACGGCTGCGACATCGGCGCAGTGGAGTGGCAGGGCTTGAATGTGCATCTGCCAGTCATCGTTCGGTAATAAAACAAAGGAGTTGCGTAACATGGATGGATTACTTTTTGTCATTGCCTTGTTGCTCATGCTGGTGGGCTTCACAGGAGGCATTTACAGCAGCTTGCAAAAGATGGTTGCTTTGCTGCAAGGGTTGTCAGATGAGATGCGGCGGCAGAACGGCCGTGGTGCGGAATAAGCAAGTCGTTCCCGCAGTTTGAGAATCACACGAAACAGGTTGGCCCAGTGTCGGCCTGTTTTTATGTTTGACGATTGTTGGCACATTTTGTGGGTGATAGGTGGGGGGACGGCCGTGAGGGGCGACGTGTACGCGAACCGAAAAACCGGACAGAACGGATCGTTGTCCTGAGAACCACAGCCACTCCGAAGACGATCCGGGGGTCGCGAGCGCGTCTCAGGCATTTGGGTCTAATTTCTACCCGATTCCCATTGATCTACCGTTCCCCAACAGGTTGTGCAGGTTGTGGCCGCTCAATTCGCCACCCGCCTGCATCAGCCCGCCACGCCGCTCGATGCGCACCAAAATCTGGTTTTAACGCTGGTCGATGGTGCTGCCGCCAATGACCAGCGCTTCAATCCGGTTCGGGTCTGCGGTGGTGGATTGCAACACAACCGGAGTGACCTTCTCTTGGCTCTCAATGTGGACGCCGACCCATTCTAGAATATCCAGCAGCATCCGTTTGAATTCCCCGTCGCTGATGAAATGGCGGCCGATTTGTCGTATATCCTTCATGGCGTCAACCTCCCCAATGATTGTACGCTTCAGTCAGCGATAAAGGCGACCCAACGCTTAACCAGGACCGTTCCCGGTGCGCCCGCTCATTCATCCCAATCCCGGTGATAGGTCGCATCTTCATCCACCCAATCCTCTTCCTCCCAGACCATCCCTTTGCGTCCCGGCACTTTTCGCGTGGGGCCGGGTTTGTAAAAGGGGCAGGATTTGGGGCCGTAACAAAACGTCTCCGTCCGATACCGCCTTTGCCGGGGATTCCACTGGTCAACGAGTATTTCCACAGCCATGCGGCAGCCCCAGATGCAGCTGCGGCATTTACCGGCATAAGTTTGAGCGCTCAGGCGACGATGGCCGCGCTCGCGGTAGGTTTCTAATTCCGGCGTGATGCCGCGCCAGGGGGGTGGCGCTTCACCTTCATCAGCCGCAGCCCGTTGAATGACCCGAAGACCGGCCGTTTTGTAGTACCCAATCGGTTCCATCTGCTCATTAGCCACCGGCGCTGAACGCCCCTGAACCACATCGCCGGCGCGGAGCTGATGTTTGGCTTGAGCGGCGCCGCCGATGCCTACCAGAAACTCGCCGTCCTCGTCGTCAATTCGCCCCGTAACGTGCAGCGCGTAGCCCAAATAGGTGTGGGAGCGCTGGTCAAAGGCGCGGGTCAGGCGGATGCGCGGCTGCACAGCAATGAGCGTGCCTTGCCAGAAGAGTTTATCGTCAGCCATCCTAGAGATATCCCCCGAGGGCGCGACGGCCGAGTTCCTCATCGTCCATTTCCAAAATCCGGTCAATCGTGCCCTGTTTCAATTCGGCCAACAAATCGAGAAGCGCCAGATTAAGATCCCGCAGTCCCGCCAGTTTGGTGAGCAAATCGTTGACCTGGTAGCGCTGCGCTTCAGTCAATGGCTCGGTCAACCACCACTGCATCTGCTGTTCGTGCAAGGCGATGTCTTCTAACTGCGCCTGATACAGCCGCAGCGCCCGGTCGACGATCGCGTCATCCAGCACATGGGGTTTGGGTCTGGCTTCCAGGAAGGAGGCATACTGCTCCTCGGTGTTTTGCAGCGTGCCCAGGATCATCTCGGTGAAAACAGGCAGCATGTCAATCGCGTGGCGGATTTGCTGTTGTTTGGCGGCCTGGCGTTTGGGCTTGGGTTTCAGTACCCGGGGTTTCCTGGGTTTGTCCTGGCTGTCCGGCAGCGGCGCGTCTGGGGGAACCTCGATGACGCCGTCGGCGATGGCCTGGGCCAGACGTTCCAGCAAGTTGGCGAAGCGGTAAAAACCGTCATAACGCTGGGCCAGCAGGGTCATTTCCAGCGTGGTGCAGGTGTCCAGCAGCTGCTTGAAGGTGTCCATGTAGGCGTGCATCCCTTCAAGAATCTGCTCGTCGCCGCCGCCCTGGCTGAGGACAGACAGCACCCAGGTATCAATCGCTTCGGCCAGACGTACTTTTTCTGCGTTCATAAGACCCTCCATGGGCTGTGGCTGAATGGTACAAAGATAACCGACGGCCGTCGGATGTGCCAACTTGGAGAAGAGAAACGTCGAACTACTTCCACACACAAAGAGCCGGTTAGACGGCCGTTATCCGTCAGTCTCAGCCGGGCCTTCTTTGCCAGCCTGCTTGAGGGCGAGCAGCCAGTTGTCCAGAAAGGAAACGGCCGTTTCGTAGGCTTTCAGGGGGATGGCCTTGTAACTGGTCACGCCCACTTCATCACCCAGGGCGGCATAAACCGCCTGAAAATGCGTTTTACCCGGATCGTGTTTGCTCATCTCATTGGCG
>JAKQCM010000508.1 GCA_029559155.1 Chloroflexota bacterium
GATTATTTTGACCAACGCCGCAAAGATGTGAAGGTCAATATCTTGACCAAACAGTTAGAAAAACTGGGTTACGCTGTCCAGTTGGAGCCTGTTAAATTTCAATTGGCACCCGCTTAACCCACTTTTATTTTCGAAGGAGAACGAAATGCGAACTTATTTACTTTTATTTCTGATGCTGGTGTTGGCGGCTTGCGGTGGGTCTGGGTCGGAAACGGCCGTGCCAACCGACCAATCCACCGACACGCCAGGGTTGGCAGATGCCCCGCGCACCCTGACCGTAATGACCCACGACAGTTTTGCCGCCAGCGAAGACGTGCTGACCGCCTTTGAAGCGGACAACAATGCCCAGGTGGTGCTGCTGCCCTCTGGCGATACCGGGGCGGCGCTTAATCAGGCCATCCTGGCCAAAGACAACCCGTTGGCCGATGTGTTTTTTGGCGTAGATAATGCCTTTTTGAGCCGCGCGCTGGACGCCGAGATATTCCAGCCTTACCAGTCTGCGGCCCTGGCGGATGTGCCTCAGGCGTTTGAATTGGACAGCACGTACCGCCTGCTGCCGGTCGATTATGGCGACGTGTGCCTCAATTACGACATCGCCTGGTTTGCCGATAAGGGGTTGCCTGTGCCGCAAACCCTGGCTGAACTGACCGATCCGCAATACAAAGGTCTGTTGGTGGCCGAGAATCCGGCCACCTCCAGTCCGGGACTCTCCTTTTTGCTGGCGACGATTGGCGTGTTTGGCACGGATGGCCCGTATACCTACCTGGATTATTGGGCCGACTTGCGCGCCAACGATGTGCTGATTACCAACGGATGGGAGGATGCATATTATGGGCAGTTTACAGTGGCGAGCGATGGGGAACGGCCGTTGGTCGTTTCATACGCCAGCAGCCCGCCTGCCGAAGTGATTTTCGCCGATCCGCCCTTAGACAGCGCGCCCAGCGCCAGCCTGGTTGGGCCGGGAATGTGCTTTCGGCAGATTGAGTTTGTGGGCATCCTGAAAGGCACAGCGCAGCCGGAATTGGCCCAGGCGTTTGTCGATTTTATGCTCGGCCAGACCTTTCAGGAAGATATTCCGTTGAACATGTTTGTTTTTCCGGTGAATGAACGGGCTGCCCTGCCGCCGGAATTTACAGCCTGGGCGCAAATCCCCGCCGAACCGGTGACGGTGGCTCCGGCGGACATTGAGGCGCACCGCGATGAATGGCTGGAAGCGTGGACGGAGGTGGTGCTGCGCTGATATTGGAAAGCGGCGGATGATGCGTGAAGCGTGATGCGTATTGCAGATTAAAAAATTAATCCGGTAATCGAGAGACGTGTCATGCTGAGAGCCTGTGCTGAGGCTGCCGAAGTATCCTCCGAAGCATCCCATTTGCTTGAAATGACCGAGTGATAGGGATTCTTCGCTCCGAAGACTCCGCTCAGAATGACCAGTTTATTACCTGATTGTTTTCTTAAAGACCAAAGCGCATCACGCTTCATTTCTGACGCTGTGGGTCAGGCGCGGTTGTAGGCGGTGAGGAGTTGACCCAGGCCGTTGAGGGCCTGGGGATCGTAGTAGAGGGTGTGGAGGGTCATGTCGACGGCCGTTTCCAGCAGTTCCCCTTCCAAAATAGACGCGAATGGGTGGCCGCCCAGCAGCCGGTTAGCGTGCGTCAGATAGAGGCGGTCCAATACGTTGCTGCGCAAGAGCAGGTGCAGAATTTTGGGTCCGGCGGCGGAGTAGATGGCGCGATAGCCGAGAGCGCCCATTTGCGCCACAAGCTGCGCCCCATCGACGCTCGCCTCATCACCTGCGACGTAGAGCTGGACAGCCTGGGCTTCGATCTCGCGGACGCGGGCTGGGTCCGGGTTGGCCGTGGTGAAAACGACGACCTTACGGCCGTTGGCTGTCAGCACATCGGGGATGGGGAAATCCAGGCTGCCACTGATAATGGCGATGTCGGGCTGGGGGGCCAGCCCCTGTTCTTGCCGCCAGTCGCGCAGGTCGGCGAAGCGGGGGTCGTCGGTTTGCAGGATTTCCTGGGCACGGCCGTCGGCCCAATCACGCAAGTAACGGCCGCTGCTAATGATCAAATCGGCCTGGGCGGCCAGCTCTTGGAAGAGCCGCCAATCGCGCTCGTTGGCGATGTTTTTGGGTACGGTGAGGCCGCCGTTGGGGTGGGGGATGGCGATACGGCCGTCCAGGCTGGCGATAAAATTTGCATAGACAAAGGGCAGTCTGGTTGTCAGGCAGTATTGGCGCAGGTTGTGGGCGAGGTAGAGGTTGGTTAACGGCCGTTCGGCGGAGGGCAGCGGGTAGAGTTGGATAACTGAGTCGAGCATGGGGTTCCTTGGTTCGTGTTGCGCGGCGTATGGATTTTGGTTAATGAAGCGGCGTCAGACAGGATGGGTCGTCGTGGGCCGGGCTGTTGACCCATGAGCTGACGGGATAAGCGGCCATTTTTGCGGCCGGATACGGCCGTAACAGGTGCAGTCCGATTTCTGGCTTGGGGTCGGGATGCAGCCAATCGTCGTAATCGGCCGGGTCCAGGATGACGGGCATGCGGTTGTGAATGGGTTCCATCAGTTCGTTGGGGGTGGTTGTGAGGATGGTGCAGCTTTGCAGCGTGCTGCCGTCGGCGCTTTGCCACAATTCCCAGAGACCGGCGAGGGCGAACGGCCGTTCATCCTGACTGTGAATGTACATTGGTTGTTTGCCGCCGGCCGTTTTTTGCCATTCAAAAAAGCCATCGGCGGGGATGAGGCAGCGGCGGCGTTTGAAGGCGGCGCGAAAGGCCGGTTTTTCGGCTACAGTTTCTGCGCGAGCGTTGATCATGCGGGCGCCCATTTTGGGGTCTTGCGACCAGGATGGGACCAGCCCCCACTGGAAAAGGGTAAGTTCTCGTTGACGGCCGTTTGCCGTGGCCCGCACAGCCAAAACTGGTTGGGTGGGGGCGATGTTGTAACGGGGCGGTATCTGCGCCAGGTCCAGGGGGTTGGAATCGACTTCAAAGGTAGTCAGCACTGTTTCGCCAGGGGTGATAAGAGCAAATCTTCCACACATAAAAGTCTCCGAAATGAGAGGATTGTTTGCCTATAGTGTAGGCGATTTGTGGCATAAATTCTACCCTGCGGCAGAGAGCGTAAGGGTCAGGGCTGGCGATTGGCCAATCGCCAGCCCTGTGCCCTTCTGTGCGTCATGGGATTCAGCCGGCGACTTGGGCGCGCAGGGCTTCGGGGTCGAGCAAGGTGATCACACCCTGGGAGATACGAATCCATTGCTGTTGGCGAAAGTCGCGCAGGCATTTGTTGGTGCTTTCCCGCGTGGCGCCAATCAGGCTGGCCAGGTCTGTCTGGGTGAGGGTGATGTGGATGGTGACCCCGTCGGCGCGCGCCTGGCCATAGTTTTGGGCGAGTTCGAGCAGTTTGCGGGCCAGGCGCTGGGGGACGCCTAAAGAAGCGAGGCTGTCCATTTGCCGGGTGTTGTAGCGCAGGCGCGTGCTGAGTTCCTGGAGGAAGTTCAGGCTGAATTGGGGGATGGTGCGTATGTGGGCGCTGAAGGCTTCGCGGGTGAGGGTGTAGAGGATGGTGTCGTGCATGGCAACGGCCGTTGCCGAACGCGGCAATCCATCAATCACCGCCAACTCGCCAAACATCTGGCCAGGGCTTCCCATCAAAATGACGGACGTTTCGCTGCCATCCAACCCGTTCACAAAAATACGCACTTGCCCCGATTTGACCAGATAAAACAATTGTCCAGCGTCGCCTTCATGAAAAATGATCTCGCCTGGCAGGTAATGCCGTTCAATCATATCTTGCGTAATTTGGGCCAATTCTGCCTGGGTTAGATTGCGAAACAGCGGTGTGGTTTGCCAGGGATCGGATTGGTTCATGGGTGTAACCGAAGAGTGCGCTGCCAACATGGGAACAGCCTCATTTAGATTTGGCGTAGGAGCAGCCCTACGATAACGGCCAGAGAAACGCTGGCCAACAATTCAACCAGATACAAAGTTGTCTGATCATGTTCCACCACATCCGACCATTCGCTCACGAGACGGGGAATGACAACCAGGGGAATGAGCAAGAATTGGCCGAAAGCGACGAACGTTGTCATCAGGAGTCGTTCCAAAATTTCGATGTATTTATTGGTGCGGCCGGGAAATTGAGGCGGCGTACCTTGCACCAACTCGTAGGCTGTAAATTTAACAATCACCCAGGCGGGCATGGTGACAAAGGCATAACCTAAAAGATAAATCATCAGGCGCTCGCTCTGGGCAGCGGCGGCAAAGCCGGATGTCAGGTGAGTGATTGGTAGATAACCGCCCACAGACAGGGCGAGCGTGATAATGGTGAAATGGGCGATCTGATCTAAGGTAAAACGCAGCAGCGCCGGGATGGCTGGTTTTATGTACAACTGCACGGCATCGATCAGGATGTGGGTCACGCCGATGAAGACCACTCCGGGCCACCAGTTAGGGTTAAATGGCAGCGAGAATAGCCAGGTGACAAAAAATACAATACTGCCGTGTACCAATACGCCTTTCAGTTCCCGGCTTTTCCAGGCAGCCAGAGCATCCCATTGCAAAATATAATCTCCCACTAAATGCGCTAAGAACATTGCCATTACCATAATTACCTTCCTGTAAGCACATAAATGTTTGTTTGAATGATTTACCGGAGCCGATTTGCAGAGGTTGCTTCGGTCATTTTCTGTCTTGATCATAAAGAATAGAAGCTGGTTTCGCTGTGAAATATGTCACATCGGGTCTGGGATTGGGATTACTTTGCGTGGAGTTGCTTAGTTCAGGGTGGTTTTATGCGTTTTTCGATCTGGCTCAGGATGGTATTGGAAAGCGGCTGTGAAGTCGCCAGTTTTACCAAAAATTGTCAAGATGATGTGTGTCATATAATATTTGTAACAAATGTCACTAATTTGATGCATCACTTGTCAGGTGCGGTATTGTTCATATAATTTGGACTAATTAGGTCCACAATAATTATGTTTCAGATTAGCCGACGTGTAGATTATGCCATGCGAGTCATGGTTGAATTGGGACAACGGGAAGCGGGGGCCATCGTGTCGACGCGAGAGATTTCCCGGCGTACGGCCGTTCCCAAAGCCTTCTTACACAAAATAACTACAGATCTGGTGAAATCTTCACTGGTAAGCACTTCTTCTGGGCCAATGGGCGGGTTGGCCTTGGCCCAACCTGCCTCTGAAGTGACGGTTTTGCAGATCATAGAGGCTATCGAAGGACCAATCTGCATTAACATCTGTTTGGTCCGCCCACATGAATGCCCCCGAGACATGGTCTGCCCGGTGCATGGCTTGTGGGGACGCCTGCAAGCTGTCCTGGTGGCAGAATTACAAAGCGTAACATTGGAAAATTTGGCCTCGGAAGCAAAAAATCTCAAACAGCACCCGCAGCGTCCAAATTATCTTTCCTATCTTTTCTCAGACACGACTGAACCTGCAGCAGCGATGGGTGGAATTCGTCAATGAGCGTCTCAGGCGATCTAACTGTAAAACCCAAAGAGCCTGGTAAAAAAAGGGGCATTCGCCTCAATTTCCCAACCATCATTTTCTCCGTGTTGGGATTCTTGACGTTGGGCCTCTTTGCTTTTGTCACCATCCGTCCCATACAGGTGCTGCCACGAATCACGCTGGCTCCGGGTTACTCCCTCATCGATGCCAATGGCGATGCGGTCACGAATGAAGATTTCCGGGGCAGTTTGGTTCTTTACAATTTTACATACCTGAACTGCCAGGCCCCTTGCCTGGAAACAACCGGAGTAATGCAAGAACTACAGGCGCGCCTTAATGAGGTAGATACCGGTGGGATTCCAGTACAACTAGTCACCATATCCTTTGATCCGGAACGTGACACGCCATCTGCAATGAAAGCCGCGGCGACCCAGTTGGGCGCTGATCCGGAAACCTGGACATTTATGACAGGAACGCCAGAACGGTTGAAATGGGTTATTGGCGGTGGTTTTGGTGTATTTTATGAGGAACGAGATCCGGGCGAGTTTATTTTTAGCCCGGCGTTTATGCTTGTCGATGGCGCCGGGGTGCTGCGAGGAGAATACTGGACAGACGCTCCAGAAACAGACCGAATTTTACGAGATTTTCGTCTGGTGGCCGAAGAAGTAAAAAATCGTCAAGGCGTGGCAAATTATGCTTATGACGCGGCTCATTTATTTTTATGTTATCCTCGTTAGCAATCAATTGTCGTTTATGAAGGCAAAGAAGAACCGGCATGGTTTTTCTGGCTTTTATTCACTTGCAGCAATGGAGTAGAAATGTCAGTAACAACTGATGTGTCAGAATCGGAAAATGAATCAGCCCTCAAAACGGAGAGGGCCAAGAAATTAACGCCCGGCAAACTGACGTTATTGGTTGTTATTGGTTTGTTGTTTGGGTTGACGGCCGGTTGGACTTTGATTCGCGTTAGCCAGGGACTTCCAATAATTGGGCCGCGGCAATTTCATGGAATGCTTATTGAATCGCCGCCGCCTTTGTCGGATTTTACATTGGCCTCAACAACCGGCGAACCGATGAGTTTGCGCGACTTTCGGGGGAAAGTGGTTATGTTGTATTTCGGCTATACATTTTGTCCCGATGTTTGTCCGGCGACGATGGCCGAATTGAAGCGGATGATGAGTGAATTAGGGCGTGACGCAGAGGACGTGCAGGTAATCATGATTTCTGTGGATCCACAACGCGACACGTTAGATAAGTTGGGGGAGTATGTGACACGGTTCCATCCTTCGTTTATTGGGATGACTGGCGATGAGAGTGAATTATTGGGCATCACGACGCAGTTAGGGATCTATTACGCCAAACATGAGGGTACGCCGGCGACTGGCTACCTGATGGATCATACGGCGAGTGTGAGTGTGATGGATCAAGACGGCCGTTTACGCCTCGTATTTCCCTTTGGTGTAACCGGAGAAGATATGGCCGCCGACGTGCGATATCTGCTCCATTGATCAAATTTGCAGCTTTGTAAAATTTAAGGAGGTTTTGGATGGAAAAGAAGAAGTATAAAGTCCCCCAGGGTACCGTGGCGATTATGATCATCTTTATTTTGCTCATTATCGCTTTGTGGGGCAGCGCGTATCTCACGATGCTCTCTCGAGGAGTGACCATTACGCCATGATCCACGTAGACCGCAGCGAGAAAATTTACATCATCATCAGTGTGGCGTTGATTGCCGTCTTCTTTGTTGCTGTTGGCGTCAGCAGCTTTGTTTATGGCATTCAAGTGCCGCTCCCCGAAAGCAGAGTTGATCCACGTACCATTGCCACTCCTGCGCCAGGCAACTTCTTTGGCGAACCAGGCCTCTATGAAGTCGGCCCGGGCAAGTACAATGCCTACATCATGGCTCAAATCTGGTCTTTTACCCCGCGTGAAATCACCGTTCCAGCAGGCTCTACTGTTACCTTCTACGTCACCAGCAAAGATGTCCAGCACGGCTTCCGCATCAACGAGACCAATGTCAATATGCAAATTGTGCCAGGTGAAGTTTCCAAACTGACTGTCACTTTCGACGAACCAAGAGAATATGACTATATCTGCCATGAATACTGTGGCGTCGGACACCAAACAATGGCCGGTAAAATCATTGTGACCGAGCAATAACGCAGGAGAGGAGAAAAGACAGACATGTTTGCACGAGAAAATAAATTAACCGCCTGGCACCTGGGTGTGGCCATGACCGCCCTCTTTATCGGCGGCTTTTTTGGCCCGCTGCAAAAGTTGGAATATGTTGGCGTCAATCTATATTCCACTTTAAACAAAATCGGCATCGCTAGCTATTATCAAGGTCTTACCCTCCATGCTGTCCTCAACGCGTTGGTATGGACGACCTTTTTTATCGTCGGCTTCTTCACATTTACCATCACCCGAAGCCTGAATAAAGAGCTAACCGTACCCAAACTGAATGCGGTCGGGTTGATTACCATGATTATTGGGTTAATCATGGCGGCCATTCCGATTCTCATGAATTTGGCCACGGTTTTGTTCACTTTCTACCCACCCATGAAGGCCAACCCCTTCTTTTACATCGGCCTGGTATTAGTCGTTGTAGGCTCGTGGATTTGTGGTTGGGGATTTTACGTTACTTACTTCGCCTGGCGGAAAGAAAACCCCGGTGTGCAAACACCCATTATTGCCCTGGGTTCACTGATTACCATGGTGCTTTGGCAGATCGCTACTTTAGGCGTGGCGACCGAACTCCTCGTCATGGTTATCCCCTGGTCTTTTGGTCTGGTCGAAGGTATCGATCCCCAGCTTGCCCGTACATTCTTCTGGTTTACCGGTCATCCGCTGGTCTACTTCTGGCTCTTGCCGGCGTACGTTTCCTGGTACGGGATGATGCCCAAACAGGCAGGCGGGAAATTATTCAGCGAACCTCTGGCTCGTTTGGTTTTCTGGCTGTTTTTGGCGTTGTCGGTTCCGGTGGGTTTGCATCACCAATACCTTGACCCAGGCGTACCTGCGGGCTGGAAATTCCTTCACGGATTACTTACCTATTCCCTGTTTATTCCCAGCATGTTGACGGCCTTTAACGTCGTCGCCTCGCTGGAAATTGGGGGACGGAACAATGGCGGTACCGGATTATTGGGTTGGGTGCGCGCGCTGCCATGGGGTGATCCTTCTTACGCGGCGCAAAATTTGGCCATGATTTTATTTGTGTTTGGTGGCATCGGTGGCCTGACAAATTCCTCTTACAACCTGAATCTGGTTATCCACAACACCAGTTGGGTACCCGGCCATTTCCATCTGACGGTTGGGTCGGCCGTGACCCTGACATTCTTTGGTATCTTGTATTGGCTCGTGCCCAAACTGAGCGGTAAACCTTTGTGGAACCGTAAGGTCGCTTTGGTGCAGGCCTGGACATGGTTTGCCGGGATGTTGTTGATGGGTAATGGTCTGCACATCTTGGGTCTGAATTTTGGTGTGCCCCGCCGTACGATGGTTGGTGTTGCGGCCTATGCGTCTGATGCCTGGAACCCAATGCTTATTGAAGCGGCAATCGGCGGTATTATCCTGGGTATCAGCGGTTTGCTGTTCTACTCGAACATGATTGGGACTGTTTTGTCGAAGAAACGGCTGGAAGCGCCTATCGAAATGCCAGTGGCCGAAGCTTATGATGACCATCCGGCTCCAGCCTGGCTGGACAATTGGAAGCCCTGGCTGGCCATTACTGTTGTTTTGATTCTTGTGGCTTACGGACCGATCTTGTTCGATATGATTGCCAATGCCAACATGACCTCGCCTGGTTTTAAGGTGTGGTAGGGTTAGATTTGTAAGTTAGAGACAGAGGTTTTCGCCTGTTAAGCAAGGTGCAGACCCGCATGGGGATGGCTACCACCGACCTTTGTGTTGCGGTATAATCTCTGTCTTCTTAATAATTCGAATAGGCATCGAACAAATTAATCAGCCATGGGTGTCATGGACTGGAGGGGGAAGCCTGTTTAACAAGCCTCTTCTCCTGGCTAAGCCTTGGTTGGCGTTAAGCAATTTGGTTTGTTTGTGTTGCCATTCAAAGTTTATGTTAAATGGAGGTAGAATCAATGCGTAAGTTTTTGATGATTTTGGTTTTGGTTTTGGCTTTGTCACTGGTGTTGGCTGCATGTGGCGGCGGTGGCGATGCGAGTAGTGAAACAGCTTCGGTTGGCGTTGTTGGCAATCCGGCCCGTGGACAAAAATTGTATGAGCAAACCACGATCGGTACGGCGAGTGCGCCAGGTTGTGTGACCTGCCATTCTTTGGAACCGGATGTTGTGTTGGTTGGCCCATCGCACGCAGGTGTTGGCACCCGCGCCGCGACGTATGTTGCGGGCATGTCGGCCGAAGAATATCTGCATGAGTCGATTGTTACGCCTGATGCGCACATCGTGGATGGATTTACCCCGGGTGTGATGTACCAAAACTTTGGCGCCGAATTGAATGATCAGGAAATCGCCGACCTGGTTGCTTATTTACTGACGCTGAAATAGCGGAAGCTAGTTTGTCGGGTTTTTAATTTAAATGTGGTTTTGTGATTAGGAGCGTTGGCTTTCTTCACAAAGCCACATTTTTATTTGGCGGTAACAGGTGTGCCTTGCTGCTATCTGGCTTTGGTGGTAGTGGGATGGTGTAGGGAGCTGGTCGAACAATGTCGATACGAAGGAAAAAACAGGAAGCAGAGGTTTTGCCTGGCGCAGATCCGGAAAGCGATTGTCAGACACCGATTGAAGACCCCGTGTTGGTTGAAGAGGTTGTTGCTGATTTGCTGGATCATGATGAGGAGCATGAGCATGATGTGACCTGGGGGGGAATTGGGGAAAGAGTGGAGAACGGCCGTTCCTCCCACACGCTTTCCCATTGGCTGCCGCAACAAACCACCTGGGCGCATTGGTTGGAAAAGGCCGCTCTGGCCGTTGAAAAACCAGTCAACCGCCTCGTTGGCAGCCTGCGTTTTAACCCGTTTTATCACACAGGAACCATTGCTTTTTTCTTGCTGCTTGTTGTTGGGCTGACCGGAATTTATCTCTTCATGTTTTTTCAGTACGGTTACGACCTGTCCTACAATGCCGTAGCCCGCATCGAAGGCCAGTTTATTGGCCGAACCATTCGCGCCGTCCATCGGTATGCTTCTGGCGCGTTGGTGATCACCACTTTGTTACACGCATATCGCACACTCTTTATGGAGCGTTTTCGCGGACCACGCTGGCTGGCCTGGGTCACCGGCATTGTGATGACTGTGTTCTTGTGGGTGGCCGGCGTCACCGGCTATTGGCTGATTTGGGATGAGCGGGCGCAGGCTATTTCCGACGGTTTTGTGGGCTTTTTGCAGCGGTTTACCTCCTGGGGGCCGGTGTTGTTTATTCGCCTGATCCAGGCAGAATTGGCGCAAAATACCTGGTGGATTATCGGGTTGGTGATGGCTGTGCATTTGCTGTTGTTTATTGTAACGGCCGTTTTCTTCTGGCTGCACATCAAACGCCTCAGCCGCGCCCGGTGGCTGCCAGATTCCCAATGGACCGTGGGACTGGGCATTGTTTTGCTGCTGGGAGCCATTATCTTTCCTTTGGGTATGCTGCCGCAGGCCAATACAGCACAACTTCCTGGTTCCCTGACGATTGACCCAATTTTCTTGTTTTATTTGCCTACCGTTGGTTCAGCGGCGGGTATTGTTTTATGGGCGTCATTGGCCGTCGTTACGCTCATTGGCCTTGTGCTGCCCTGGATTTCTAAGGGTAAAAAAGCCGAGCCTCTGCCCAAAGTGCACATCATCAAAGACCGTTGTACCGGTTGTACCAAATGTGCGTTGGACTGCCCCTATGGCGCGATTCAAATGGTGGAACGCCATGATGGCAAGCCGCACAAATTTATTGCCATCGAAGACCCCAGTTTGTGCGTTTCTTGCGGCATTTGCGTGGGGTCTTGTGATGGCGTTGCCGTGACGATGGGTCAGGATTCACCGGAAATTTTGTGGGATACGGTCGCTTCGAAGTTGGATTTTGCCCGCGCAAAAGCGCCAGAAGGGCAGGTAAAGGTGATTTTTACTTGCGAACGTCATGCGGCGCATGGCGCCAAACCATTTTTGACCGATAATCCTCCTGCTCAATCCGATCAGGCGGTGGAAGTGATTACCCTGCCGTGCGTGGGCACAGCCCCGCCCGATTTGCTCGTTCGTACGTTGAATGCCGGGGCAACGGCCGTGCAGGTTGTTGGCTGCCCGCCGGATGATTGCACCAATCGCGAAGGCAACGTATGGACAGAACAACGGTTGGTCCGCGAGCGAGTTCCCCGCCTGAAACGCGCCTATGCCAATGCGCCCATCATGGCTGCCTGGCTGCCGCCTAATGATTTTGCTCAGGCCATTGAGATGAAACCGCCAACGGCCGTAAACCCCGAAACCGGCGCGGCAGAACCGGACTACCTTAACAGCCGGCGTATGTTTTTACCTTTCACCTGGCGCAATATCGCCACTGCGTTTGCGTTACTGGCTGTCGTCATGCTCATCCAAATTTTTATCACCGATTTGCCTTTTCAGCCGCAAACGGTGCAGGCGTCCATTTCCCAGTTGACGCTGGCCGATCCATCTGCCTACCTGAGCAGCGTGCAGCTTGCGCCTGGACCCAGCGGGCAGTTAAAACTGTGGATTGATGGCGAAGTGGTGCAAACGCGGCCAATTGCGACGGCCGTTTACCCTGATGGCTCTCTACCCCCTGTCTTGCAGGCGGTGGCGGGCGGCGAGCACCATGTGCAGCTGCGCTACGTGGATGAAGCGGCGCGGGCATCGTTGGTTTTGTATGAGGATACGGCCGTGTTTGCCCCCGGTCACGTCTTGCGCCTCGACTTCCAGCCAGCCGCCGCCCCCAATTAATTTTGGCAGGTATCGCTGCATTGTCAGAAAAAAAACCGCGCTCTAACCTTTTGGTGGAACGCGGTTTCAGGCTTCTACGATGAATGGCAACCTGATGCGCTTGCAAGCCCATCAGGTTTTTTGATCGACTTGATCGGTTAACGAGTGCCGCTGATGATGGCGCGACTGCCACCACCGCCACGGCTCAAAATGCGAATATCGATGTAGGTCAGGTCGTTTTCAGGCACGAGAACGGCCGTTCCCCCACCACTGTCACCGCCTTCAGCTAGCGTTTCTGTTTCCAACGGCACAATAATTTCGGTCTCTTCGGTGAAGAATGTGTTTTGTCCCACTGATCCGCATACAGCGTCCAGGCTAAACGTAATGCGGTAATCGCCTGCGCCTTCGTTTAATCGGCGAACATTCCAAGTGTAACCGTAAATGATCCGGCCTTTCACATTGATTTCTGCGCTGTAATAACCTGGGCCATCCATGCCTTCATGGACCGCGCTGTTGAAGAGAGCTGAATTGATCAAATTACTGGGGTAGCCTTCTGGCTCATCCCACCCTTCTCCGGGAACCCAAACCAAATCTGCCAGACGTGGGTCGGTCCTGGGGACGTATAGTTTCTGAATGATAAGCCGGGCACAGTTTGAATAGATGGTTGCTTCAAGGCCAGGCCCTTCCAGTACTGCGCCTTCGGGTGTTACGGCCAATCCATGCACCTCATCAATGCCCCAGCCAGAAACGTGACGCATCTGATACTCTTGCAGTATTTCGGGCAAGTCCTGGAACAACACCACTTCTGTACGTACTTTGGAGCGCGTGTACCAATCAACCGATTCCAGGTTGTCGCCCCAATCAATTCGGTTCACATTCACCGGGCGGTCGCTCCAGTCGGTGCTGTCTGCTTGCCAAATGTTTCCCCCATCTTTTTGCAGGTATGCTCTTACCCACCCTTCGCCGGGTATGGAATTATCCAGGCAAAGATCGGTGTTGGCCGGGTTGGGTTCGCAGCTGAGCGGGTTTCCCTCCGCATCGGTTCCCCACCAATACCACCAATTGCCAGTCAGGATTGGCGACATGCCCGCTGTGCCTGGCAAGGTTTTTTGCACACCTTCAGCCCAAATTACCGGAAACGACAGGTTGTTCCCGGCCGTTTCTTCCCCTTTCCTCGCGCCGACGGCGCTGGTTAGCAGCGCTAACAGCAGCAGGAGGCTTAATAACACAACTAAATTGCGGATTCCCCGATTGTTCATTAGATTTCCCCCATCGTGTGCCGACAGGAAGAGGGTGGCGCGTACAGCGACTCCCATCCTGCTAGCAAATTTACTTTAACCTTTTGACCTGAAATGTGGTGATGCTGGCTGTTTCCGCGCATTGTATCAAAACAATGGCTACAAATTGTCCACAAAACGGCCGTGTGCAAAACCGGCAATTACTCTGCGCTCTACCGAACCGGGTCAGCCATATGATGTGGCAGCAGCCTGCCTGCGCGTCGTTGTAATAGATGCCGGCGGGTCGTTTCCATGGTCGCCAGGACATTTTCCTGGATGATCTGGTGCTGAAATCGATAGGTCTTGCCGCACGCTGTCAACAAATAACGGGCGATGAGTTCTTGCAGCGCAGTCATCGTTTCGGCTTCGCCGCGCCCAGATGTTTGCTGTAGCGTTGCAAAGGTAAATGAATAGCCGATTACTGCCCCGGCTTCCAGAATTTGGCGCGCTAACGGGGAGAGGTTTTGCAAACGGTTAGTAATGACTTGCTCGATTGTTTGAGGGATTGGTATATCCAGGTGATTATGGTTAAACGCCGCAGCTTCTGATTCTGCCAGGGCGCGCACTACTTCCACGACGAAGAAGGTGTTTCCGCCGGTCATCGTCCTTAATTGTTGGGCGAGTTCGTCTCGCCCTTGGAAATCGCCAAACAAATGGGTTAACAAGGCCCGAATGGCTGTCAGGTCCATGCCTGAAATCTTCTTTTCTATCAGAACGCCCAGTGTGTTTAGCTGCTGCTGTAGTTGCATGATGTTTGGCGTTCCCTGGCAGCAGTAGCCGCCCAGCACGAACAAAGGCAGCCCTGCCATCTGCTGACCAAGGCGGGTAATTAAATGGAGGGTAGCCGAGTCGGCGGCTTCCAGGTTGTCCAGACAAATGATAAAACGGCCGTTTCGCCGGGTAATGTCCAATATAAGCTGATAGATCGCCTCTTCAATTTGTGCTAATTCGCCAGCCGCAGTCGTTGGCCAAAGGGTATCTTCGATTTCCAGCAATCGGTTCAGGCAGGGGTGAAAGTGAGCGTGGGTATTTTTAGCAAAAGCGATCAGTTTTCTTGCCAGCCAGAAATAGGCAAACTGGCAGCCTGGCGGCCAGGTACAGAATATAACTGGCGTTTCCTGTTTTACCGACGTGGCAAATGCCTCGATTAAACGCGTTTTACCCACGCCTCGTTCACCAGAAAGCAAAACAACACGGCCGTTTCCCTGACACGCCTCAGTGAAAATTACCCGCAAAGCATCCAATTCCGGTTCGATCCCTACCAGCGGTATACCCATATCAACCGGTCTTATCGAGACAACCGGTGCAAGGGCTGGCGTTTTTTGCCACTCGTCTGACCGTAATTGCTGATAAAGAGTCACCATTTCTGGCTGCGGCGCAATGCCCAATTCCTCTTTAAGCTGTTTTTCACAGGCATAAAACTGCTGTAAAGCTGCCCGACGATCGCCAATTTGATGGTGAAGTATCATCAATTGATGATGTACAGTTTCCGATAATGGGTCTGTAGCGAGGTACAGGCGGGCTGTCTCGATGGCCGCATGTGTATTTTGCCCTACCTGGGCATCCAGAAGCCGTTTAAGGAGCAGCAAGTATGTCCTTTCCAATTCGTGTCGTTGGCCTAAGACCCAGTTTTCATAAGCAGAATTGTTTCGGTGTGCGTAACAGCTTTCAAGAAAGGAGCCGCGATACAACTGAATTGTTTGCGCAAGCTGATCTATCGTTAGCGACTCTTTGGCATTGGCAAACTGCCGAAAAGCGACGACATCTGAATAAACAGCTTCCGGGCACAAGTAAATATATTCGTTTGTTGTCTGTAACAGGGTGGGTTGTGGCAAAATCTGGCGTAGATGGGTGAGCAAATGGCTCATGCGGCGGGCACAGCAGCCTGTATCACTCTCCCAAAAAAGTGGATAGATTTGATCGCGTGGCGCGGGCTGAGGCGTTGCGGCCAAGACGAAGAGTAAATGACGCACTTGCCGTCGTGGTATTTTCAGGAGACGGCCGTTCCACATCACCTGTGGCGGCCCAAGCATGTGAATACACAGCTTGTCTTGGGCATAACTTTCGCTAACCGATGGATCTGGTTCCCCCATGATGATTCCCCTTTCACCAATGGATGCCGGCGTTTCATATTCTACTGGCAGGATACAGAGAAATCAGGGAGTTTGTCAATTATTTGGGGAAACGGCCGTGCGCCGCACTACCATCAATTTCCAACGGAGCGAGAAGAAGATCAGCCAGCACCTATTGGATTTGCCGCGCAAATGTTTCTGGGTAGTATGCCTCCATGCACTCCGGGCACATGCCATGCGTAAATTCGGCTTCGGAATGGTCACGCACATAAACCGCCACGTCCTGCCAATACCCCTGGTCATCCCGAATTTTTTTACAATTAGCGCAAATAGGCAGCAGCCCCGACAATGTTTTAACCTCCCCCAAAGCTTTTTGTAAGGTATCGATCAGCTCTTCACGTTCGGCTTCCAGCTTCTTACGCACCGTAATGTTTTGTAAAATAATCAGCTTCCCCTGCTCGTTTCCTCGCCGATCTGTGAGGGAAAAAACTCGCAGATGCAAAAAAGCACTCGAGTTCCCTGGAAGTTGAATTTCGTGCCCGACGTCGTCAGGTTTCTCTGCAAGCACCTGAAGCTGAGGCCAACCCGGTAAAATTGCCGCCGCGTTTTGCCCAATGATTGACGCATTCTCCCTGCCCAGCAGTGCCGCCATAGTTGGATTGGCATCCACCACTCGACTTTGCTTATCCAATACCAAAATGCCATCCTTCATGCTTTCAATGAGCTTGTCGCGGGCTATGGGAACCACATCTAAGAAGCGAAACTGGAACAGAGCAAAAGCCATAATAATCCCGGTGATCATGAATGAGATAGGGGTCAGATCAAGCGCTGGCAGCGGGTTCAAACTGACCAGGCTCATGATATTGCTCAACCACGGGATAAACGCCGCAGCCAAAACAAGCCCAATTTGACGACGGTAGAGAGAATGTGAAGAAAGATAGCTCTTGAAAAGTAGGATGATGGCCAACAGGTTAAGTAGGTAAGAGTAGACAACATTTGTCCAAAACCAGGGTCCGCCAGAAAAAATCGCGCTTTCTCCGCTGGTAGCTTGACCGCCATAAAATAATCCGTGCCACGGATCTGTCCAGAGAAATATAATTGTCAATACCGGCATGATGGTTAAGAGAGCAAAGACGGACCGGTTGAGCCATTTTTCCCGATGGGTAAATTGCAGGGTAAAAATTAAAAATGCCGGTGTAACGATGACTGGACCAAAATACGTGGCATTTAACCAAAATAGCCTGGAGGGTGGAACGTTGGCCCAAAATAAAGCGTAGGTGATGCTCCACCAGATGATACCAACCATAAAGACAACCAGCGCTTTTGCGCCTGGCGCTTTCCGCCGCCGCCAGACCAAAGTGGCAACGGCCGTTGAAACCAGGGAAATCATCAAGAGCAGGGTGCTAAAAAAAATCTCATTGGTGTTCATTGTATTCGTGTTGTAACGCTCAAATTGCCCGTTGTCAACGATTTTGCCCATTGTTGCGTGATGGCTCTCAATTATTTAAGTCCCCCTTTTCTCCATTTCCAGGCGCACGAATGCTTGCTTCCCGCTTGACACTTCAACCTTTTCTAGCTAGCATTTGTTTCGTTAACAAAATATTTGCTAACGAAATATTCTGTAACGAAGGAATAATTTTATGATTGATGATGACAATCATTTTTCGCCTGATGAACCTTTTTCCGATCAGGTATTCCATCGGTTCCTGGCGCTGATGCGCCAGAAACGCCAGTATGCCCGCCAGATTGAAACCGAGCAGGGTATTAAGCCGCGTGACTTTTCCGTGCTGCGCTTTTTATTAGAGGTTGGTCCGGCGACAATCGGGCAGATACAAACCTTTCTTCACCACAGCCCCAGCACCACCTCGGCGCTGGTCGCCCAACTCGAAGAGGCCGGTTACGTCACGCGCAGCCGCTCCGAAAGCGACAACCGGGTGGTGATTGTGTCGCTCACGGCCGTTGGGCTGCAAATTGCCGAACAGGCTCCCTTTGGCGGTCTGCCGCTGCTGCGGCGGCGCTTGAGCCGCCTGACAGAGGAGCGGTTGGGCGAAATTGATTCTGTCTTGGCGGAATTGATGCAGCTCATGGAGAGTGACGCCTCATGAAGGCCCTGAAGCGAGTTTTGCCGTTTATACGGCCGTATACCTGGATCGCCTTCTTCATGCTCATTACCACCGTTCTGCCGGTGGTCATGGAGCTGATTGTGCCGCGCGCCCTCCGTACCGTCATCGACCAGGGCATTACCCCCGGCGACATGGCCGCCATCTGGCGCGGTTCGGCGGTGATGCTGGTAACGGCCGTTATCGGGGCCATCGCCACGCTGGGGCAGGGCTACTGCCGCGCCGAACTGTCGCAAGGGCTGGCCTTTGATTTGCGCAACAAGCTCTTCGCCCACATCCAGACTTTCTCCTTCGCCAATCTCGACCAGATGCAGACCGGCCAGCTCATGACCCGCCTCTCCAGCGACGTGGACATGGTGCGCATGTTTTTCAGCGCCGGGCTGGCGCTGCTGCTGCGCGCCCTCCTCATGATCACCGGCAGCGTGGTGCTGATGGCCCTGATCGACTGGCAGCTTACCCTGGTGATGGCGGTGCTGCTGCCGCTGGCAGGCGTGGTCATCGCCGTGGTGATGCGGCTGGCGCAGCCGTTGTTTGTGATTGTGCAGCAAAAATTGGGCACGCTCAATACCATCGTGCAGGAAAATCTGGCCGGGGTGCAGGTAGTGAAGGCTTTTGTACGCGAGCGGCACGAAATCGGCCGTTTTGAAACATACAACGCCGATTACATGACCCAGCATATCACCGTTGGCCGCCTCCTGGCGGTGGCCCTGCCGGCGCTGACCATTCTCACCAATCTAGGCATTGTGGCCGTGGTCTGGTTTGGCGGGCAGTCGGCCATCACCGGCCGCCTGTCGGTGGGCGAACTGGTGGCGTTTAACAACTACCTGATGATTGGCATGGCCCCGCTGATGCTGCTGGGCAACATGCTGACGATGGTCTCGCGGGCGGATGCCTCGGCGGGACGTTTGTGGGAGGTGTTGGATACGGAGCCGGCGGTCAAGACGGCCGTTTCCCCCCACACCAGCGCCACCCTCCAGGGAGCCATCCACTTTGACCACGTTTCCTTCCATTACAACGGCGGGGAAAAAGGAACGCAGAGAGACGCGGAGGCGGCGCGGAGCGGCGCAGAGATTGATCAACAAAATTCTCCGCGTTCTCTGCACTCTCCGCGGTTAACCTCTGAAAATGGCAACGGCCGTTCCGGCGGCCAGGACGTACTCATTGATGTCAGCTTCACGGCGGAGCCGGGGCAGCGCGTGGCCCTGCTGGGCGCAACCGGCTCCGGCAAAAGCAGCCTGGTCAGCCTGATTCCCCGCTTCTACGATGCCAACCAGGGGCACGTCGTCATCGACGGGGTGGATGTGCGCGATTGGGAGCCGGAGGCGCTGCGCAAGCATATTGGCGTGGTGTTGCAGCAGACGACCCTGTTTAGCGGCACGGTGCGCGAGAATATCGCTTACGGCCGTCCCAACGCCACCCTGGATGAAGTCATCGCCGCCGCCCAGGCCGCCCAGGCCCACGATTTCATCATGGCCCTGCCAGAAGGTTACGACAGTTGGGTGGAGGAACGCGGCGCGAACTTTTCCGGCGGGCAAAAGCAGCGCATCGCCATCGCCCGCGCTTTGCTCGTCCGGCCCGGCATCCTCATCCTCGACGACAGCACCAGCGCCGTGGACATGGAAACCGAGGCCAAAATCAAGGCCGCGCTGGACGATCTCATGAGTCGCACCACCACCTTCATCGTCGCCCAACGCATCAACAGCGTGCTCAACGCCGACAAAATCCTGGTGCTGGATCGCGGCCGCATTACGGCCGTCGGCACACACCAGGAACTGCTCGCCAGCAGCCCGATTTATCAGGAAATCTATCATTCGCAGCTTGGTAGAGATTAGAGATTAGAGATTAGAGACTGGAGATTAGAGACTTGTAATCTCCAATCTCCAATCTCCAGTCTCCAGTCTCCAGTCTCTCTTACACACTATGACCAAACAAGACAGTAATCCCCCTCGTGTGCGGCTCGGTTATGGCGGCGGGATGCGCCTGACCGGGGAAAGCGCGCGTAATACGCGGCAAACGGTGAAGCGGCTGCTGTGGTATGCACGGCCGTATACCCCCCAACTTCTCATCGTCGCTTTATTCGTCATCGTCAGCACGGCTTCCGGCCTGATTGGCCCGATTTTGTTCGGCCGGGCCATCGACCAGT
>JAKQCM010000510.1 GCA_029559155.1 Chloroflexota bacterium
GGTCAGCTAAGGGCGGATGCTGGTCGCCGGGGCATGAATGCCCCGGCAAGAAAACGACGCCGGGTAAACCCGGCTTTAGGTTCTCTTTTAGCCCCGTTTACGGGGCGTTGTTTTTTAGCCGGGGGCTTTAGCCCCTGGCTAAGCGCGCAGGTACTGCACGATGGGATGGCGCTGCCCGGCGATTTCGTCCAGGTTAGCGGCGATGAGTTCGCCGCGTTGGTAAAGGTATTCGACATGAGCGCCGGTTTCTTCCAGGGCCAGCAAGACGTGGTAGCTTTCCACATTGCCGAACAACTCGCGGCTGATGGCGGCGATGGATTTGGGGGCGCAGCAGATGTCTAGCACTTTTTGCAGACGGTCGTCGTGGGATTGGCGGATGGCGGCGATACGGCCGTATACATCCTCAATTGGGTCTTGATGGCCGCCTAAACCGAGGCGGATGTTGTCTACCCGCTCGATTTTCTTGAGCGAAGCCAGGTAATGGCCCAGGCCCATGTTGTGGGTGATAGATTCGGGGGCTTGATGGGGCGTGATGCGCGCCAGGACATGATCGGCGGTCAGCATGATGTCATCGACGTGCAGGCAAACCATGCCGGGGCAGTGGCCGGGCACGTGGTAGACGCGGATGCCGCCCACGGTCGGCTCGTCCTCGTCCAGCAAAAACTGGATGGGGGTGGAGCGGTAGAAATTTTTGCCGAAGTGGTAGGCGGCCATCAACCCGGCGCGGTGCTTGTCGGCGACGCCAGCGCGTTCCAGAAAAATGTCCAGGCGGCTGGCGGCAAAGACGATGCGCTCCTCGAAATTGGACAATACGCGCCGGTCTAGAATGTGGATGCCGATGGGGGCGTTGGTGAACTGGCGCACGAAGGGCAGCCCGCCGTAGTGGTCGATGTGGCCGTGGGTGATGAGGATGGTGGAGACGGCCGTCAGGCTGATGGTGTGGTCGTGCTGTTCGGCGACGGCCGTAACGCCGGCCAGCAGGTCGTCGTTGGCTTTGTCGTAGCCGGAGCCGCAGTCTACCAGGATGAGCTGGTCGCCGTCGCTGATGAGGTAGACGTTGTTGACGAGGCCGGGGAAGGCGCGCACGGGAAAGGAATAGATAATCCGCCCGCCGCTGGTGGTGAATTTTTGGATGGATGTCATGGGGGGATTATAGAAGTGTCACTGGCTAATAGCCAATTGACGATTGACGATTGACGATTGACGATTGACGATTGGCGATTGACGATTGACGATTAGGTGACGGCCGTTCCCGTGGGGATGAGGGCAAAATGGCTGGTGCATGGGGCAAAATGGCTGGTGCACGGGGCAAAATGGCTGGTGCACGGGCAAAATGGCTGGTGCGCAGGGCAAAATGGCTGGTGCGCAGGGCAAAATGGCTGGTGCGCAGGGCAAAATGGCTGGTGCGCGGGGCAAAATGGCTGGTGCACGGGGCAAAATGGCTGGTGCATGGGGCAAAATGGCTGGTGCGCGGGGCAAAATGGCTGGTGCACGGGGCAAAATGGCTGGTGCACGGGGCAAAATGGCTGGTGCACGGCACGAACGGCCGTTTTGCAGTTAATTTGCAGTCGTTTTGCAGGGTTCAGGCGTTAAACATGGGTATACTGGGGGCGTTCTAATAGTTTGGCAAGCTGTGGAGGGGAGATGAGGGGAACGGCCGTGTGGCTGGCGGGTTGGGGAGTGGCAAGCGGGGTGTGGCGCGGCGAGGACGCCGGCCACAGCGACCAGCCGAAGACCGCGCCGCAGCGGGGGGCTGGCGGGTTGGGGAATGGCAAGCGGGGTGTGGCTCGGTCTGGAAGACCGGCCACAGCGATAAGCCGGTGATGTAATTGGCAAGCTTAATCCAGAGAGTGTTCCTGATCCACTCATGCAAAGAGATGCAAATGGGAAAGGTCTGGCACATCTCCATCTCAGTCTAAAAATTCCACCGGGGAGAGGCAATGAAGTTGATCCTTCAGGTTTAATATTGCCTGGCACCAGAGGGCTTCCTTTTGAAGGGGGATGGTGAGGTTAGAAATGAACAAGAGAATAACCCTGATGGTTGGACTGATATTTCTGCTGTCGCTGCTAAGTGTTTTATTTGTTTCCTGTACAAATCAGTCAAAGCAGCCCACCTCTTTACTCCTCTTTAACCAACGAACAGAAGAATCATCCGAAATATATAGTATGTATCCAGATGGTTCACACATTACACAGATAACAGAATTACCTGCTTATAGTCCATATTGGCTATCGCCAGATGGAACAAAACTTGCTTACTTAACAGGAAAGAAACTCGCAATTATTGACACATTGACGGGTAAAGCTGTTGCTGAAATAGAAGATGTGGGAAGCACTGTGTCTGAGCATTTTGTGGATGGTGTTGCCTGGTCTCCTGAGGGGGACAAATTAGTATTTGTGAGCGACTCTGCAGGAAAACAGGGAACAGATATATGGCTATATGATCTATCCACAGGGTTAAGATCCCCTCTTACAGATGATGAAGCTATTGATCTCGAACCTGCCTGGTCAAGTGACACACAAAATATTGCCTTCGTGACCCACAAGGCTTGTGATGGAAGTGTCTGGAATTGTCCACCGGAACAGGAGTATTGGGATATTGCGAAGGTTAATTTGGCTACTTCTACCAGACAAACAATTACTGATTTTAGAAGTAGTGGTCTTTTGCCATCAGGCAACAGGTGGTATGCCTTACTTTGTAATTTATCCTGGTCATCAGATGACAAATATATCTCTTTTGAAAATGCCTGTAGTCAACCTGATTTACAGTGGTGGAAACAGGTGTTTGTTGCACCTACAGATGGTTCTAACTTGTTTCAATTGACCCATTTTTCAGAGTACGACCCTGCCGCTACACAGTTTCCTATATCTATCTTCCTTTACTCAACTCAATGGGTACCTCCTGGCAATACGCTATTAATAAGCTACACAGAGGCAGAGTTGACAGAAAACGGAAAGAGAACCGACGGTTTTTTTCTGGTTTCTGAGAATGAATTTCCCATTCCGGGAATTCAGAGTGAGTTGAACATACTGGGAAGTACCACTGAGTGGTCACCTAACGGGGAATATGTTATCGGAAATACCACAAGTGTCCTTGGTTTTCCACTGGAAAGACCTTTCATAGGTCAGTTAAATAACAATAAAGTAACCCTCTTATCGCCACCGCAAAGTCTGCCCTACGGCTCGTGTCGTGATAATACAACTTATTGGTCTCCAGATTCTCAATATGTTGCTTATGCAGCTAACAAGCAAGGAAATATATGTACACATGCACCTCTGGAAGATCAAAATATTGCTGTAATAGCTGTATCTGACACAGATGTAATCGGCAATGTGATAACTTTAGGTGGAGATAACCGGCCTATTGGTTGGTTGACTTCACCATAGGGCAGATGTTTTGCTTCCATTGTCCTACCTCGGCTATAGTTTGGCCTTCGGTAGCTACGGCCGCCGCCGCCACCTACAACGTGTGGCTCGGTCTGGAAGACCGGCCACAGCGACAAGTGGGTCAGGTTCACCATTATCTGGATTGGAAGAAGGGATAGTTTTAGGTAGGCGCGCTCTAGCTATTGGCACAGCTATTAAGTATGCGAATGTGCATAACGAGATGTGGAAACCTTGGGTCGCTCGATATTAAAATAACAATGAACACCAAAACTCGGTCAAAACAGAAAAAAATTGGGCAGCGTATTATGATAGCACTTGTTACCATAATATTGATGGGCTGTCTTTTAGCTTTTGGGCTCGTTGTATGGAAGGTGATAGAAGCTTTCGACCAATATGAGAAAACAACCGATATTGATTTACCAATCCATTCGATTAGTAGTTTAGAAGTAAATTATGAAAGTTTATGGGAAATCTCCAACATTTCAGCAACAACAACTAGCAACAGTAATAATCTTACAGTTTCCCACGACGCGATATATTTGATAACAAAAGGGCCAGATGAGAACATTCCAACAAATCTTTCCATAATTGCTTTTGACGGACTGACCAGCAAAGTGATATGGCAGATTAATGGCGAATTTGGACCAGATTTATTCCATAATTCCGCATATCTCTACGCCACTATTAATGGAAATGGTATTGTTGCCTATCACCCCATATCAGGCAATCGAATTTGGGAGACTCGTCTGCCAGAAGTTAGAGGTATTAGTCATGTGACAGTAACCGAAAGAGAGGTTTTTATTACAGCTGTTCCGGACAAGCTCTTTGTTTTAGATGCGTCTACCGGAAGCATAACAACATCTTCATCCTATGATGATATCGGATATTCAACCTTTTTGGTCAAAAATAATACGGCATATTGGCAGCAATGGCCCTTAAATTTGGTAGCAACTAATTTGCAGTCAGGGGAGAGAAACTGGATACAATCTTTTGAAGGAGGGTTTGAAAAGACACCGGTGTTTGCTGAAGACTTGATATTCGTTGTCACGTTCGGGGGTCAACTTTTCGTGCTTGATGAGGCAACAGGCGAAATTGTTTGGCATACAGAGCCACTCAATTCTTTAACACACCCGGAACGAATTGTTAGTAATATTACGATTGCTGATGCGGTTGTTTATTACTTGACGCAAGATTCACAACTCCGAGCGTTGAACATAGATACTGGCGAGGTGATAGGCGCGATAGAGTTTACGCCAAGCCTCTTTACCCTTGGAACAAATGTAAAAAACTACAGGTATGATGTCGCAGCTAATGACAATTTTGTTGCGGTTTATTTCGGAGATAGCGATCAACTTTTTTCTTTCTTTTTTTTACCAGCTGAATAAATTTGTAAGCCTATTGTCACTCTCTACTCTGTGCAGGTGTTCTCGGCGGGCTATCATCGGTTTTTAACCGTGCCACTTTTCTACCCGTTATGCTGGTGTTGGATAAAAGAAACAATTTTAGGGTGAACGGGCGTCTCTCTGGCAGCAGTTGTGTGGAAACGGCCGTTGTCTCTTTCTCACATGAACAATACAGATGATACGGCCGTAGAGATGTTTTCCAGGTGGAACGGCCGTATCCCTGGCAGAAGTTGTGTGAGAAACGGCCGTTGTCTCCTTTCCAGTATGGGCAGTTTAGGTGATACGGCCGTGTGGTCAGGTGGCAAAAACGGCAATGCTTTTAACTGGGGTGACCCAAAGGAAACATAAATTGTGGATGCAAACGCCCCTATCAATGCCAACTCAGTAAAGAAAGGTCGTGGCACCCTCGTTGATTATTTCTTAATCGCGGCTATCTTGAGCATCTTCTCTTTAACGGCCATTCTCGGCTTTTCACTTCTCTCTCGACCTATCGGTCTGGCGCGGTCTTCATCCGCCGCTGAGGCCGGCGTCCTCGCCGCGCCACACCCCGCTGGCCAGTCACCAACCCGCCAGCCACAAGCTGCCGCGCCGCTTTGCCAACCGTTGACCATTGGCAATTGACCATTGACCATTAGCCATTAAGTTACGGCCGTCATCTCCCCGCTATATTTTTCATACAACTTCTCTGCAACGACGGTGCGCAGGCGGGCAACGGCCGTGTCAATCTCGCCAAACGTCGTGTACAGCGGCGTCAGCCCCAGGCGGATGTTGTCCGGGCGGCGGAAATCGGGCAGCACGTGCATCTCTTGAATGTACGCCTGAGCGATGCGCCAGCCGTCCGGGTGGCCCAGCGAGATGTGCGAGCCGCGTTGGGCGGCCGCGCGCGGCGAGTTGAGCGTGAAGCCCAGCGATTCCAACCGCGTGGCCCACAGGTCGATAAGGTATTCGCTTTGCCGCACCGATTTGGCGCGCAGGCGGTCGAGGCCCGCTTCCAGCAGCAGGTCGACGCCGCATTCAACGGCCGTCAGCCCTAACACCGACGGCGTGCCGCTGAGAAAACGGGCCAGTCCGGGAGCTGGTTCGTAATCCAGGCCAAAATCAAACGCCCGCCGCTGCCCCATCCAACCGGCGATGGGATTGGGCAGCGCTTCCTGCCAGTCGCGGCGCACGTAGAGGAAGGCGGGCGCGCCGGGGCCGCCGTTGAGATATTTGTACGTGCAGCCCACCGCCAGGTCGGCCCCGGCGGCGTTCAGGCCGATGGGCAGCGCGCCGGCCGAGTGACTGAGGTCCCAGAGCACGAGCGCGCCGTGTTGGTGGGCCAGATGGGTAACGGCCGTCAGGTCATAGGTGTAGCTGCTCTTGAACGTCGTGTGCGAGAGCGTTACCAGCGCCGTGTCGTCGTCGATGGCCTGCGCCAGCCCTGCCAGCGGGCCATGAACGCCGTCCGGCGACGCCACCACCTGCACCCGGTAATCCGGCCCCAACTGGCGGCAAATGCCCTGCAAAATGTACAGGTCGGAAGGGAAATTCAGGTCGTCGGTGATGATTGTGTGACGGCCGTGCTGCGCTGACAGCGCCGCCAGCGCCAGCTTGTAGAGATTCACCGACGTGGAATCGGCCACCAGCACTTCGTCTGGCTGCGCGCCAATCAGCCCGGCGATTTTGCCGCCGACGCGGGCAGGCAAGTCAATCCAGCCCTCGTTCCAGCCGCGAATCAGCCGCTCGCCCCATTCCTGGGTCACGACCTCGGCCAATCGCGCCTGCGCCGCCAGCGGCAGCCGCCCCAGCGAGTTGCCATCCAGGTAAATCAAATCGGGATCGGTGATGACAAAGCGGCCGCGAAACGCGGCCAGCTCATCCTGGGCGTCCAGTTGTTGGGCGTGGGAGGGGGTGGGC
>JAKQCM010000511.1 GCA_029559155.1 Chloroflexota bacterium
GGCCTGAAAGAAGCCAAGGAAGTTGTCGATGGTTTGGGCACGGTGATGGAAGGCGTTTCCAAGGAAGCCGCGACTGAAGCGAAGGCGAAATTGGAAGAAGCCGGCGCTGTCATCGAATTGAAATAAGCAGGCGCTCCCAGCGAATGAACAGAAGGGCCAACTCTTGTGAGAGTTGGCCTTTTTTGTTATCGCTGGCGTGCCAGGTAAGAGGGCATACATGCATCTGATTTTGGCTTCGCAATCTCCCCGGCGGCAAGAATTAATTCAGTTGGCCGGGTACCCTGTTGAGGTGCAGGTGGCGGATGTGGATGAGCGCAGTGTGACGCATCCGGACCCGGCGGTGAATGTGGTGGAAACGGCCGTTCTCAAAGCCATCACCATTGCCCAGCGCCACACAGTGCCGCAACAGGCGCTGATTGTAGCCGCCGACACAACCGTCGCTTTGAATCGGCAAATGCTGGGTAAACCCATTGATGCCCGAGAAGCCGTTGCGATGCTGTCGGCGCTGCGCAACCGGCAGCACGAGGTGCATACGGGCATGGTTGTGCTAGATTTGCGCTCCGGAGAGATGTTGAAGCGGGTAAACACGGCCGTTGTCACCATGCGTCATTATTCCGATGCGGAAATCGGCGCCTATGTCGCCAGCGGCGACCCTCTGGACAAAGCAGGCGCGTATGGCATTCAACATCCTACCTTTCAACCGGTCGCGGCCCTGTCTGGGTGTTACACGGCCGTTATGGGACTTTCTATCTGTGAACTTGTGCGCACTTTGGATGACCTGCGCTTGCCCCGGCGGGCGGATTTAACGGCCGTTCATGCCGCCCATCACCTGACAAGCCAAGATTACCCCTGTCCAATTTTCCACCAACTTCTCGATAAATCCCCGGAGTCGTGCTAAAATGTTTGACATAAGGCGAACCTATGGTTTGATAGTTTGCCAGAAGGTGATCGATAATTGGATACCGTTTAACCATTAATTGTGAGTGGGGAAAAATGAACCAAAAATTACAACAAGCTATCGTGGCCGCCCGCAGCGGCAATAACAAAAAAGCGCAATACCTGCTGAGCCAAAGTTTGCAGGAAGACCCAGAAAACACCCAGGCATGGTATCTGCTAAGTCTCCTGGTCGATTCAGACGAGAAACAAATCACTTACCTGAATCGGGTATTGGCTATCGATCCCAACCACGAAAAAGCACAGGAAAAATTGGCCGCCCTGACAACGGCCGTTTCCCCCACCCCCACCTTTTCTCCCACCGGCGCCAATCTGGCCGAACAAGAAGACAGCGACTCTCTGCCCGATTGGATGAGTGACGATCTGCCAGACAATTCGTTCCAAGAAACAGCCTGGATCAACTCGGAACCTGTCCAGACCGATCGAGATGACGAAAACGAACTGCCGGACTGGCTGCAAGAAAGCGTCTTAGACGAATGGGAGCAAGAAGAAAAAGAAGCGCTCGAACCATCGGCCGAAGAGCCACAAATGCTGGTCGATATCTTCGCTGATTCTAAAGAGGAAGAACGAACGGCTGCCCAAACGGCCGTAGCGGAAACAAAACCCAAACCCAGTCCTAAACCAGCCCCCGCCAGCAAAAAACAGCCAGCGCCGCCGAAAAAGAAACAGGGATCCCAAATGAATCTAATTCTGGGCGCTCTCATCCTCTTGTCTGTGCTCGTTGGTCTCTTTTTAATCTACCTTCTGGTTACTATGTGATTCCACCTAACTTTCTGCGACTGCTTGCCCTTCCCGGCATTTCTGTATATAGTCCACACCATGAGCTTACCCAGACGAATCAACGCCTTTCTTCGGACAGATGTTGGCCGCGTCCGCACCCAAAATGAAGACTTTATCACCTATAGGGAACCCGTCGATGGTGACGATGAAGCCCAAAATGGGTGGTTATACATTGTCGCCGATGGCGTCGGCGGGGCCGATGCCGGCGAAATCGCCAGCCAATTTGCCAGCGAACGAACCCTCCACCATTATCTGGCAACCGCCAACAATCCGAACTGGGGCCAACGCCTGGTCGACGCCATGCAAGCCGCCAACACAGACCTGCGCCAAATGGTCGCCGAACGTGATGGCAACAGCCGCATGGCCACTACCATGGTCGCCGTGGTGTTTCAAGGCGAAAATGCTTATTTTGCCAATGTAGGTGATAGTCGGGGATATTTGTGGCGCAACGGCCGTATCCAACAAATCACCAAAGACCAAAGCCTCGTCGCCAAATTGTTGGAAGAAGGAGCCATCACCGCCGAAGAAGCCGAATTCCATCCCCGCCGCAACGTCATCTTATACAGCCTCGGTTCTGAAAAAACACCCAAAATCGACCTGTTCGAAAAACCGATGCAGCGCGGCGACGTGATCCTGCTTTGTTCCGATGGCCTGATCCGCCACGTCACCGACGACGAGCTAGAAGAAATGGTCATGGCCGCAGAACCGGCGCTGGCCACCCAAAATTTAATCGAACTGGCCAACAGCCGGGGCGGGCAGGATAATATCTCG
>JAKQCM010000045.1 GCA_029559155.1 Chloroflexota bacterium
GACGCCTGGTGTTCATACAAGTGATGATCATGCGATTATTCAGGGGCGAGCCGACCAAAACGAATGATGTCCTAATCTTGTCGGGCCTTATTGTAAAGCCGTTCGCCGGATAAAAAAAGAGGCGGCATAGTTTCAGCGCGGGAATGAGGCGATAGGGGGTAACAAAATACGGCCGTTCGCTGATTTTTCCCAGAGATGCGCTAGCTATCGCCAGCCATGAAGATTGGAAAAACACACTTTATCGGGCATAATGACGCCTAACCAAGACCCCAAGGGTTTGTCCATGAGAATTTGGTTATTGGGGTCGCAAACCCTTGGGGTCTTGCCAAATTAACCTGAACAGTTACCCCAATGAAATCCATGACGACCCTCACTAGCTCAATCTTCAAGGGAACCCCATGACCCAATCGCCACCCCACAACTCTAAACAATTATGGCAAACATTGGACCCACGCCGCAGTTTGCGGGCACGCATTGCCCTGACTTTTGCTTTATCGGTTATCGTTTCCACAGTGGCTCTGACCGTCTCGTTGGAAATCATGGTCGCCAACGACCCCCTGGGTCCCAACGATCTCATTGTCCAATTGGAGCGGCAAATCTGGCTGTCTGGCCTGGTGATCGCCTTAATTTTCGTTGCCATAGCCTGGCTGACGGCCGGCCGCATTGCCAAACCCCTGAAAATAATAGCCGATGTAGCGCAAGAATTACACGAAAATGGTCAAGACCATGTCATTCCCACCTTCCCCGGCCAGGATGAAATTGCCAGCTTGTCCCGGTCGTTGAACATTTTGGTGGCCAGCTTACGGACAAAGGAAAAAATGCTGCGTGAAGCCAATGATCGGCTGGAGCAGCGCGTGGCTGAGCGCACAAACCAACTGGCTACCCTGTATGACGTGCTGGAAATTAGCAGCGACATCGAGGAACTGCCTGTCTTGCTGGAACGCGCCCTGACGCGCGTCCTTCAGGCGTCGGGCAGCAGCGGGGGCTGCGTCCATTTGATTGATCGGGACGAGCAGCAGATGACGATGGCGGCTCATTTTCAGTTGGCGGCAACGGCCGTAACCGCCTACACCCACATCCCCCTCAACCATCCCCTCGTCCAGGAAACGCTGCGGCAAGAATCCCACCTGCTCCTGGCTGATTTGCCAAACGACCCTTACCTGTCGCACATGCCCCCGTTAACCAACAGCCGCCAGGCGCTTTGTCTGCCCATCCGCAAAACCGGGCGCAACCTGGGGGTTCTGACCATTCTGACCTCTAAGCCTGATTTTTTTGCTGACGCAGAGGACGATATTGCTTTGCTGGCGTCATTGGCCGACCAGTTGGGGATGACCATTGAAAACGCGCGCTTGCGGCAGCAGGCGGAACAGTTGGCTGTTCTGGACGAGCGCAACCGGCTGGCGCGAGAACTGCATGATTCGGTAACGCAGGCATTGTACAGCGCGACCCTTTTCGCCGAAGCGGGCCAAAAACAGGCACGCGCCGGCAATATCGAGAAGGCGCTGGCGTATCTGGATGAGTTGTTGGACGCCAGTCGTCAGGCGTTGAAGGAAATGCGGCTGCTGGTGCACAAATTACGGCCGTCTACCCTGGAAAATGAAGGTCTCATCCACGCCCTGGATCAACGGCTCAAAGCGGTTGAAGGCCGCGCCGGTATCGAACAGGCGCTGATAGTGAACGGCTACCAGTTTTATTCGGCGGAAATGGAAGAAACGCTATATCATATAACGGTTGAAGCCCTGAATAATGCGCTCAAACATGCGCGCGCCACGGCCGTAACGGTGACGATTAACCAGACGCCGACGGCCGTTACCCTGCACATCGCCGACAACGGCCAGGGGTTTGATCTGGAAACGGCCGTGTCCGCCGGCGGCCTCGGCCTCACCAGCATGCAAGAGCGGGCAGCAAAACTAGGCGGCGACCTGACAATCGAGACAACACCCGGAAAAGGGGCGGCCATCACGGCCGTGCTGCCCTTAAAACATTAGCCGAGCCCCATGGAGCAAAAAACATGACCCCCAAAATCCGCGTATTCCTGGCCGACGACCACGACGTGGTGCGCCGAGGGCTGCAAGCCCTCATCGAGTCCGAAGACGACATGGAAGTTGTCGGCATGGCCAAAAACGGCGCAGAAGCCGTGCAGCGAGCAGCCATTTATCAGCCGGATGTGATTTTGCTGGACATGAAAATGCCGATCAAAACCGGCCTGGAAGCCCTGGTGGAGATCATGGCCCAACGTCCAGACAGCCGCGTGATGATGCTTACCAGCTTCAGCGACGACGCCACCCTCTTCGCGGCCATCAAGGCCGGAGCGTTGGGCTACTTGCTCAAAGATGCCCAGGGCAGCGAACTGGTGCGCGCCATCCGCAACACTTATGAGGGCAAATCCGCCCTTTCGCCAGATATTGCGCTGAAAGTCATCCAGGAAATCAACAAACCACACTCAGCCGAAGCCCCCATGACGGACGAACCGCTAACGGAACGCGAGGAAGAGATTTTGCGCCATGTGGCTCGCGGTCTGAGCAACCAGGAAATTGCCGATTTGCTGGTTGTCAGCGAGCGCACCGTGCGCACGCACATCAGCAACATTTTGGGCAAACTGCACCTGGCCAACCGCACGCAAGCCACGCTCTATGCCCTGCGTGAAGGCATTGCCGACCTGAACGAATAACCCGCGCGTTTAGATCGGACCAATCTTCCCCATCATACGTCAATTGTCTTAGTTTGTTCTAGAAAGATACGGTCATCTGGCCGATACGGCCGTTTCCCCCCTCCTATACACTCTTAGAAACGCAGAATAAATACCCTGTTTTCGATTTACGATTAGCGATTTGCGATTGGACCGATCTCCAATCGCATTTCCATCAATCGCCGCCCACCCAATCATGAAATCATTGCGCTTATTTCTCCACCGTTTCCCCGTCACTCTGGGCCTGCTGCTGACGCTGGCGCTGGTTGCCCTGGCCACCAACAGCCACGGCAGCCGTCTGGAACCCGACTGGCTCACCCAACTGGGCTTCGCCTCCCGCGACTTTTGGGAAGTGCGCTGGGGCCGTTTGTTCACCTCCGCGCTGGTGACGCTGGGCGGCGGCGTGTTCTGGCAGGCCATTGGCATGGTGTCGCTGGCGGTGGGCGCGGCCGAATATCTGACCGGCAGCAGACAAACCTTTGCCGTATTCTGGGGCGTGCACTTAACCACGTTGCTCACAACCGGCCTCCTTGTCAGCCCAATCTTGCATTGGCTGGTTTTTAATGGCGACAGCTTGCTGCTGTGGACCCGCGACGTGGGGCCATCGGCCGGGTATTTTGGGGCGTTGGGGTTTGCCGTGGCCGCGCTGCCCATGCGGCGGCGTTGGCGGTGGCTCCTGGCGACGGCCATTTTTGCCGGATTGGTTCTCACGTTGGGGCAAACGTCCGGGGGTGGCCAAGACGGCGCACTCAAGTTGTTGGCCAACATCGCCCATCTGATCGCTTTTCCTCTGGGGGCGGCAGCCTGGCCAGCCATGCGCTATTTTGGGCATCGACGGCAGGCAGAGCCGCCCAAACTGATGAAAGGAATCCAATGACACTTACCCATCGGCTTTCGGTCCAGACATGGCTGGCGCTGGCGGCGCTGATCTTGCTGGTGTGGCTGGTTATCAGCCAGGCGGCGGCGCTGTTGGAGATTGGGTTTGTGGTGCTGGGGGCGCTGTTGCTGGCCCTGGGGATACGGCCGTTTGCCGATTATCTCGCCCGCTATCACATCCCACGCGCCCTCACGACTCTGCTCGTTTACGCTGTTTTGCTGCTGGGCCTGGCAGCGTTGGGCAATTCGCTCGTCCCGCTGGTGCAGGCAGAAATCGCCCAGGTACAACAAAACGCGCCGCAGTTGTGGAAAAACGTCCAGACCCAGTTGGCGACCACACCCCTCAGCCAGATCGCGCCATCGACAGACACCATTGCGCAAAATCTAACCCAGCAGATGAATGTGTTGTTTAGCTCGGCCGTCGGCACGGTAACCGGCCTGGGCGGGCTGCTGGTGAATGGTTTTGTGCTGCTCATTCTGGCCTATTTTTTCACCGCCGACACCGGGTGGAACGGCCGTCTCGTCTTCTGGTTTCCGCCCGACCAACAACCCCGTTTAGATCAGATGTTGACGCGCATTCAGGAACGACTGACGCGCTGGGTATGGGCGCAGCTTGCGGTCAGTTTGTTTTTTGCCCTGGCCTTTGGCCTGGGTCTGGCGCTGCTGCACGTGCCATTTGCCCTGACCATCGGCGTGGTCAGCGCGGTTTTGGGCTTGCTGCCTTATTTGGGCAGCCTATTGGCCTTGCTGTTGGCGGTGATCAGCGCGCTCACCATCAGCCCGGCGCTGGCCTTGTGGGTGGTTGCGCTCAATCTGGTTGTGTCTAACCTGGTCGCCCATCTGCTGGCTCCCTGGCTCTACGGCCGTACGATGGGACTGCGTTCGGCCTGGGTGCTGGTGGCGCTGCTGTTTGGCGCCAAAGCCGCCGGGATGTTGGGCGTATTCTTCGCCGTGCCGGTAGCGGTGATCGTGACGGCCGTTTTGCAGGAAATCCAGCCGCGCAGCCAGGGAACGGAATCTAAATCACCATGAAACGACGCATCCTCCTCTGGGTTTTGATCATCGCCTTTGGCTGGGTCTTCATGGCCCGGTTCAACGAAATTGAAAAGCTGGCCCAAACCCTGCGCGGCGGGCGCTGGCAGTGGGTGGCCCTGGCGGCCATCTTGCAGATCGGCTACTATGCGGTGACGGCGCTGTTATATCAGGTGTCGTTTACGGCCGTTGGCGTCACATCCCGCTGGCGCAACCTGCTGCCCCTCACCTTCGCCGCCGTCTTCGTCAATTCCACCGCTCCTTCCGGCGGCGCGGCCGGCGTGGCGCTTTACGTCGACGAAGCGGCGCGGCGCGGCCAATCAGGAGCCAAAGCCACCGTCGGCACCCTGCTGGTTCTCGTCGCCGATTTTGGCGCATTTTTGCTGCTGCTCACCACCGCGTTTATTTCCCTGTTCACACGCCACGACCTACTGCCCTACGAAATCATCACCGGAGCCATCATGTATTTATACGTTGGCGGCATCGCCGCCTTGTTGGGATTGGGCCTCTGGCGGCCAATGGGGCTGCTGCGCTTGTTACAAAAGGTCCAAAGCGGCGTCAACCGCGTCGGCGGCTGGTTTCGCAACCCAACGTTAATGCGCGACGATTGGGCCGAACACAACGCCGATGAATTTGCCGCCTCAGCGCGCGCCATGACTGCCCAACCGCGACAAATGCTGCTGGTTTTGGCTGTAGCTTTGCTGGTTCATACGCTGGATATCGCCTCTCTCTTCGCCTTGTTTCGAGCCTTCAACGTCATCGCGTCTGTGGGCGTGGTCATCGCCGGCTACTCGATGACACTGCTCTTTTGGATTGTCTCGCCCACTCCTAACGGAATCGGCGTGGTTGAAGGGTTAATGCCCCTGGTGTACACCTCGCTGGGGCTGCCGGTAGCCGAGGCCACCGTCATCACGCTTGCCTTTCGCGGTCTGACGTTTTGGATTCCGTTTTTGCTGGGCTTCGCGCTTCTGCGGCGGCTGCCGGTCTTTACGCCGCCGCAGCGCGGACTGGCGCGATTGAGTCAGGTACGGCTTATCGCCATTCTCACCGGAGCGATGGGACTGCTGAACGTGTTGTCGGCATCCACGCCGGCGCTGGCGAACCGCGCGGCCGTTTTGGAGCGTTATTCGCCGCTGGCGGTAACACGCGGCGGCAATGTCACGGCCGTTCTCGCCGGTTTTGCTCTAATTGTGCTGGCCTATGGCCTGACCCAGCGCAAACGAGCCGCCTGGGCGGGCACACTGCTGGTGCTTCTGGTATCGGCCGTCAGCCATCTGGTAAAAGGTCTGGATTACGAAGAAGCGACGCTGGCTATTTTGCTGGCAGTGTACCTGTTCTGGCAGCGAGCGCAGTTCCAGGCACGCTCCGATCCCCCTTCGCTGCGGCGGGGCGTGGTTGCGCTAATCAGCGCGCTGGCCTTTACCCTGGTCTATGGCACAACCGGCTTTTATTTGCTGGACCGTCACTACAGCGTCAATTTTGGCCTGGGGGCGGCGCTGCGGCAAACGGTGGTCATGTTTACCCAATTTTATGACCCCGGTTTGCAGCCCATTACCGGGTTTGGCCGCTATTTTGCCGCCTCGATCTATGTGGTAGGCGGCGTAACGCTGGCTTACGGACTGATTCAACTGCTGCGCCCGGTGATTCAACGCCATCCGGCCACACCGGCGGAATGGGAACGGGCGCGGCAGATTGTGGAGCGTTACGGCCGTTCCACCCTGGCCCGGTTTGTGCTGTTCCATGACAAAGCCTACTGGTTCAGCCCGGGTGGATCGGTGGTGGGTTATGCCACACGGGCGAAAACGGCCGTGGCCCTGGGCGATCCCATCGGGCCGCCAGAAGACGCCGCCGCCGCCATCACCGGCTTCCGCGACTTTTGCCACCGGCAAGGGTGGCAGCCCGCCTTCTACCAGACCCTGCCCGACAATCTGGCGGCCTATCAATCCGCCGGATTTGATGCAGTGCGTACCGGCCATGAAGCCGTCGTGGATTTACACACCTTCACCCTTGACGGCAAAACAGGTAAACCCTTCCGCACGCCCATCAACAAACTAAATCGCCTGAATTACCGCGCCGACATTGTGCCGCCGCCTCTGACCCACACCCTGCTGCACGAACTACGCGAAGTCAGCGACGAGTGGCTGGTGATGATGCACGGCAAAGAAATGCGCTTTTCCTTGGGCTGGTTCGACAACGACTACATTGGCAACAGCGCGGTGATTGTGGTGCGCGATGAGACCGGGCGGGTGACCGCCTTTGCCAACATCGTGCCCGAATATGCCCGCCGCGAGGTCAGTATTGATTTGATGCGCCGGCGGCAGGAAGTAGAAAACGGCACAATGGAATTCCTGTTTGGCAATTTGCTGCTGTGGAGCAAAGAACAGGGCTACGACACGTTTAATCTGGGCTTGAGTTCGCTGTCTGGCGTTGGCGAAGCGGCCGACGACCCGACAGTCGAGAAAGCCATGCATTATGTTTACGACCACATCAACCAGTTTTACAACTTTCAGGGACTGCATACCTTTAAAGAAAAGTTCAACCCGACCTGGGAACCGCGTTTTATCGTGTTTCCAGGTTACGCCAGTTTGCCGGCCGTCTGGCTGACGTTGGCCCAGGCCGGCGGCGGCGAGGGGTTCTGGCGTGGGTATGTGCGCGAGCTGCCGCCCGCCTTGCGGCAGATGGCGCGATCGGTCAATGAACGGTATGCCCGGCAGCAAAATGCCGGCGGCGAGACCCGAAGGGTTTGATGGTTCACCCACCCGCCAGCCTCTCGCCGATAAACCCTTCGGGCCTTGGGTGATCTACGTCAAATGACGGGCATGTGGCTAATAAGCTGCGGCAAACGGCATACGGCCGTTCAACCATTCCGCCGATCTGCCCTGACCACAACCGGGTAAACTAATCATGAAACTATCGACACCCTGGCGCGAATTGCCGCCAGGCACATAACAGGAGTAGAGACATGAATATCAAAAAGATTGTTATTTGGGGAGCTGTGATTCTCGTAGGTGGCTTTTTGCTTATCCAACTGGCGCCATACGGCCGTAACCACACCAACCCACCCGTCCAAAGCGAACCCAACTGGGACAGCCCACAAACCCGCGCCCTGGCCAAAACCGCCTGCTTCGACTGCCACAGCAATGAAACCAATTGGGGCCGCTGGTATGAAAGCGTCGCCCCGGCTTCCTGGCTGGTCCAGCGCGACGTGGAAGAGGGGCGTCAGAACCTTAACTTTTCCGAGTGGAACCAGGGCGGCAAACCGCGCGAAGCAGGCGACCTGATCGAAGTATTGCAGCGCGGCAGCATGCCTCCGGCACAATATCTCTTGCTGCATTCAGAGGCCAAGCTCACGCCGGATGAGATCAATCAGCTAATTGCCGGCTTCCAGGCGACGCTGAAGAACTAAGTGCAAGGAAAACATTCCCCATGACAGATTTACCTGCTAATCTGGCTCCCGGCTGGCCGGGAATCCCGCCGCGCTGGACATCCAGCGCCAAAAGCGGCGTAGGCACGGCCCTGAATCCCGCCAGCCGCGTCTGGTTCACCCTCAGCCACGGCATCTTCAACGAAATTTATTATCCGCGCCTGGATCACGCCTGCATACGCGACATGGGTTTGATTGTCACCGACGGCGACACCTTCTTCTCCGAAGAAAAGCGCCACTGCCAGCACGACACCACCTTCCTGGCCCCGGCCGTACCCGCTTACCGGCTGACCAATACGTGCCAGAACGGCCGTTACCGCATCACCAAAGACATTCTGGCCGACCCTCGGCGGGATGTGGTCTGGCAGCACACCCAGTTCACACCCACCCTCGGCCACCTGAGCAATTACCGGCTCCACGTACTGCTCGCGCCCCACCTGGGCAATCGGGGCGCAGACAACACCGCCTGGGTCGGCGACTACAAAGGGATTCCCATGCTCTTTGCCCAACGAGATGGGCAGGCGCTGGCGCTGGCCGCCGATATGCCCTGGCGCGGTCGTTCCGTCGGGTTTGTCGGCGTGTCTGATGGCTGGCAAGATTTGAGCCAGCACAAAACAATGACCTGGTTCTATGACCGGGCCGAGCATGGCAATGTAGCCCTGACGGGCGAAATCGATCTGGCGGCGGGCAACGGCCGTTTCGATCTGGTAATCGGTTTTGGCCTTAACCCCGACGAAGCGGGACACCGCGCCCGCGCCGCCTTGTTAGACGGGTTCGCCGCCGCCCGCCAGAGCGCCATCGCCGAATGGCAAGCCTGGCAAGATAGCCTGCCGGCCGTCGGCGAAGCGGTTGACGGTGGGAAGGGACTCTATCGCATCAGCACGGCCGTGATGCGCACCCATGGCGGCAAACGGTTCCCCGGCGGCATCATTGCCAGCCTGTCCATCCCCTGGGGTTTTGCCAAAGGAGACGACGATCTAGGTGGCTACCACCTCGTCTGGCCGCGCGATCTGGTGGAAACAGCCGGCGGCTTGCTGGCCGCCGGCGCCCTGACCGACGCACGCCAGGTCCTCGAATTTTTACACATCACCCAAGAAGCCGACGGCCATTGGCCACAAAATATGTGGCTGGATGGGTCGCCCTACTGGACCGGCCTGCAAATGGACGAAACCGCCTTCCCCATCCTGCTGGTAGATCTGGCGCTGCGGGAAGGGGCCTTAACGGAAACCGATCTGGACCGTTACTGGCCGATGGTGCGGCAGGCGGCGCAATTTGTGGTGCAACATGGACCGGTCAGCCAGCAAGACCGGTGGGAAGAAGACCCCGGTTACTCGCCCTTCACACTGGCCGTGGAGATTGCCGGGCTGCTGGTGGCCGCCGATTTGGCTGAAAGAAAAGGGGAGGAGGATACGGCCGTTTACCTGCGCCAAACCGCCGACGCCTGGAACGCAGACATTGAACGCTGGACATACGTCCGCGGCACAGACCTGGCGGCACAGGTAGGCGTGGACGGGTATTATGTGCGCATCGCCTCGCCGGAAACCGCCGACGCCGCCTCGCCCGTTGACGGTTTTGTGCCCATCAAAAACCGTCCGCCCGGACAAAGCCTGGAACCGGCCGAACACATCATCAGCCCGGATGCGCTGGCGTTGGTGCGTTTTGGCCTGCGGGCAGCCACCGATCCGCGCATCCGCAACACCGTCAAAGTGATAGATGCCCTGCTGAAAACAGACCTGCCTGTCGGTCCCATCTGGCGGCGCTACAACGAAGATGGGTATGGCGAACATGAAAACGGCGAGCCTTTCGACGGCGCCGGCATTGGCCGCCCCTGGCCGCTGCTAACCGGGGAACGCGGCCATTACGAATTAGCCGCCGGAAACGGCCAGCGCGCCCAACACCTGCTGGCCGCGATGGCGACTATGGCTAACGATGGCGGCTTTCTGCCGGAACAAATCTGGGACGCGGAGGATATGCCGGAAAAGGAGCTTTTCTTTGGCCGGGCCACCGGCTCGGCAATGCCGTTGGTGTGGGCGCACGCCGAATATGTGAAACTATGCCGGTCGCTGGCCGATGGCGCACTGTTCGACATGCCGCCCCAAACCGTCAAACGGTACGTGGCAGGAAAGTCGCCATCACCCTACACAATCTGGCGCTTTAATCATAAACGCCGCGCCATTCCCGCCGGTAAAATTCTGCGTTTGGAACTTTTGGAAACGGCCGTTATCCACTGGACCACCGATAACTGGCGCACAACGCACCAAACCCCCACCCACGACACCGGTCTGGGCGTACACACCGCCGATTTAGCCACGGCCGTTTGTCCCACCGAAACCGAAATTCAATTTACGATTGACCGGTCAAGCAGCAACTCACCACTTGGCGAGAAATTTATCATTCAAATAGACGCCGCGGCTGCCCCCTAACCGCCCTTTTTGAATAACAAATCACGAATCACGAACGCGCCCTGACATCTGCTGCATCATGCCCAGCGCCATCGCCGTAATAGCCTGAAAATCGGATTGACCCGCTTCACATTCTGCCACGGCCGTTTCCCCGGCCGAAAACATCTGCCGCATAGCCGCAAATTGGGCCACGGCCGCGCCGCGTGTTTCGGCAAATAGTTCCGGCTGCCGCAAGGCAAACGCCATGATCCGCAGCGAACGGCCGTCGCGCATCTGCTCCGCGCCCAACGCCGCCATCCGCGTCAACAATTCCAACATAATCGGGCGGTCGCCGATCTCGGCCGCCACTTCCAACCCTTCCGTCAGATACAGCACGGCCCCAGCCACATCGCCCAGTTCGTAGCTGGTCTTGCCCAGGTTACTCAGCGCATGCGCCAGGCTGGATTGTATGCTCAGGCCCCGGTAAATTTGCGCCGCCTCCTGCAAAAGCGTCTGCGCCTGCATGGGACGGCCGTCTTCCAGCGCAATCTGGCCCAAATTGTTGTATGCAATCGCTACGCCCCACAAATCCCCCACTTCCCGGTACAAATCCTGCGCTTCACGCTGCATTTCGGCCGCGCGAGCATATGCTTTGGCATCCACAAACACATGGCACAAGCTGGTCAGGGCATTGGCCACGCCAACCGTATGCCCAATTTCCCGACAAATGGCCACCGACTCCTGCAGCGCCGCCTCAGCCGCCGCATACTCGCCCAGGGCGCAATAAATCAGCCCTAAATTATTCTGCGATGAAGCGATCCCCCGCCAATCCCCAATTTCACGGCGAATGACCAGGCTTTCACGCCCCGCCCGGCCCGCATCCGCAAACGCGCCTTGCCGCCGCAACGTCAGGCACAGACTGCTGTGTACATTGGCCATGCCCCACCGGTTACCGGCGGCCTCATACCGCGCCAGGCTTTCCATAAAATAACGCCGCGAAGCCTCATAATCGCCGCGAATATGGGCCATGTAGCCCAGCCCATACAGCGGCAAAGCCGCCGCCTGCTCCGCCCCCACTGCACGGAAACAAGCCAAACTTGCCTCGTAGAGGGTGATAGCCTCCTCGGGCGGCGCGGTAAATTCCAGGCAGCGTGCCTGCCGCGCCAACAGTTCACCGCGCAGCAGCAGGTGGTTGGGAATGGCCGGGGACACGGCCGTTTCCGCCCGTGCAAACACCCCCGCCCCTTCCTGGTACCAACTGCGCAGCGCATAAAACAGGAAAAGCGCTTCCAGCGCAGTATACAGCAAATCAGCCGCCGCCAGATGATGCCCGGCCGTCTCATCCACCGCCCAATCCCACGCCTGGCGCACATTGGCAATGTCGCGGTAGATGGCGATCAGCGCCTCTTCCTGCCCCGCGCCTTTCAGCGCAGCTTCCTGCCCGGCCAAAAACCCGAGGTAATACGCCGCATGCCGCCCGGCCACCCTCTCCGTTTCTCCGGTTAACGCTGCCAGTTTGATGGCGCCAAACTGGCGCAAGAGTTCGTGGAGTTGGTAACGGCCGTCTCCCACCCGCCGCACCAACGATTTCGCCGCCAACTGCGCCAGCGCCGCCGCCGCCACTCCGGCCACCTGCGCCGCCGCCTGCCCGGCAAACCCGCCGCGAAAAACGGCCAGCCGCGCAAAAAACAAACGCTCGGCCTCCGGCAGCAGCGCCCACGAATGCTCAAACGTCGCCTGCACGCTGCGCTGCCGCTCCGGCGCATTCTGCCACGAAGCGGTCAGCAGCTCACTGTCAGCCGCCAACCCGCGGGCAATGTCGGCGCAGCTCAGATCAGGAACCCAGGCCGCCGCCAACTCCAAGGCCAGCGGCATCCCTTCGACCAGTCGGCAAATATCGGCCACGGCCGTCCAGTCGGTTGGCGTAGGCGCAAATTTACGGTCTGCGCGCCGCACACTCTGGACAAACAACTGCGCCGCTTCAGGAGGAGCGGCGCTGGCGGCAACGGCCGTCTCTTTAAACGCCAGCCCTTCCACAGCAAACAACCACTCCTCACGCAAAGCCAGCCGCTCGCGCGAAGTAACCAGCAGCGTCGCGCGCGGCGCTTGCTGCAGCACGGCGGCAATTACCCCCGCCGCTTCCGGCAAATGTTCCACATTGTCCAGCGCCAACAAAACTCGTTTTTCGCGTAAAAAGGCCAGCAGTTGGCTTTCCGGCGGCTCCTTGCCATACAACGTCAGCCCTACAGCCTGGGCGATGGTGGGAATGATCAACGCGGCGGCGTGGACAGCCGCCAACCCGATCCAATACACACCGTCCGGGTACAGCCCTACCTGCGCCTCGGCGACTTGCATGGCCAACCGTGTTTTGCCAATGCCGCCCGGCCCGACCAAGGTGATAAGACGGCCGTCCGGGTCTGCCAACCATTCGGCCAGTTCCGCGCACTCCGCCACCCGCCCCACAAACGGCGTGGGAGTTTGGGGCAATCCGGCAACGGCCGTATGTTTGGCCGCCGCCGCGAAAGGAGCGCCTTCGCGGACGGCCGTATACAGGTCGATGGTTTCGGCCGTCGGCCCAACACCCAACTCACGGGCCAGCGCCCGGCGGCAGGTTTCAAACTGCGCCAGAGCCGCGCTGCGCTGGCCATCGGCAGCCAACAAGCGCATTAACTGGCGGTGCGCTTCTTCGCGCCACGGCTCCAAGCGCACCTGCTGCTGCGCCAATCGGCGGGCCGCAGCCACATCGCCGCGCCGCTCGTAATAATCGGCCAATTGGGCCAGCGCTTCTACCGCCTGGCAGTGCAGCCATTCCCGCTTCAACATCGCCCACTCTTCAAATACAGCGCTGTCATTCAGTGAAAAACCGGCCAAAAAATCCCCGGGGTACAGCGCCAGCAGCGCTTCCTGCCGCTGCAAGCAGGGCAGACATTCGCCAATCTGGCGGTGGCGATGATGGTCACAGGCGCTGGCCAGGGCGGTAAATTCAGCCACGTCCAGCCAGACTTCGGCCTGGGGATTCATTTGGACTTCGTGGCGGTCAATCAACAAGAAGGGGATTGGCGTGTCGTCGGTATCGCCCAGCGCCTGGCGCAAATTGGAGAGCGCCTGGCGCAAGTTTTGCCGGGCGCGGGCGTCGGGCTGGTCGGGCCACAGGAGGGCGGCCAGGCTTTCGCGGCGGTGGGGGTGTTGGCGCTCTACGGCCAGATAAGCCAACAGGGCGCGGGCTTTGTCGGTGGCAAAATCGGTGAGGGAACGGCCGTTTAGAGCAACCTGGAACGAGGCAAATAACGTGATCTTGAGCGGAGCTTTGATCCCTATCACTATCTGCAACACCTTACCACAACCGATACACTTACAAGATTTTACCGGTTTCATACCGAACCACAAAGCGATCCGCCGTTTTCTTTGACGATTTTTTGACGACGCGCAACTACACTGCAAAAGTCGTTACTCATATCTGCCGGGCCTCAGAAACCCAGTCAGATGAAAACAATTGGCGTTTTGCACAGGTGGGAGCCGCCCAATGTGTGCCAACCGTCCGCCAACAACCCAAAAGGAGATTTTCATGAAAGCGATACGCGCCTTGTTGTTTGGGGTAATGGGTACGGCCGTACTCTTTGCCCTGTTTTCGTCTAATTTGTGGCCGAAAACGGCCGTGGCCGCCCCCGACACCACCCCCGTCACCACCATCACCGTCAACAGCGGCAAAGACCTGGATACCAGCAACAGCACCACCTGCGCCACCCAGCCCTGCACCCTGCGCCGCGCCGTCATTCAGGCGCGCAACCTGCCCACCAATCAGAGACCCGTCCTCATCGCCTTTAACATCCCCGCCACCGCCGAAGAAGGCTATAACAGCGCCCTGCAAATCTGGAAAATCCAGTTTATTGGCATCTCCACCGACCTGGCTACGCTGCGCTACCTCAACGGCAGCATCATCATCGACGGCAGCACCCAGCCAGGCGGCCGTACCACCGGCCCCAAAATCATCCTGGTCGGTTCAGGAACCGGCCAAAACGACGGGCTAAAACTCGGCTCCACGGCCACCGAAAACGCCAACGAAATTCGCGGGCTGGGTTTCCAAATGTTTAAAACCCACATCTATGTCAATTCCAGCAGCAACATCATCGAGAACAACTGGTTTGGCCTCAGCGATGACGGGACGAACATTGTGCTGCGCGGCGGCGGCGAGGATGATGGCAGCGGCAACACCGGCATTTCAGTCGCCGCCAACATCAGCAACAACGTCATCCAGAACAATGTTTTCACCGGACTGGCGGGCGTGGCGGCGGCCATTAACGGCAACACGACCACCTTCGCCAACAACTTTATCGGCACCATTGCCGATGGCACAGTGCCCGATAAAGAAACCGACCCCAACCTGGTCTGTTTGCAGTGGGACTGGTTGGGCGGCAGCGGCATCAGCATCAGCGGCAACGGCAACCTCATCGAAAACAACACCTTTGCCGGATTACGCATCGCCGTTTCGCCCCCCACCATTCAGGCAGACACCATCCGCGTTAGCGGCGACAACCACATCATCCGCAACAACAAAATTGGCCTGGACGTAGGAAACGCGGAAATTGGGGTCTGCGGGCGCGGCATCTACCTGCAGGGCGGCACAGAGTTTAACCAGATCACCACCAACCGCATCGTCAAACCGGGTCTGTCGGCCATTTCGCTCAACGACACGCCGGTGGTTTCTACATCCGACGCCAACACGCTGCGCGGCAACGTGATTAAAAAGTTGACGCCCTGGGGAGAAATTGAGGGCAATAACAGCCCAGAAGACGCCATCCAGATCACCAAAAGTTTGCCCGACGCCTTCCGCAACTTTAAACCGGCGGCCGTGACAAACATTGACGGCACGGCCGTTACCGGCACAGCCGGCGCCGCCAGCCCATGTCCTAACTGCATCGTCGAACTATTCCTAGACGACACCGACGCCATCACCGAAACGCTGCAATCGCTGGCTGTGGTCACCGCCAACGCCAGCGGCAACTGGTCGGCCACCTTGCCCGCGCCGCTGGCAACAGGCCAGGCGCTGCGCACCACCAGCACCACAGCGCAAAACAACACCATTACCGGCATGAGCCTGGGCACAACGACGGGTCTGTCGGTCCTGTACCGGGCGGCTTACGAAGTGTTCTTGCCGACGCTGCCCAAGTAAACCAGAGCGATCACAGCAGACCCGCCGGGTTTTCCTATATATTCAGTGCGCCAACCGGCGGTGCGGCAATTGGCCAAAGGGTTCGTGTGTAACTATCGTTGGGGTTTGCAGATTGGTCCAATCTGGGAGATTGGACCAATCTCCACACACAAAATAGAGCCAAATATGTTCACTTTTAGACGAATTGGTTTAATTTTTCTTCTCATGGGTTTGGTGTGGGTGATGGGGTGCGGCGGCAAGGAGGAGCCAACCGCGGAGGCAACGGCCGTTCCCCAACCCACGGCCGTTTCAGCCACCAGCCTCCCGGCAAACACGGCGGCCGACCCCACACAAGCGCCGGCAGCAACGGCCGTTCCTCAACCCACCACAGCCGCGCCAACGGCCGTTCCCCTCTTCGACCCCATCATTCCGCCGCCAACCTCCAGCCTGGAACCCGGTTCGTACAGTTACGTCAACAGCAACGTCGTGCGTGATCTGGTTGTCGTGGGCGATTGGGCCTACGCCGCCACTCTGGGCGGCATGATCGCCTGGGACCTGACCACCGGGCAGGGATTGCTCGATGGCGATTCCGATCCCTACACGCCCCGGTTTTACGCCGCCACGCCGCTGCAAGGGCTGAGCCACATCAACGCTTACGCCATCACCACCTGTAAATTAGCCAATGGCGAGCCGCGCGTCCTGATTGGCACAATGGCCGGCCTGAGTCAGTTTGACCCGTACAAAGGCGCGTGGGAAGCGCCGCCAGTAACCCCAGCCGAGAGCCTCATCGCCGCCAGCCAGATAGACCGGTTGTTTTGTGATCAGGCCAATGGGCGGCTGCTCATTGGTTACAGCGGGCTGGGCGTGCTGGATTTAACCACCGGCGATTTTGTCCGTTACACCAAAGATAACGGCCTGTCCTGGAATCAGGTGTTTGATACGGCCGTTAACGGCAGCGACATCTGGGTAGCCTCCGGGTACAACGGCCTGTCGCAAATCAGCGCCGGACAAGTGACCATTCACAACGCCGCCTCCGGCATGCCCGATGAACGCGCCTATTCGCTGGCCTTTGCCCCAGACGGCGCGCTGTGGGTCGGCGGCTCCACCGGATTGATGCGCTACAGCGGCGGACAATGGACCTTCTATGACGTGCTGGCAGACATCAACGAGATTGAACTGGCCGCCGACGGCACGTTGTGGCTGGCGCAGGCCGCCATGGGCGGCGGCAGGTTGTGCCACTTCGATCCGCGTACCGAGGCGTGCACGGTTGAATTCCCCACCCCGGACAACGAGGCCATTCTGGCCCTCACGCTTGATGAGCAAGGGCGACCGGTGTATGGCACGAACAAAGGGGTTTATTTGTTTGATGAGGCGGCGGGAACGGCCGTGCCCTTCATCAATGAAACCGACATGCTGCTCAGCAACAGCGTGGACGCCCTGGCCATCGCCCCGGACGGCCTTTTGTGGCTGGGCACGCCGGCCGGAATCCAGACATTGGACCCTGCCTTTCCCGACATGCTCTGGACCACCTACACCAAAGCAGTTACTCCCGGAATGGGCGGCAATTGGGGGCAAGACATCGCCTTTGCGCCGGATGGCACGGCGTGGATCGCCATGACCAACGGTAACGCCAGCCGCTACCAGAACGGCGCGTGGCAGTCGTTCGACACGATTTACTCTTATGACAGTGTGGCCGTCGATGCCCAAAACCGCGCCTGGTTCGGCAAAAAAGGCAAGGGCATGATTGTCTTGAACGCCGACGGCTCTACCGCCATGCAGCTCACCACCGCCGAAGGGCTGCCCAGCAACGAAGTGATGGCCTTGCTGGCCGACGGCGAGAGTATGTGGATAGCTCTGGACAGCGGTGTGGCCCGGTATACCGATGGCCAGGTGACACTCGTATTGGACAAAAACAGCCTGCCGCACCCATATGTGCGGGCGCTGGCCCTGGACGCCGCCGGGAATCTGCTGGTTGGCGCGAATTTGAGCATTGTGCGTTACGATGGCGTGCAGCCTGAGGTCCTGATCAATTTCCAGCAAGAAAAGTATATGGATTGGTTGACGACGCTGGCGGTTGCGCCAGACGGCCGTATCTGGGCCGGCACGGCCAACGGGTTGTTTTACTCCGACGATGGGCGCGATTGGACCCGGATGACCATTGCCGACGGCCTGCTCACCAACACCATCGCCTCCCTGAATGTAGACCCCTTTGGGGCGTTATGGATCGGCGGCGGCGGTTTGCTGCACATCGTCCCCTAAGCGATGGATTTGGAAACTGAAGACTGGAGATTGGGACCTTTTTGGTTTCAATCTCCAGTTTTTCGGATCAAAGGGTGGAGGAGAATATGAGCCGGAACAAGAAAAAGCCGCGGTATTTCTCTTACCTGCTGCGCTTATGGGAAACGGATGATGGCGGTCGGCGCGTCTGGCGCGCCTCGATAGAATTTCCGGCCAATGGGGAGCGGCGCGGGTTTGCCTCCCTCGCCGATTTGTTTCTGTACCTGGAGCATGAAACAGCCGCGGAGAATCATCAGCCTGCTTCCGCCGTTTGTGATCCGCCACCGGACCAAACGCCCGACTAGACCCCAATTGTTTGGCGTCCCAACAATCCAACTCTAGAGAAGCCATCGACCACCGTAAGGACGGAACAGCGCGACGGTGACTCAGCCTTGCGCCGCCTCTGACGACCCCCTTGCCACATGCAGTATAATATCCTTATCAGGTTGGCGGGGACCCCTGGATGGAGAAAAATAAATATGGCAGCACGATTAGGTCGGTACGAAATCCGCAAGGAGCTGGGGCGCGGGGGAATGGCCACGGTATATTTGGGATACGATCCGCAGTTTAAGCGCGAGGTCGCGGTGAAGGTGCTGCCGCCGCAGTTTACCCATGATCCGTCCTTCTTCAGCCGCTTTGAACAGGAAGCGGAAACCATTGCCGGGTTGGAACATACGGCCATTGTGCCGGTGTATGATTACGGCCGTGAGCAAGACAACCCCTACTTTGTCATGCGCCTGATGGCCGGCGATTTACGCCAGGCCATCCAGCAGCACGCCCTGCCGCCGCAGCAGGCGCTGGCCATCAGCCAGCGGATTTGCGCCGCGCTGGATAAAGCCCACGGCCGAGGCATTGTCCACCGCGATATTAAGCCGAGTAACATCTTGTTCGACGATGACGGCTTTGCTTATCTGGCCGATTTTGGCATTGTGCGGCTGGCGGAATTAACCCACACCGTCACCATGATTGGCACGGCGGAGTATATGACGCCGGAGCAGATTCGCGGTGAAGGCGTAGACGGCCGTTCCGACATCTACCAGATGGGGGTGGTCATCTTTGAAATGCTTACCGGGCAGCAGCCCTTCACCGGCGAGAACACCGCCGCCCTGTTATACAAACATGCTCACGAACCGGCCCCCGCGCTGCGCGACCTGAATGCCGCCCTGCCGGCCGCCTGTGAAGCCGTCATCCAACGCGCATTGGCCAAATACCCGACCGACCGCTTTGCCACGGCCGGGGCCTTGGCCGCCGCCTTAGCCGCCGCCCTGGCAGAACCGATCCGCGCCACAGCCACGGCCGTTTCGCCCCCGCCCCCTAGCCAGCCAGCCCCCCAGGCCGAAGCGCAGCCAGCCGCGCCGGAATCCGCCGTCACCCGATCACAACCTATCCGGCCACAGCGGGAAGCGGAAACCATCCGCCCGCCGGAACGGAGCGCGGCGCAGGCTGCGGCCGTCCGCCCGCCCCTGCTCACCTCGGCCGATTGGCGTGTTTTGGGCGCGTGGGTGCTGGCCAATGCCCTGGGATGGGCGATTGGCAATCTGCTGGCGCAAACGGCCGCCGCCTATTTTGACTACAACGGCTATTCCAACATCCTCACCCGCGTTCTGGTCGTGGGCATCCTGGGGATTGCCTGGGGGACGGGTCAATGGCTGGCGCTGCGAACCTGCTGGCCGCAGCCGTATCGCTGGGTCTTTCTAACGCTGGCCGCGTTTAGCATTCCGGCCTTTTTCTGGATGCTGATGAACGCATTGGGCATTTATGCGTTCGATTCATACGCCGCCGGGTATGCCAACGCGCTGCTGTCCGGCGGGTTGGTGGGCGCGGCGCAGTGGCTGCTGCTGCGCCGCCAAAACAGCCTGGCCTGGGTCTGGATTGCGGCCTGTATGGCGGCGCAGATGTTGGCGCAGATGGTGGCTTCGTATTGGTACGGCCGTTTTGGTTTTTCCAGTTGGAACAACTGGCTGGTTGTGGGCGATCACACCCTGGTTCTGCACCTGTTGTTGGGCCTTGTTTGGGGGCTGGTAACGGGCGCGGCGCTGGTGGGGCTGGCGGCGCAGGCAAGGAAAAAACCGGCGGAAACTGCCTGATTGCGACTGGTACTCTTTGGCTATTTACCCCACATTCCAAACTTTTTATGATTCCCTCAATTGATGGATTTGTCGCGAATCGTTTAATTGTTTTTGAGGGATATACAGCAGCAGCGGACACAATATTCACCCAATTTAGCCCAACTGAATAACGTCCTGGCAAACTGTTCCCAATCAACTCTGTATTGGAGGTATGTAATGACGATTGAGTATACGTTGGTTGAAAACAAATTGAATACAAGTGAAGGCACATATCGCGCCGTGGTGCAGCCCAAAGACACCATCGACCTGTCCGGGATCATCGACCGGATGGTGCGGCGCGGCTCTACCCTGATGCGCGAAGATGTGATGGCCGTTCAGGAAGCATTTCATGATACGGTTTTGCAAGTTTTGCGCGAGGGCTACAACGTGACCACGCCAACGGCCAATTATCGGGCCAGCATCAAAGGCGTTTTCGATGGTCCCGACGATGCTTTTGATCCAGCCCGGCACAAGCTGGAGGTGCGGGTGAATCCGGGGTTGGCGGTACGGCCGTCTTTGGAAAAAGTGCCCGTTGTTAAAACGGAGCATACCACCCCGCTGCCACATCCACAGGTTTATCATGACCACATCAGCAACCAGGATAACAGCGTGGTGACGCCCGGCGGCGGCGCAAAAATCAAGGGGTATCGCCTGAAGTTTGACCAGCTGGACCCGGAACAAGGCGTCTTTTTTGTATCGGCAAGCGGCGTAGAGACACGGGTGGAGCAGGTGCTCAGCATACGGCCGTCGGAGGTGATCATCATCCTGCCGGCGCTGCCGGCTGATCTATACCGGCTGGAAGTGCGGGGCATGTTTGGCAAGACCGTGCGCGCCGGTTCTCTGACGCAAAAATTAACCGTGGCCTGATAACGGCCGCAGCGACGGTAATCCATCAATGAAGCGGCAGGGCTGGAAGGCTCTGCCGCTTTTTTTGCGCCTGCCCGTATAGGCTCGCCGATAACTTATACGTTAATCTTTTGTCCATTCATACGGTAATCTTTTCCCCTTTCATACCTTAATCTCTTCCCAATTTATACGTTCATCTTTTCCCCTTTCATACGTTTATCTTTTGCCGCCTGGTACGGTCATCGTGAGATTTGGCAAATCTTAAAGATTTGCCAAATCTATAGGCCGGGCGCAGCGCGGTACTTTTTTCTCATGACGGAAAGATGACATTTTTCCATGACAAAACGGGCCAGTTTATGTTATCTTTAGGGGCGTGATTTCAGTTGGAGAGTGGAACGGCCGTGAACCAACAAATGATGTTACTAACAGATTTATCGCTCCCATCTATTATAGATACCTCCAGTGCCGACATGGCCACTGAGTTCTACATGCCTGCTCTCTCAGCCTCTATTCAATATGATCGTGGTGTAGGTTTTTTTAGTTCTGGCTGGCTACGAATGGTCGCCCAGGGATTAACAACATTCGCCGTCAATGGTGGACGAGCGCGTATGATCACAAGTCCCATTCTCGATGCCAATGACTGGGAAGCCCTGCAATTAGGTGATGCAGCTAAACGTGATTCGGTTTTACGAAACTCCCTTTTCCAAAACATCGAAAAATTGATTGTAGAACTGGAGCAAAATACATTAATGGCTCTGGCCTGGATGGTGGCAGATGAGATATTAACTTTCAAGCTGGCATTACCACAAAATAAGCTGGCAGGCGGTGATTTTCATGACAAATTCGGCATCTATACTGATGCTGAAGGAAATCAGGTTAGCTTTAATGGTTCGCCCAATGAAAGCGCGAAAGGTTTTCAAAACTACGAGTCAAACAAAATCTTTAAGTCCTGGGAACCAGGATTTGCGCCTTTTGTGGATGCAGATGTTAAGCGGTTCGAGCGTTTATGGCGTAATGAGGACTTGAATGTACGTGTCTTTGATTTGCCAGAAGCGGCAAGGGAGAAGATTATTAGATTGCGAGAGGGAGAACGGCCGTATCCTGAACCAGAATGGATTAATCGCACTCAAATTGGCGAAGAAAAGTCTCGATACCAACAAGCGAAACCATCCATACCCAGTCACATTGCAATGCGCCCATATCAAGAAGAAGCAATTGATGCCTGGTTTGCTCATGGTTGCCAGGGCTTGTTTGAAATGGCTACCGGGACCGGTAAAACGATTACTGCATTGGCCGCCTCAGCTCGATTGTTTGAAAGAGAGGCACGCTTAGCAATCATCATTGCGGTTCCGTACCAACATCTTGTTGATCAATGGCATGAGGAAGCGACAGAATTTGGTTATAAACCAATACTGGCTTACCAGAGTAAGCATAGTTGGCTGGATGAGCTTAATCATCAGATCATTGAATTTAACGGCCGTTATCGCCAATTTATTTCTGTAATCGTGACTCATAGCACGTTTATCAGTCCTGATTTTCAAAGTAGTATTGGCCGGTTAGACGCGCCAGCTTTAATCATTGCAGATGAGGCTCACCATTTAGGCGCAGAGCGAAGTCGTCGATATTATCCTGAGAAGGTACCATACCGATTGGCGTTATCGGCGACACCTGATCGGTGGTTTGATGATGAGGGTACAGTGGCGCTACGTGCTTATTTTGGAGAAACTGTTTTCGCGTTTACGCTCGAACAAGCCATTGGTGTTAGCTTGACGCCTTATTATTACTATCCCCATCTGGTCGATTTGACTGATGATGAAATGGCAGAATATGAAGCGCTATCTCTAAAAATTGCCCGTTTAATTAATCAGGAAGACGAAGAAAAACAGTCAGCGTTAAAAATGCTACTGATCAAACGCGCAAATTTATTGAACACGGCCAGTAATAAACTAGATGTACTGGGGGAGCTGATTGATCAGGAAATCTACGTAAACCACACATTATTCTACTGCGCTCCAAATCAAATTGACGAGGTTATGCAGCTTGTGGGTTGGGAAAAAGGCATTCAGATTGACCAGTTTACAGCAGAAGAAAGCCCACCAGAAAGACAGACCCTCTTAGCTAATTTTGCCAGTGGCAACCTGCAAGCACTGGCAGCAATGAAATGTCTGGATGAGGGGGTAGATGTGCCCAGCACCCGCACAGCTTATTTCCTGGCAAGTAGCAGCAATCCTCGTGAATTTATACAACGCCGAGGACGCATTTTAAGGAAAGCGCCCGGTAAAGAGTTTTCAATCATTCATGATTTGATTGCAGTACCACCCGTATCTTACGACCAGACTTCACCAAGTTTCCAGGCCGAACGAAGTATTGTAAGACGCGAGTTACAACGATTTAAAGAATTTGCTAGTCCAGCCCTGAACAAACACCAAGCGCTAGATGTTATTTGGGATTTAGCCAGTCATTATGGGTTATTGGATTTTTAATTTGGAGGCTCAATGTTGAAAGATCGCCTAAAAGCCTTATTCAAGAGTTACGATCCAGTCGTTCGGCAAGTAATCTACGAAGTAGGCGAAATAGAGCAACAATACATCTCTATGGAAAAACCGCGCGGCATCATGAAAGATATTGATGAGATTATCACACGGATTGCCAAAGAGGAATTAGAGAAAGGGAGTAAGAAGGAGGATAGCTCATCATGAAGTTAGAGCGGATTGTCCTTGAGAACTTTCGTCAATATTACGGTCAACAAAAATTAAACTTTGCCAGAGATCGTGAGCGTAATGTCACGGTTATTCATGGGATTAATGGGGCGGGGAAAACCTCTTTGTTTTTGGCACTCAATTGGTGCTTGTACGGCCGTAATGTTGAAAATATTAAAGTGGTAGATAACGTAGGCGAGCTTGTCAGTAAAGAAGCCATCAATCAAGCAAAACCCGGCGATCATGTACAGGCGTCGGTAATGATTGCTTTCTTGCATAATGGTCATCGCTACACGGTAAAACGAACGCTTACCGGCAGCAAACTTCTCACGGGGAAGTTGGCACTTAATGAACTCGATCAATTTACCATGATGCGACAAGGAACCAGTGGGCGCACTGAACCGGTTATGAATCCGCTCG
>JAKQCM010000063.1 GCA_029559155.1 Chloroflexota bacterium
CTCCCGCCCCGACTGGGACATCATCTGCGATTTGGGCCGCCGGGTGGAGCAGCGCCTCGGCGTGCAGTTGGCTTCCGGCTTCAACTTCAGCCATCCGGCTGAAATCTGGGAGGAGATGCGCCAGTTGACCCCCGATTTTTACGGCATCGACTACGCCCGTCTGGACCGCGAAGGCGGCGTCCATTGGCCCTGCCCCAGCTTTGACCACCCCGGCACGCCCTTCCTCTTCGCCGACGACTTCCCGCGCGGGCGGGGCAAGTTCTGGGAGGTGACCTATGGCATGGAGTCGGAGCAGCCGGACGCCGACTATCCGTTTAACCTGAGTACCGGGCGCGTGCTCTACCACTGGCACGGCAGCACCATGAGCGGCCGTTCGCGCCTGGAAGAAGTCTACCCGGAAGCCACCTGCGAGATGCACCCGGACGACGCCCAAGCGTTGGGACTGGAGACGGGGGATTGGATTGAGGTCTCTTCGCGGCGTGGCTCGATTAAGCTGCGGGTGCTGGTGACGGGCCGCTCGCCGCAGGGCACGGTCTTCATCCCCTTCCACTTTGCCGAAGCGGCGGCCAATGTGCTGACCACCGTGCAGTTAGATAAGCGGGCCAAGATACCGGATTACAAGAACACGGCCGTTGCCGTCCACCCCACCACGCCTCCCGAAGGCTGGGACCCCGGCTACCGCGAGCATTTGCTCGACCGCGGGGCCATCAAAGACCCGGTTCAGGTGCATTAAGTCACCGTGATGCGTGATGCGTGAAATTCACGTATCACGCATCACGCCCCTTCCCCACAATCACATGCCGTTCGTCATGGCATTTTTATGACCATCCACACTTACCCAAATCCCTAAAATCGTGATAATCACTCACATGAGCCAATTGTGAAGACCTTCACAATTGGCAAACTTTTTGTATAGGCGATTCAGGGGAACATACAGGCCAGCCGAACCCACGCACAGACTTGAGGCTGCGTTTACCGGCAACATCTGTAGCCCAGTTTATCAGGAGGTTTTAGGGATGGTTTCCAATACGCGCAAATTAGAGCCGCCGTCAGACGACAAACGATGGCGTATTGTCGTCGGCACTATGCGGCGGAACGGCTTTGCGCGGCACTCTTTAATCGAAACGCTGCACACTGTTCAGGAATCTTTTGGTTTTCTCGATGAAGAATCCTTGCACTATGTAGCCGAATCGTTGCGAGTGCCGTTAAGCCAGGTTTATGGCGTTTCCACGTTTTATCACCTGTTCAGTTTAAAACCGGCCGGCAAACACACTTGCGTCACCTGCACCGGGACAGCCTGTTACATCAAAGGCGCGCCCCAACTGCTGGCCGCCATTGCCGACAAGCACGGCATCAACCCAGAAGAAACAACCGAAGACGGCAATCTTTCGCTGCTCACGGCGCGCTGCGTTGGTTCGTGTGGGTTAGGTCCGGTAGCAGTGGTAGATGGCGAAGTGGTAGGCAAGCTGACGCCCGACGAACTGTTGGCCAGATTGCAGGAGGTGATGGATCACCATGATGATTGAACGATTTGAAGAAATCACAACGGAAGAACAAACGGCCGTTGCCGAACACGACCATACCGTCAAAGTTTGCGTCGCCGCAGGCTGCCTCTCTTCACAAAGTGATCAGGTATTAGACGCGCTCAAAAACGGCGTCGGCGAACATCGCGGCTGCCATGTCAAAGGCGTCGGCTGCATGGGCCTTTGTTCGCAAGGACCGCTGGTCGCCGTCGAAAGCAAAACCGGCGCCAAATCTGGCTCGGTGATGTATCAAAATGTCAAGGCCGAAGATGCCTCCGACATCATCCAATCCCTGGGCAAAAAGCCGGTCGCCCGCCTGGAACTCAAAACCAATGTACCTTTCTTCCAGCGCCAGACAAAGATTGTGCTGGAAAATTGCGGCGAAATCGACCCGGAACGGATTGAAGAATATATTGCGGTGGAGGGATATCAGGGGTTGTTAACGGCCGTTACCGAAATGTCCCCCAACGAAGTCATCGACGAAATCGTCCGCAGCGGCTTGCGCGGGCGCGGCGGCGGCGGCTATCCCACCGGCCTCAAATGGACCACGGTCGCCAAAATGGATGGCCCCACCAAATACGTCATCTGCAACGCCGATGAAGGCGACCCCGGCGCGTTCATGGATCGCTCCGTACTGGAAAGCGATCCCCATCGCGTCTTAGAAGGCATGGCCATCGCCGGGTACGCCGTCGGCGCAACCGAAGGCTATATTTACGTGCGCGGCGAATATCCGCTGGCCGTCGAACGCCTCAAGATCGCCATTCGCCAGGCCAACCGACTGGGCGTGTTGGGCAGCAAGGTCTGCGGCACAACCTTCGATTTCAACGTCCACATTCGCCTCGGCGCAGGCGCGTTTGTCTGCGGCGAAGAAACCGCCCTCATCGCCTCCATCGAAGGCAAGCGCGGCACGCCGCGGCCCCGTCCCCCTTATCCGGCGGAATATGGCCTGTGGGGCAAACCCACCCTCATCAACAACGTGGAAACCTTCGCCAATGTGCCGGCCATCTTGCGCAAAGGCGGCGCGTGGTACGCGGGCATTGGCACAGAAAAGAGCAAAGGCACTAAGGTCTTTGCCTTGGCCGGCAGCATCCAAAACACGGGCCTTATCGAAGTGCCCATGGGCATGAGCCTGCGCGAAATCATCTTTGATATTGGCGGCGGCGTGCCCAACGGCAACTGCAAGGCCGTGCAAACCGGCGGTCCTTCCGGCGGCTGCATCCCCGCCGATTATTTCGACACCCCGGTCGATTACGAGTCGCTCAAGGCGCTCGGCTCCATCATGGGGTCTGGCGGTATGATCATCATGGATGATTCGTCTTCCATGGTAGACGTAGCTCGCTACTTCATGGAATTCTGCATGACGGAATCGTGTGGGAAATGTGTTCCTTGCCGTGTCGGCACGGTCCATATGCACACCCTGCTGAATAAAATCTATACAGGCCAGGCCAGGCGGCATGATCTGGAAACGCTGGAAAAGCTGTGCGACCTGGTTATGAATACCAGCCTGTGTGGTTTAGGCCAAACGGCTCCCAACCCGGTATTGAGCACACTGCGCTATTTCCGTCATGAATATATGGACTTGTTGGTGGATGGCGCGGAAGACGGCCGTTCCGCAACGGCCGTTGACGCCCAGCTTTTGGAGGCTCAACCATGAAACGACAAACACAAGCGCGCATTATTACCCTAAAAATCGACGGTGTAGATGTCGCCGCCCGGGAGCATGAAACCATTCTGGAACTGGCCCAGGAAAACAACATCTTCATCCCCACCCTCTGCCACCTGGATGGCCTGTCTGAATATGGCGGCTGCCGCATCTGCGTCGTCGAGGTCAAAGGCTCCAACAGACTGTTTCCAGCCTGCATGACCCCGGCCACTGAAGGCATGGAAGTGATCACCAACTCGGAGCGCCTGCGCCTTTACCGCTACAGCATCCTGGACATGCTCTTTTCCGAACGCAACCACGTATGCTCCGTCTGCGTCTCCAACGGCCACTGCGACCTGCAATACCTGTCGGCCAAACTGGGCATGACCCGCGTCGAAGTCCCCTATCTGAATCCCAGAGTGGAAGTAGACGCCTCCCATGAACATTTCATCATGGACCACAACCGCTGCATCTTGTGCCAGCGCTGTGTGCGTGTCTGCGGCGAAATAGAAGGCGCTTTCACCAAAGGCGTGATGGGACGCGGCGTCAATACGCGCATCATCCACGATCTAAACGGCGCCTGGGGTGATTCCGACACCTGCACAAGCTGCGGCAAATGTGTCAATGTTTGCCCAACGGGCGCATTGGTAGAAAAAGGCAAGTCGGCCGGCGAAATGGTCAAGCGGCGGGATTGGCTGCCCTACTTACGATTAATGCAAGAGGATTAAGCCATGAGTGAAAAAGCAAAATTAGCAACAGTCTGGCTGGATGGCTGCTCCGGCTGCCACATGTCTTTTCTAGACATCGATGAACGAATTCTGGCCGTCGCCGAACTGGCGGACCTGGTCTACAGCCCACTGGTAGACTTGAAAGTGTTCCCGGAAATGGTAGACGTAACCCTGGTGGAAGGCGCGGTCAGCAGTGAAGAGGATTACCATAAAATCCAAAAAGTGCGGGCGCATACCAAGGTTTTGGTATCTTTGGGCGACTGCGCCGTAACGGCCAACGTGCCGGGCATGCGCAATCCGTTCAAGGTCCAGGATATTCTCAACCGCGCTTACCTGGAAAACGCGGCGCTCAATCAGCACATCCCGGTAGAAGTTATTCCGCCGTTGCGTAAAACCTCTGTACCGGTGCATCAGGTGGTCGATGTGGATGTGTTCGTCCCTGGCTGCCCGCCCTCGGCGGACACCATCTTCTACGTGCTGACGGAACTGCTGGCCGGGCGCAAGCCGGTCATGCTGGGCAAAACGAGGTTTGGCATTTAGCTAGAGATGAGAGCTAGAGATAGAGGGTGGTAGAGCTGCCAATTTCTAGTCTCTAATCTCTAATCTCTTCTGGAGAAATACAATGGGATCGACAATTACAATTGACCCCGTGACCCGGATTGAAGGTCACAGTAAGATAACCATACAGTTGGATGACGACGGCCGTGTCGCCGATGCGCGTTTTCATGTGACCCAATTTCGCGGGTTTGAGAAGATGACGGAGGGACGGCCGTTCCACGAAATGCCCTCCCTCACCGCCCGCATCTGCGGCATCTGCCCTGTCAGCCACCTGATCGCCTCGGCCAAAACCTGCGACGCCTTGCTGGCCGTCACTGTGCCGCGCACCGCGCGTAACCTGCGCCGCATCATGAACCTGGCGCAGATTACCCAATCCCACGCCCTGAGCTTCTTCCACCTCTCCTCGCCGGACCTGGTGCTGGGCATGGACGCCGATCCGGCGAAACGCCACTTGTTTGGCGTCGCTTCGGCCGCGCCGCAGTTGGCCCAGGACGGCATCGCCCTGCGTAAATTCGGCCAGCAAATCATCGAGCTGCTGGGCGGCAAACGCATCCATCCATCGTGGATCGTGCCCGGCGGCGTTAGCCATCCGCTGTCGCAAGAAGACCGCGACGCTATCCTGGCGATGATCCCCGACGCTCTGAAAAGGGCGCAGCGGACCATCGACTGGTACAAAGGGACATTCAGCCAGTTCAGCGATGAAATTCGCACCTTTGCCAATTTCCCCACGCTGTTCATGGGCATGGTCAACCCCAAGGGCGACCTCTCCATGTACGCCGGTCGGATTCGCATCATGAACGCCGTCGGCGAAATCGTGGCCGACCAGCTAGAGCCGGCGACCTACCAGAAATGGTTGGCCGAGTCGGTGGAGCCGGATTCGTACCTCAAATCACCCTACTACAAGCCGATGGGCTACCCGGATGGCATTTTCCGCGTGGGGCCGTTGGCGCGCATGAACATCATCGACCGCTGTGGCACGACCATCGCCGACCAGGAATGGGCGGAGTTCCGTTCACTGCAGCGCGGCGCGGTGCTGAGTTCATTCCACTATCATTACGCCCGGCTGATCGAAATCATTTACTGCATCGAACGCATCCGCAACCTGCTCAACGACCCGGACATTCTGAACGACCACGTGCGTTCGTTTGCCGAGCCGAACGCCTTCGAGGGTGTGGGCATGTCGGAAGCGCCGCGCGGTTCGCTGCTGCACCATTACAAGATTGACAAGAACGGCCGTATCATCTGGGCCAACATGATCATCGCCACCGGCAACAACAACCTGGCGATGAACAAGGGCGTCTACCAGGTCGCCAAACACTTCGTGCGCGGCGAGCAAATCCAGGAAGGCATGCTCAACCGCGTCGAGGCCGTCATCCGCACCTTCGACCCCTGCCTGAGCTGCTCCACCCACGCCGTCGGCCAGATGCCGCTGCAAGTGCAGCTTGTCGCCCCGGATGGCGCGATCTTGGATGAGCGTTTTCAAGGATAGCGAGAGCGAGAGCTAGAGCTAGAGCTAGAGCTAGAGGAAGAGCCAGAGGTCATTCTCTGGCTCTTTTTTGTTGGCTTTGTTATGGTTGAGGGCATGGAAATTTTACTAATCGGCTACGGCAATCCACTGCGCGGCGATGATGGCGTGGGCTGGCGGGTGGTGGAAGAAATCGCTAATTGTCAATCGTCAATCGCCAATCGTCAACGGGACGATCTGCACTCCGCACTCCGCAATCCGCAATTGATCGCCGTGCACCAACTGCTGCCGGAACTCGCCGAGCCGATCAGTGAAGCGGACCTGGTGATTTTTGTCGATGCGTCGGTGGAAGGGGAGCCGGGGGCGATTAGGGTGCGGACCGTTGAGCCGGCGCCGCCGCAGATTGGCGCGTTTACCCATCATTTTGACCCGGCGGGATTGCTGGGGTATGCACGGGAAGTGTACGGCCGTTTTCCCCGCGCGTATTTGGTGACAGTAACGGCCGTTTCCCTCGGTTATGGTGAAGGATTATCAGATACCGTCGAAGCTGTTTTGCCAGAGGTGTTGAATCAAATCGAAAAGTTAATCGGCTAACGGCATTCCGTAAACTCAATCATTTTCTGCTAAAATGGTAACGTGTAGGTAAATAATCTCACACTTTAGAGTGAATAATGCTATGACATCAATCACAATTGCTGTTACCGATGATGTAATGATGAAATTGGAAGCGTTAGCCCGGCGCCACAACGTCGCGCCGGAAGACCTGGTACGCGCCAGCGTTGAAGAATTGGTGGCTTCTCCAGAAGAATCGTTCCAAGAAACGCTTGATACCATCTTGCAGAAAAACGAAACCCTTTATAAAAGACTTGCAGCCTGATTGTGCGCTACCTGACATTAAACGAAGTGCTAACCTTGCATGATCGCTTGATTGTGCAGACGGGTGGCTCAATTGGTGTGCGTGATATTGGCAGGCTGGAATCCTCTTTGGCGCAACCTCGCATGACATTTGATGGCGCCGAACTTTATCCCACACTTGCTGAAAAAGCAGCGACCCTCGGTTTTTCCATTATCCAAAATCACCCGTTTTTAGATGGTAATAAACGCACCGGTCATGCCGCCATGGAGATTTTTTTGTTCCTCAACGGTTTTGACATTCAGAGTTCAGTGGATGAGCAAGAAAAGGTTGTTTTGCAAGTTGCATCAGGGATGATGTCGCGTGAACTGTTTTCAGGTTGGGTGAATTCTGTGGTGGTGAAGCGGTGATGGGAACGGCCGTTTCCGTTGGCTACGGTGAAGGGCTGTCAGAGACGGTGGAAGGGGTGCTGCCAGAGGTGCTGCTGCAAATCGAAAAGCTACTCACCGAATAATCTCCACTCAATTATCTCCTGAAAAGCCAGGTAGTTGGGTTGGATCCCAAATACGAATTGCCATGGAATAAAATTCATCGAGCAATTGACGACGTTCACCCGACTCTAGATTAATAATATACAATCCACTTACAGCTGGTTCTGGATTAGGCCCATGATAAACAAAAACAAATTCACCACCACCAGGCGACCATTCCCCGGGAGATGAAATGGCAGACCCAGTTGTTGTCAGGCGAATATTTGTTTCTCCATTGACTCGATTCGTTGTATAAAAGATTGTTTCTGGATAATCGATAGCAATAAACTCTATTGTTTGATTATCTGGCCACCACCGACTAGGTTCTGAATACTTGTATTTTGGAGGGAGTTGATACAAAAGTGTAGGGGGGCTTGTTTCACCCATACGGTGTAAGTATAAAGCCATATTGCCTTCATGTTCTTGACTATAACCGTACAAATAATTTCCATCTGGCGATAATTTAAAATCCCCCCATGTATATCCCCAACCTGGTACTAATTCAGGAAATTCCACCATTTCCAAAAGTTGAGGAGGCTGATTAACACACCACTTTTCGATAGTAAGCGTTTCCGCTTCAGGTAGTGGGTCTTCTCGACCTGCCCTTCGGAAAATAGCTAAACAATCCGGCTCTGGTAGAAACTGAATGTCTGCCCAATCCGATGGCTGAATACCTAAGTCTATGGGCGATGAGCCATCCAAATTCAGCAAACGAATGACACGATTTTCTCGCGTCTCATCTTGATACTGGGTATACGCCATTTGGGTACCATCTGGAGAAAATTGAACAAAATTTATGGTTGTAGGCATAGTTGGCAAGTCGGCCACCGGCATAAAGCCGCTACCATCACTGTTGATCGTATAATCTCCACCTTCAGTTCCCATAAACAGATTGCTATCACAGATCATGATGGTTGCTGCACAAGGTGCGCCAGAAAAGAAAATGTGCCACACAGGTTCTGGGGTAGGCGTGAATGTGGGCAAGGATGTTGGCATCTTTGTCTCTGTGGGCTGAGGCACTGCTGTAAATGTGGCTGTAGCAACGGCCGTTTCCGTTACCCGAATCATAAAAGTGGCACTGGGTTTAGGCGTATGGGTAGGCATTGACATTGGCTCGTCCGCAGCGCACCCCGCAACAAAAAACACACCTGACAGCAAAAGGAAAATTGACAAAAAGCGACTGAGTTTTAACATGGCGCACCTCATCCCAATTGATTTTCCCTGAGTATAAGCAAAATCATCTTCATAGACACGCTGCTTCACGGTTAATCAATCGCTGATCTTCCTACGCCTTTCTGATAAAATGGACTGATGATTTAACTCACTTTGCGACTTTGCCCCTTTGCATCTTCGCGTTTATGCTTTAGGAGAAATCCCATGACTATCAATCGCGTCATCGTGATCGTGTTAGACAGTGTGGGCATCGGCGAACTGCCGGACGCCGCCGCCTTTGGCGACGTGGGCAGCCACACCCTTGGCAGCATGGCCCGCGTCGTGGGCGGGCTAAACGTGCCCCATATGGAAAAAATGGGACTGGGCAACATCGCCATCCTGGACGGGGTGCTGCCGCAAACGGAGCCAACGGCCGTTTACGGCAAAATGGCCGAAATTTCCCCAGGCAAAGATACCACCACCGGCCATTGGGAGCTGATGGGCATTCAGCTCAAACAAGCCTTTCCGCTTTATCCCGACGGCTTCCCCCCGGAAGTCATGAACCGTTTTGAAGCCGCAATCGGGCGCGGCACGCTGGGCAACTACCCCGCCTCCGGCACCGTCATCCTCGACGAACTGGGTGCGGAACACATGGCCACCGGCAAGCCCATCATCTACACCTCCGGCGATAGCGTCTTCCAGATCGCCGCCCACGAGGACATCATCCCGGTGGAAGAGCTTTACCGCATGTGCCGCATCGCCCGCGCCATTTTGCGCGGCGAGCATGAGGTGAGCCGCGTCATCGCCCGGCCGTTTGTCGGGCAGCCCGGCAGCTTTACGCGCACCGCCAACCGCCACGATTTTTCCGTCGTGCCGCCGCAGCCGACGGTGCTGGATGCGCTCAAAGAGGCCGGGCTAATGGTCTACGCCGTCGGCAAAATCAACGACATCTTCGTCGGCCAGGGCATCACCGATTATGTCTACACCCAGGACAACAACGACGGGGTGGACAAAACCCTCGCCGACATCCGCGAGCGGCGCGAGCGCGGCCTCATCTTCACCAATCTGGTGGATTTCGACGCCCAATTCGGCCACCGCAACAACCCGCAGGGCTACGCCGACGCCCTGGCCGAGTTTGACCGGCGTCTGCCGGAAATTCTCGCGGCGCTTGCCGCCGACGATTTGCTGGTGCTCACCGCCGATCACGGCAACGACCCGACCACGCCCAGCACGGACCATTCACGCGAGTATGTGCCGATTTTGCTGACGGGGCCGGCGGTGAAAACGGCCGTTAACCTCGGTGTGCGCTCTACCTTTGCCGATTTGGCCGCGACGATTGCGGATGTGTTAGGTGTGAAACGCACATTCCCCGGCCAAAGTTTCAAATCGGCGCTTCTTCGTTGACTTGTGCATAAATATATGCATAATCTCAATCATGCGATTCACCTGGCACGAAGCCAAGCGGCAGCTAACTCTCCAGAAACGGGGCCTCGATTTTGCCCAGGCGGAGCAAGTTTTTACGGGGCCGACGTTCACGTTTGAGGATGATCGGCGGGATTATGGCGAAGAGCGTTTTGTCACCCTTGGACTGATGGGCGAAAAAGTAGTCGTGATTGTGCATACGGAGTCTGAAGACGAAATTCGCGTGATCTCGATGCGTGAGGCAAGTAAACATGAGCAACTCCTATTCTTCTCCAACTTTTGATGACGAAGACGAGTATCCGGAAATCACTCAAGCCAATATGGAACGGGCTGAATTTCGTGTGGGGTTAAAACCTGCGCCACGCAAGCGCCGGGTAACCATCTTGCTCGATACAGTTCTAATTGAATACTTTCAGGCAAAAGCCGGAGACCGTGGCTATCAGACGTTGATCAATGAAGCCTTGCGACAGGCTATGGAACGCGACAGTCTGGAAGAAACTTTACGACGCGTTATTCGTGAAGAACTGGATAATACGTACTCAACGACTTCTTCGTAATCTTTTAAGGG
>JAKQCM010000069.1 GCA_029559155.1 Chloroflexota bacterium
TATTGCCGGAAGGATAGTTGGCGGATGAAGGCTTGTCGAAAGTGGTACACCTTGGCCGTTAACGAGTGGCACATTATGCCCGTTAACCGGTGGTGCATCTTGGCCGTGAATCACTGGCACATTATAGGGTGTAAGATGACAACACCGGCGAAATTATTGAGCGGCGGGCAAAAAAAGCTGGTGATGCTGGCCCGGTTGGTGGTGCAAAATCCGCAGCTGCTTTTGCTCGACGAGCCGGATAATCACCTGGATTTACCGGCCAAACGTAACCTGGAACGGCTGATTGCCAGCTATCCCGGCTGTGTGGTCATTATTTCTCATGATCGGTATTTGCTGGATGAGGTGACCAGCCATATTGCCGAGTTGGAGAACGGCCGTCTCACCCTCTACCCGGGCAACTACACCGCCTATGCCAACGAACGCGCGCTGCGCCGCCTGCGCCAGCAGCAGATGTATGCGGCCCAACAAAAAGAAATTAGCCGGATAGAGGCGGCCATCAAGCGTTTTGAGCTGTGGGCCTCGGTGGTGGTGAACGAACGGCACATTCGCCAGGCGCGCGCCCGGCAAAAAATGCTGGATCGCATGGACAAGGTGGAAAAAGTGAGCGAAGCGCGGCGCATGACTTTAGAGATGGCCGGTTGGCGCGGCAGCAACAAGGTGATTGAGCTGGAAAAAGTGAGGAAGACGTTTGAAAACGGCCGTACCATCTTCTCTGGTCTCAATCTAACGCTCTGGCATGGCGAGCGCGTGGGACTGGTTGGTCCCAACGGCGCGGGCAAATCGGTGCTGCTCAAACAATTACTCGACCCGGAAGCCATCAGCGACGGCCAAATCAAAATTGGTCCCAGCAGCAAAATTGGCTACTATGCCCAGGAGCATGAGACGCTGGATGATGATCAGACCCTGATAGATGCTATCCGCCTGACTGCACCGGTGAGCCGGGAAACGGCCGTAGCCTTCCTCCACAAGTTTCTTTATACCTACGATCAGATGCAGCAGCCTATCGGTAAACTGAGCGGCGGCGAGCGGAGCCGCCTGCAATTGGCCCGCCTGGTGTTGGAAAAGCCTAATTTGCTCATCCTCGACGAGCCGACAAACAACCTGGATATTCATTCGATTGAGGTGCTGGAGGAGACGTTGGAGGAGTTTGTGGGGACAGTGCTGGTGATTTCCCACGACCGCTACTTTTTAGACAAAGTGGTAGACCGGGTGGTGGAGCTGCGGAACGGCCGTCTTGCTGAATTTATCGGTGGCTATACCGATTACCTGGCCGAAACTGCCGACGCTGGCTGAGACAAAAAACGAGGGGCAGATTTTTGCCTGCCCCTCGTTGACTCATCTAAGTTTGGCGCGTCGATTCCGTGATGGGTAAACGATACACGCATCACGGCTCACGCCTCACGCGTTACAGAAAATTAATACCGCAAAATCGCCCCAATGCGGCCGGCCGCTTCCAGTTCCGGATTGTCGGCGATGATTTCTACGTGACCGCCCTGGGTGATGGTGTGGGCGACGGCCGCATCAACCACGTCCTCCACGTCCAGCAGTTCGTGATCAGCCATTGGGCTGCGGGCCAGGTTGGCCACCACAAAGCCAGATTCTTCATGCACGTAACCGGGGGCGCGGAATCCATCGCTGATGATCAGGTTTTGCACCCGCTTGTCGCTGATGGCTTGCAGCGTGTCGTCCAGACCGACCACGGCGTTACCGCCGCTGGCGTGGAGGTCGACCAATTTATCTACCAATTTGTTCTCGCGTTCTGCATTTGCCTCGGCCAGCAGCGCCAATGTTTGGCGGCGGACTTCATGTTCGCCGGCATTCATGGCGATGCTAAATGTTCCGGCCAGACAGGATTGCAGTTTTTTGGGCAGCAGCTCGCGGAATTGGGCCACGGTTTCGGCCGTGCCGCCCAGAAAAAGCCGCCGCACAGGCCGATTTTGGAAGAAATCGTTGGCCGCTGTCGCCGAATCGCGCAGGTTGCGCTGGACCAGTTCTTCTTCATGGCGGCTGCCGCCGCCGCCGCCGCGCATGCCAACGGCCGAGGAGCCGCCGCCTTTTTTGATTTTTTGGACGTCTTCGCCCATAAAGCCGCTGGAGGCTTGCAGTTCTCCCAGGTGATATTCAAAAAAACGTGATCCGACGCGATCGACCAGGATAACGCCAAAGTGGGCGTAATGGTCGAGCAGGTGAGCCAGGGGTTTTACATACGGCCGTTGCCCCAGGCGCAGTCGGTTGCGGAAAGAAACGGCCGTTGGATAAGCCCGGAAAAAGGTGCCATCGTGGTTGGCAAACATGGCCAGGCCGGGTTTGCCCCAATCGTAGCTGTGGTCCAGGTACTTCTCAATCGTTTCTACTTCTTCCACCTGGTTCAGTTGTGCCTCTTTCAGCATGCCGCGAACCCGAAGCTTAATCGCTTCAATGGATTCGAGCGTGCTGTCGGTGTCCAGGTAAATACTCACCACCTGTCGCCCATCTGAGTTGTAAGCGAGCAATTCCTGCAACTGTTCTTGGTTAATCATCTGACCTCCTCTAAGCTAAAACAGATTGAATGAGGTGAAAATCAGCCAGTCTACTCCCTTCAATAGAGAGGCTGAGTAACTCAGCGCTGGCTGGCAGCGCCGAGAGAGTACACATGGGTTACGGCCGTTCCCCCAAAGTCAGGGGCACGGTTATCTCTTTGCCGTCCCGCACAACTGTCAGGTCAACGCTCTGACCGGCTTCCGTTTCAAAAACCAGGTAGCTGATCAAATCGTCGGAACTGGTTATTTCTGTGCCGTTGATGGCAATGATCAGATCGCCGCCGGGCAGCGCGCCAAAATTATTCAGGCCACTGGCGATAAGCCCGGCATCTTCCGCCGGAGTGTTGGCGGAAATATCGAGCACATACGCGCCGCTGGTGTAGGGGATATTCAATTCTTCGGCGGTGTCGATGTTCAGCGTTTGCATCCGAATGCCCAGGTAGGGGTACACATATTTCCCTTCACTAATCAAGTGCGGCACAATGCGTTGCACGGCATTCACCGGAATCGAAAACCCCACGCCTGAATTTGTGCCCGTGTCGGTGCGGATGGCGCTGTTGACGCCAATCACTTCACCGCGCAAATTGAGCAGTGGTCCACCGGAGTTGCCGGGATTGATGGCCGCGTCGGTCTGGATGACCTGCGGCAGAGAATAACGGCCGCCGCCCTCCACCGAGCGTTGGGAATCGAGTGTGCGCCCGAGGCCGCTGACAATGCCAATAGACATAGAGCCTGCTTCGCCAAACGGATTGCCAATGGCAATGACAAACTGGCCGACGTGCAGTTGGTCCATGTCGCCTAGCGGCACAGGTTTGGCGTTTGGCGAGAGGCTTTCGGCTTTGATGACGGCCAGATCGCTGTCGACGTCTGTGCCGACCACTTCGGCGCGGCTGCGGTAACCGTCGGCGAAGATCACTTCGAAGGTATCGCCATCGGTGACGACATGGTTGTTGGTGATGATGTAGCCGTTTTCGTCGTACACAAAACCGCTGCCGGTTCCCAGGGGAAATTCCTGGTCATCGAAGGTGTTAAAGACAAAGATGTGGACGACGCCGGGATTTACTTTTTCGTACACCGTGACGAGCTGGTTTTGCAGGTCGAAGTTGAGGGTGTCGGGGTCAACGGCCGTGTTACCTGAAATTTGGGTGTCTGATACGGCGGGTGTGGGCATTTGCGCCTGCAGGGTGGCCACAACATCACGGACAACGGCATCCTGGTCAATGCCGACGGCCGTTTGCGGCGTTACGGTACTCGCCTGACAAGCTAAGGTAGTTAAAAAGAGAAAAGAAAAAAAGGTGAGGAAATAAAAATGGCGTCTGCGGGTCATGGTATGGTCCTTTTAGAATTTGGTCTGCGAAGTCACCAAGCCAAAGCGGCGCCGGCCAAAGCGCACGCTCGGAAAATCAAGTATCAGGGTCGTGGTTGCGCCAACTGCGCCAACCGTTCGTACAACGTGCGTTCTTCGTTTGTCAACTGCTGGGGAATGCGCACGCGCATCTTTGCCAGCAGATCGCCAAACCGGTCGGGCTGGCCCAGGTAGGGCATGCCTTTACCCCCCAGGCGGAAGACCTGCCCATTTTGCGAACCGGGCGGAATTTTTAGCGTGACGCTGCCGGTGAGCGTGGGCACATCTACCTGGCCGCCGAGAACGGCCGTTACCACATCGACATCTACCGTTACTTCAAGATTATGCCCTACTCGCTCAAACGTCTCATGCGGCAGCACCTGAACCACCAGGAAAAGGTCGCCCACACCCTGAGAATGGGTACGCCCTTTTCCACGCAGCCGAATCTTACTGCCGGTTTTGGCTCCTGCGGGGATTTTGGCCGTAAATTGACGGCCGTTTTGTTGGTACGTGCGGGTGGCTCCACCAAAGGCTTCTTCGAGGGTAATTTCCACCGCTTGTTCGATATCGTAGTTGGGTGGGTTTGGTTTTTGCGACCGGGCATGTGGCGACCCGGTCGCGCCAAAAATGGAAGTGAAAAAGCTGGAAAAATCGTTGTTTTTCCCGCCAAAAACATCACCAAAATCCACGTTTGTATGTTGCCGGCCTGCCCCCTGGGCAAACCATTGAGAGAAATCATAATCGGAAGCCTGACCGCCCATTTGCTGGAATCGGTGGTAGTTGCTTCCTAACTGGTCATATTTAGCCCGGTTATCCGGGTTGCCGATCACTTCATACGCTTCATTAATCGCTTTAAATTTTTCTTCGGCTTGTTGGCTGCCCGGGTTTTTGTCTGGATGATACTGCCGCGCGAGACGACGATATGCTTTTTTTATATCCTTATCGTCAGCGGTTTTGTCTACGCCTAGAATGTGGTAGTAGTTCTTATATTCCATAGATAATGTTCTGGTGTGAGTGCTTCAGAAAATGGACTTAAACCTGATAATTTCCTGAATTGATAGTATTGTAAGTTTGGGGCGCGATGGATGTCAAGTGAGGTGAGAGGATTCCAACGGAACGCTTACTCACCGGCTTAAATTGGCAAATTGAGGGAAAGCTGGCGGGCCTGCGCCGGGGTGGGTTTGTCGGCGCGGAAGCAGTGGATGAGGCCCTGTAAATCTTGCTCTGTTTGCACAATAAAGCCGGCCTCGTATAGAAGGTCGCGCCATTGATCGGCGGATTGCAGGCTTAATGCGCCAGGTCCCATCACCAGCCAGTTGGTTTGGCTGCGTACGCGCTCGGCCAGGAGGATACGGCCGTTTGGCGTGAGAATGCGGTTTACTTCTTGCAGCAGCGCTGCCCGGTCGCCTTGCTGCCAAAACTCCGAGACAACCTGACACAAAAAGACGGTGTTGATGCTTTTGTTGGGCAGCGGGAAGAGGTCGATACGGCCGTTTTGCCATACCAGACGCGGGTCCTGGGGCGCAGGCGGTTGGTGGGTGCGGTATCGCTTCAACTTTTGGCTGGTGTTCCACTGCGGATTGTACACATCAATGACGTGAATTTTCCCCGTTGTCAGGCGGCGGCTGAGCCGCAGCGCAGTTTCGCGCACCCCCAGGTCTACCACTACCAGCGTATCCTCCGATTCGCAGCGGCCCATTTCAAACAATACGTCATACGGCCGTAATCCCGCCAGGTCGTACAACTGATGCGCCGCCCATAACGCCGCGCCAAAAAAGTAGCCCAACAGCAGCGCCGCGGCCAGCGCCAGCGGCACAAAAGAAAGCCACCCCGCCTGTAAACTGATGCCCACCACCAGAAAAGCGGCAACAACGCCCAAATAAGTGAGTAGATACGTCGGCCAGTTGGCTCGTATGTGGCGCACGGTTCCGCTGTAAGGTGATTTGCGTCTCATGGGGTTGTAAGTATAGCCGTAAGCCGTTATTCGTAAACCGTTGTCCATAAAGGCGGAACATGGCCTACGGTTCGTCCTGGCAGGCAATCCGCCACGCATCCAGATCCAGCCGCTTAAACAGCCAGTCATAGCCCAGTTCGTTCATCACCGGGCAAAATTCAGCCGGGTCACCCTCGTACTCCACGCCGAAAACCGCTTTGCCGGCCTGGGTAAACGGCCGTAACGCCGCGCACTCGTCATACTGGTAACATTCCTCGTTCAGCGCCCAGTCAAAATGCGGTTCCAGCACGTCCACCAGGTCCAGCGCGTTTTTCAGGCCGATGGATAGGCCGCGGGCGTGGGCCGCTTCCGCCAGCCAGATGTTGTAGGCGATCTGGTCGGCCTCGCTGATGTCGAAGCCGCTGTCGTTGGCGTAGGCGGTCACGTTGTCCGGCTCCACGCCGTCGCAGCCTTTTTGCACGGCCGTGTCCAGCCGCTGCGCCATAATCGGTTCAAGCGCCGCCCGGTGGCGAATGTCCAGCCAGCGCTCGTCGGGCCAGCCATCCAACGTCTCGCCCAGCGCCTCCTCCGGGAAATCGGCGGCATCCTCGCGCCACTCTTCATAACTGCCTGCGCTGAAGTAGCAAATGACGATACGGCCGTCGCCCTTCAGTTCCTCAATCACGGCCGGCGGCGCGTCAAACAGGTCAATGTCGTACATCACCACGTCCAGGCCCGTGTCGATGTCGCCGGTTAGCTGCCACTGCCAGCTTGTGCCCGGCGCTGGCTGCCAGATGGTGGATGGAGATTGGAGATTGGAGACTGGAGATTGGGGTGTGTTTGCTTGGTTCTCCGTTATACGTTCACTGTTTTCTGTTGATTGTTCGCTTTCTTTTGATTGGTCAGCGCAGGCGGCCAGCAGCGCCAACAGCAAGAGCACAAGGGCTTGGGTTCGTGGTTTCATGCGGCCATTGTAACCGACGACGGCCGTTATACGAACGCGGATTGAATAACCTGAAGGAGATTAGAGATTAGAGATTGGAGATTGAACAAATCTCCAATCTCCAATCTCCAATCTCCAATCTCCAGTCTCCAATCTCCAATCTCCAATCTCAGTTCCGCAATTCGTTCAATTCACCTTCCTACCATACCCCCGCCGCCCATCCTTTGTTACAATCGCCGGCCATGAACTACGACCTCGTGATTAAAAATGGGACGGTGGTAACGGCCGTTGCCACCTATCAGGCAGACATCGGCATCGTCGGCGAGCGCATCGCCGCTGTGGGCGAAAACCTGACCGGGAAGCGCGAAATCGACGCCGCAGGCAAACTGGTCACGCCGGGAGCCATCGACCCCCACGTCCACCTGCAAATGCCCATCGGCGATTTCACCTCCACCGACGATTTTTTTACCGGCACGCGTGCCGCGGCCTTTGGCGGCACAACGGCCGTTGTCGATTTCATCGAAACT
>JAKQCM010000074.1 GCA_029559155.1 Chloroflexota bacterium
GCGGCACAGGCAAATACAGCCGCGCCCCGCCGTCTGACGCGCGCGCGCCATTTACCACGCATTCAGACGGCCGTGGCGGCTTCGTGCCATCGCTCAACTCCGTCAGAATCACTTTTTGCGCGTCGGCGGCCAACAACGGCTGCGTCACCAACGTCCATGCCCCCGGATTGGCCGCGGCGTTGAGGTTGTATTGGATGCCCGGCACGCCATGCTGCGGCACGCCCACCATAAACAAATCCACCCGCGAGGCAGTACAGCGTGTACCGCCCGTGCCCGACGGCAAACAAACCTGCCGCGCTTCCAGGCCGCCGGGCTGGGTAAAGGCGGTGGGAGGAACACGGCCGTCTACCAGCAAACTGCCCATCAACCCCTCATCGGCATAAATGCCCTGCATGATGCGATTCCACACCGGAGCCGCGCCGCGCAAACCGGGCAAATCGCGCATCGGGTGACCATCGGCATTGCCAATCCAAACGCCCACCGCGACCCCCGGCGTATACCCCACCGTCCAGCCGTCGCGGAAGTCGTTGGTTGTGCCGGTTTTGACGGCCGCCGGAAAAGGCAGTTCCAGAGGGTTATTGCGCCCCATCGCCGGCAGCCGCGCCACGTCATCATCCAAAATATCGCTGATGATGTAGGCGATACGCGCATCGATGGCATTTACCGGCGGCACGCGGTCGCGCTGAGCATCGTACACCACATTCCCCCGGCTGTCGGTGATGCGCAAAATGCTCGTCAGGCGCGGCTTTTGGCCCATGTTGGCCAGAGTAGCAAAGGCATGCGTCAGTTCTAGCAGAGGCACTTCCGCGCCGCCCAGGGTGATGGCCAGACCGTAATAACTGGCGTCTTCTCTAAATGATTCGATGCCCAGCGAACGGGCGGTGGCGATAAACGCCGGCAGCCCGACATCGCGCAGCAGTTGGATGGGCGGGATGTTGTAGCTGTTGGCCAGGGCGTCGCGGAAGAGGATGGGGCCGCGGTAACGGCCGTCATAATTCACCGGCGTCATCATCTGCCCATTGCCCAAATCCAGCTTAATCGGCACATCCCACAACACGTCGGCCGTGGTCCAGCCGCGCGCCAGGGCAGTGGCATAGGTGATGGGTTTGATGGCGCTGCCCGGTTGTCGCGGCTGGAGTGCAATGTTCACCTGCCCGGCAATGGCGTCATTGAAATAATCCAGGCTGCCCACCATCGCCAAAATCTCGCCGGTAGATGGTTTCAGCGCCACCACCGAGCCGTTGCTCACGTCGTGGGCGGCGTTGGCGGCTACTTCGTCACGCACGGCCTGTTCCGCCAGGGTATTGAGGTTCAAATCCAGGCTCGTGGTTACCTGCCAGCCGCCTCTGGTCAGGGCGTCGGGGCCATACCGCTGTTCCAATTCGTTCTGGACATACAACACAAAATGCGGCGCTTCCAACACGGCCCCGGCGGCCTGCTCTTGCACCGGCATCAACGACGCCAATACCAGCGGCGCGCCTTTGGCTACCTCGGCGTCGATGTAATTGATGTACCCCTCGTCGAGCATCAAATCGATAATAAATTCCTGGCGTTCTTTGGCCGCCGCAAAGTTGTTATAGGGATCTAGCTCGTAAGGCGACTGTGGCAGTCCGGCCAGGAAAGCCGCTTCGGCCAGGTTAAGATCGGCGGCCGATTTACCGAAGTAGGTTTGGGCGGCCGCTTCGATGCCGTAAGCCAGATTGCCAAAGTAGATTTCGTTGAGGTACATCTGGATGATGGCCTCTTTGCTGCGCTGTTGCGTCAGGATGAAGGCCAGGAACATTTCGCGTAGTTTGCGCTGGTAACTGACAGCAATGCGCTCTTCATAGGTGAAGGCGATGTGGCGCACGAGTTGTTGGGTGATGGTGCTGGCGCCTACGGGACGGCCGTCTGGGTTACGGTAATTGCGCACCAGCGCCGCCACATTGGCGGCCACATCCACGCCAGGGTTGGTCCAAAAAGTGTCGTCTTCGGCGGCCACCGTGGCGTCGATGATCACGCGGGGGATTTCGTTGTATTGCAGCCAACGGCGTTTTTCAGTGGTGGTCAGTTCAAACAACAAATTGCCGTTGCGGTCGAAGAAGCGGGGTGTGCCGCCGGCGCCAGAGCCACGGTAGGTTGTTACCTGCTCGATGGCCCCGGCAAGCTGCTGATTGAGATAGATATAGCCGCCAATCCCGGCAACCACGCCCAAAAGCATGGCCAGCAAACCGAGCTGCACCACCCAAATGAATAAACGCGCACAACCATGCGGCTTTTTTTTGTCGGGCAGGGGGCTTTTGGGGCCTGGCGGGGGGGCAGACGGCCGTTGCTGATATTTGTCCAGATACTTAAACTGATAATCACTACCCTTACTCATGGTCCGTATGGTAAGCAAATTAGCGAATTGGTCAAGCAAAAGACCGGCAGCGGCAAATAAGGGATGGCGAAAGACTGCCGTTTAGGTATTATTGCACATCACAAAACACGCCTTACGGAACATGGATAAACATGCTTAAACACAAACTCTTCATTTTTCTCATTTTCTTAATGTTGGGCAGCATGGGCTGCCAAAAGCAAATCGCCGCCTATGACACCATCGACCAGCGTCTGCAAAGCGCGTTTGCCGCCGATGGCCCAGGCGTCGCCCTATACGTCAGAGCGCCAGGGGTGGGCAAACAACTTTTTTCAGTCGGGCAGGCCAATGTGGAGAAGGGGCGGCCTATGCGCAGCGACGCCATGTTTCGCATTGGCCCGCTGACGCAGTCGTTTACCAGTACGCTCATTTTGCAGCTTGTGCAGGATGGCAGTGTGGGGCTGGATGACACACTGGATAAATGGCTGCCGCCGGAAATGCTGGATGCGCTGAGCAACGGCCGTCAGGCCACCATTCGCCAGCTACTCACCATGAGCAGCGGCATCCCCGATTACACGCAAAACCCGGATTTCCAGGCCGCTTACGCTGCCAACCCGGCTACCATCTGGACCCCGGCGGAGGTGGTGGCTTATGCTTACGGCCGTCCCGCCGAATTTGCTCCCGGAACCGGCTTCGCACTATCCGATACCAACTACGTCCTCCTGCAAATGGTCGCCGAGGCCACCACCGGCGAATCGCTGGCCTACACTCTACGCGAACGCTTCCTTTCACGCCTGGACCTGAAAGAAACCTACCTGGAACGCGCCGAAGACCTGCCAGAAGGGCATGTGCCCGGCTACAACACAACCGGGCGCGTCTTAAACGAACATGAAGGCAAAGGCTTGGGCGACGATGGCCTGGTTTCCACCACTATCGATCTGGCGCAATTTGTGCCGGCGCTGGCCGGTCGCCAGCTTTACGAAGGCGAGGTGGATTTCGCCCGTCTCACCACCGACATGGGTAATGGCGTCGGTTACGGCCCAGGCGTGATGAAGCGGGAAACAGCCTGGGGCACGCTCTGGGGCTACGAAGGCGCTACCGATGGGTTCTCGGGCAGCATGTGGTATCTGCCAGAAAGGAAAATTACCATTATTGCCCTGGCAAATGAGGAGACGTATGGCGATGCGCTGACGTCGCTGGTAATGGATGTGCTGGGGATGGTGGCCGTGCCGGAAGAATAGGGGGTAGAAATTGGCGCTTAGAGATTTTGGTCTCTTTTGTTAAATGCTGGCCGTCGCAGATTGGCGTTGACTGGCGTCACGCAAGCGGGCAACCCCGGCAACAACAGCTTTCAGGCCAAACAAAAATTGGTTGCGCTGCAAATCAAACAGATCGACCCATTGGGGCGTGATGTCGGGGTCCGGGGTTTCGTCGAAATGAAACGAGGCAGTAAACGGCCGTGACACCGCAAAATACATCGCCGAAATGTGCCAGGCACGGCCGTCTAACCAGCGATACTGGTCTTCCAAAAGCAGCAGCGGACCCAGTTGAGGTGTAATGCCCGTCAGGCGGCGGAAATAATGCCGGATCGCCTGCGTTGGGGCTTCATTGGCGGTTAAAACACATCCTGGCGGCGTGCATAAACCGGTACGGCCGTTTGCCAGCAGCAGCAACCGTTCGTTTTCTATAAAAATGCCATAGACCGCAGGGGAAAAACTGAGCGATTCAACAGCCACGTCATGGGCTGTGCCTTCATCGTCGTAACAGCGAACACCACTCATGGGGAAACTGCCCGGGGATACGGCCGTGTTATTCTGGCACAGGCAGCAGTAATTCTTCTCGTAATGCCGGAATTTTATCCGCCAACGTGCCTAACACACCATTGATAAACCGCGGCGCGCTGTCTGACCCATAGGTCTTGGCCAGCTCTACCGCTTCGTTGATGGCCACTTTTACCGGTGTTTCGCCATCAATCAAAAACTCAAAAATAGCAATCCGCAAGATATTCCGATCAATCACGGCCATCTGATCCAACGGCCATTCAGGAGCATAACGAGAGATAAGCATGTCCATCTCTTCTAAATGCGTGATGGTTCCATGCACCAAATGAGAAGCAAAATCAACCCCCGCCTTTTCCATCGGTTGATCTTCCAATCGCTGTTGGAGAATCTCCCCTGGAGGATGACTCGCAATATCATATTCGTAAAGGGTCTCAAGGGTTACGCGTCGTGCGCGTCGTCTTGTTTTCATAGTCGGACGAACAGAACTGCAATACGTCCCACAGGCAGCTTATTCCTGGGCATAAATCACATCTTCCACATGCACATTAATCGCTTCCACCGGAATGCCCACCATCGTGTCCACTGCTTCCAGGACAGCCGCCTGTATTTTGCGGCTCGCTTCCATAATGTTAACTTGCGGATCCATTATAACGTAAATATCAATTTTTACCTGATTTTGCTCGCCAATCTCCAGCAAGACGCCATCTTGCTTCACTTCGCGCCTGAACAGGCGAGCAACATCGGCAGGAATGGGCGCCATTTTGGTAACGCCTTCCACACGCAGGGCTGCATATTGGGCGATGGTCGCTAAAACGCCCGGCGCTACTTCAATACGACCTAGACTTTGTCTCTCTTCACTCATTGTTTCACACTTTTTGTGTAGATCAGGCCGCCTACATGGCGACGCCGCCGTCTACATTGATAACCTGACCGGTAATATAAGCCGCTTTATCGGATGCCAGGAATGTAGCGAGATAAGCAACTTCTGGCAAATTTCCCCAACGACCTAAAGGAATAAATTCTAATGATTTCTCTTTCATTTCGTCCGGCAGAACAGTTGTCAGGGCAGTGGGAAAGAAACCAGGGGCTATGGCATTCACGGTAATGCCGCGCCCGCCTAATTCTTTGGCCAGAGATTTGGTGAAACCGATGACCCCGGCTTTCGACGCCGCATAATTCGCCTGTCCAGCCTGCCCGATCAGGCCAACGACGGATGAAATGTTGATGATTCGCCCGCCTTGTTTGCGCCGCAGCATGGGTCGCGCGGCGGCTTTACAGCAGTTAAATACGCTTTTCAGGTTCGTGTCCAGCACAATATCCCAGTCGGCTTCTTTCATCATGGGCAGGAGGGTGTCACGGGTGGTTCCGGCATTGTTTACCAGGATGTCTATCTGACCATAGGTGTCCAGGGCTGTTTTGATGAGGTCTTGGGCGGCCTGAAAATCGGCGACGTTGGCCTGCACGGCCGTTGCCCTGCCGCCTTGCGCCGTAATAGCCGCCACCACTTCATCGGCGGCCGTTGGGCTGGCATTATAATTCACAATCACGCTGGCCCCGTTGGCCGCCAAATCTTCGGCAATGGCTCGGCCAATGCCACGCGATGCGCCGGTGACTACTGCAACTTTGTTTTTTAACAACACAATCTCACTCCGTGAAAATGGCTGCAAGCGACGGCCGTGGCCGGCTGCTTACAGCCTGACGCGCTTGATTTGCCGGTCGATACGTTTCATCAGGCTGAGCAGCACATCTCCCGGACCTACCTCGACAACGGTGTCTAGCCCTTGCGACAGCAGGTATTGCATTGAATCTGTCCACAAGACAGAGGAGGTTAACTGTGCTTTTAGCTCACGGCGAATATCTTCGGGGGTTTGGAGAGGCCTGGCGGTTACGTTGCCAATGATGGGGATTTGTGGGGGATGAATGGGCGTTGCGTCCACGGCCGTCGCAAAATCCGCCGCCGCTGAGGCCATCAACTGTGAATGGGCCGCAATGGTGATGGGCAGGACCACGGTTTTACGCGCTCCGGCGGCCTCGGCCAGGGTAACGGCCGTTGCCAACGCCGCTGTGTCGCCAGAAATAACGATCTGGCCGGGGCAGTTATCATTGGCTACCTGAACGGGACGGCCGTGCTGGCTGGCAGCCTGGGCGCACAAATCAGCCAAAACCGGCATTTCCAGGCCTAAGATCGCGGCCATAGCGCCCGGCTCTTGTTCGCCGGCCGCTTTCATCAATTCGCCGCGCCGCCGCACCAAAGCCAGGCCATCGGCAAACGCCAAACTACCGGCCGCCGCCAGCGCCGATAGTTCTCCTAAGCTATGACCGGCCACAAAAGCAGGTGGCGGTGTATCTTGCGCCATCAAGTCGGCAAACATCGCCATGCTGGTGGTGAATAATGCCGGCTGCTGATTTAGCGTGTCCGTGAGCGCGTCTTCCGGCCCTGTAAAACAAAGGGCGGACAAAGGGAAGCCTAACAATGCATCAGCCTGATCAAAAACAGCCTGCGCTTCAGGGCTGCGCGCATACAACGCTTGCCCCATGCCAACTTGCTGTGATCCTTGTCCGGGAAAAAGGAAGGCACTACTCATATGTCTGGTATGTAAAAAAAGATTCCGCGTCTCAGGACGCGGAACAATCTGGTACACAAAAAAGGCCGCTCAGAGACGGCCTGGTTTGCGGCAATCTTATTCTTCCAACGCGGGAAGGATTTCACGGCCCCGATATGTGCCACAGTCCAGACACATGTGGTGGGAACGTTTCATCGCACCGCAGTTCGAGCAACGAACTAAGTGGAAAGATCGAATTGAATCGTGAGCACGCCGACGGTCGCGTCGGGCTTTAGAAATTCTGCGCTTCGGTACAGCACCCATTTGGTCATCCTCTCTCTACAAAATTTGGCGCGTTGCGCCCATACAAAAAATATGCGGCTAGCTTGGGCCGCGACTGGCAATTATAGCCTTCAGGAGATGTCTGTCAAGGTAAATTCGGCAAGATTTGCGGGTTAATCGGAGGTGGGGGCTAACGGCCGTTCCCCGGTTTCTTGTTCCACCTGTACTTTCCGCATCCCATTGCGCACAACAGCCAGCGATCGCAGTAAATCTTCTTCTAGTTTGGTCAGCACTTCGATCACATAAACGTCGGCATCCGTGCGCAGCACGTCAGCATCGCGACGCGAGCGTTCCAGGATATTCTCTGCCCGCTGCTGCGCCGTCGCCATAATGGCGTCTCGCCTGACCAATTCAGAGGCTTCTTGTTTGGCTAGCTCACGAATTCTTTCCGCTTCTTCATGAGCCTGGGCCAGAATTCGGTCTTTCTCAGCTTCTACCCGATTCGCCCGCTTCACTTCTTCGGGGATTGCCACTCGCATTTGGTCAATAATGCTGTAAATGCGTTCTTCGTTTATAAGCAGATAAGCGCTTAAAGGCACGTGGGAGCTTTCGTTTAACACTTCTTCCAATCTATCGACCAAATGTTGAATATCCATGATGTCTTACCCTCGATTTTTGCTCGCGGACTGCCCTTTCTTGCAGGGTATTATAATGGTTAGCCGCCTAGTCACGCAACGGCGGGGACTGATGGGCGCTGTTCGATTCGTCTAGCTCGCGGAAACGCGCATACAGAGCAACGGCCACATTCGGCGGAACCATACTGCTCACGTCTCCGCCAAGGGAGGCAATTTCGCGCACCGTGGTACTACTGAGGAAGGTATGCTCTTCTCGCGTCAGCAAATTGACCGTTTCCAGGTTGGGAGCCATGCGCCGGTTGGCCAGGGCAAAACGAAACTCAAACTCGAAATCGGAAAAGACGCGCAAGCCACGCACGATAACCGGAATGCCCAGTTCTCGCGCCAAATCGACGGTTAATCCACTGAAAGGCACGGTCGTGATGTTGTGATCGTGTCCGTTCAGGTCCGCCAGGGCATCTTCGATCATTTTACGGCGTTCATCAACGGAAAACAGGACGGATTTAGACGGCCGTCTATGCTCATAGACCCCTACCACCAATTCGTCAAAAATCAGACCCGCTCGCCGCATCAAATCTAAATGCCCATAATGCACCGGATCAAATGTGCCAGGATATAACCCACGTCTTTTCAAGATATGCTCCTCTTTTTAGATTGGCTCATTTTCCAAATTGGACCAATATCATCACTTTACGCCTTCACACGCGCTGTTAACTAACGTCTCCCGCATGTTCCCAAAACGTGTGCACCCGCTCAGCCAGCCAACGATGTTGGGGATCTTCCAGATTCGGGTCGGCCTGGAAAAGTGTTTCCGCTTCTTCTCGCGCAATCGTCAACATTTCCATATCCAGTAATGAAGCAAGTTTGAGTTCCGGAATACCGCTCTGGCGGCGGCCAAAAAATTCGCCGGGACCGCGAATTTCCAGGTCTTTTTCTGCCAGCACAAAGCCATCGTTGGTTTGCTCCAGAGCGACCAAACGCTCTTCGGCTTCGGCCGATTCATTGTCGGCAATGAGGAGGCAGTAGGATTGATGCTCGCCGCGCCCCACACGCCCGCGAAACTGATGAAGCTGCGCCAACCCAAAACGGTTGGCTCCTTCTACAATCATGACGGTGCTGTTGGGCACGTCTACGCCAACCTCGATGACCGATGTGGCTACCAATATGTTCGTTTCGCCGGTGTAGAAGGCACGCATGGCTGCTTCTTTTTCGTCGGATTTGAGACGGCCGTGAATCAATCCCACGCGCAAATCCGGAAAAACTTCCGTCTGCAACCGTTCATATTCGTCCACAGCTGCTTTGGCGTCGATCTTGTCCGATTCTTCCACCAGAGGATAAATCACGTACGCCTGACGGCCCGCCTTTACCTGCCGCCGCACAAAAGCATAGGCCCGTTCCCGTTCACTGTTGCGCAGCCAACGCGTCTTAATTTCCTGCCGTCCCGGCGGCATTTCGTCCAACACAGACAAATCGAGATCGCCGTACAGCGACAAAGCCAGCGTGCGCGGAATCGGCGTCGCCGACATCACCAGGACATGCGGGCTGGCTACGCCATCGCCGTTGGGAACCCCCTTGTCTCGCAGCGCCTGCCGCTGATCGACGCCAAATCGATGCTGCTCGTCAATGACCGTGAGCGCCAATTTGTGGAACTGCACGCCCGCCTGAATCAGGGCGTGTGTGCCGATGGCTACCTGGATGGTTCCGTCGGTTAACTCGGCGTAAATGCGCGCCTTTTCGGCCGCGGGCGTACTGCCGGTGAGCAGGCAGACGGTAATCCCCAGCGGCGACAACAACTTATTTAGCCCTTGATAGTGTTGTTCGGCCAGGATTTCTGTGGGGGCCATGAGCGCCGCCTGCGCGCCGGCTCTGGCGGCCATGAGCATGGCAACGGCCGCCACCACCGTCTTGCCCGACCCTACATCTCCTTGCAGCAGCCGGTTCATGGGGATACTGCGGGTCACATCTTCGGCAATTTCGCCAATGACTCGCTGCTGGGCGCCGGTTAACGCGAACGGCAGGCTTTCATAAAATGGGGCAATCGCGTCGAGATCAAATTCCAGGGGCAGCCCCGGCTGCATTTGCCAATCCCGCCGGAATCCCTGCATGCCCAATTGCAGCAAGAATAATTCATCAAACACCAGCCGACGCCGCGCCTGATGCAGCGTTTCCTGGGTTTCTGGGAAATGGGTCTGATAAACGGCCTGGGGCAGCGGGTACAAATCCTGACGCTGGCGGATTTCGGCCGGAAGGGGTTCTGGTATGCGCGGCGCCCAATAAGAAACGGCCGCGCGCATAATATCGCGCATCCGGTTGCTGTTCAGGCCCTGCGTCAGCGGGTATACCGGCACAATCCGGCGCGTCTTAAGCGGCTCCATCTCCAGTGGTTCCCATTCTGGCGAATTAAACACCAGCCGACCCAGGAATTGGTCGGTTTTGCCGCTGATCACCACCTGCATGCCGGCTTTTAATTTTTCGGCCAGCCAGGGCTGGTTAAACCAGGTTGCCTGGACAGTTCCACTGCCGTCGCTGATGATGGACTGCACCATAACCTGGTTTTCGCGCACGCGGCGGGAGCGGGTTTCCCAAATGGTGCCGATGATGGTGACTTGTTCGTCGTAAACCAAATCTTTGATCGGCTTTAGAAGGGTGTAGTCGTCGTAGCGGCGAGGGAAAATGAAGAGGAGATCCCACAGCGTTTGCGCGCCTAATTTTTCCAGCGCCTGGGCAATTTTGGGGCCAACGCCTTTGAGTGAAGTGGTGGGTTTCGCCAATCCGTCCGGGTCGGGATCAACTTGGGGGAGGGGCGCGGGAGTATACGGCCGTTGCCTGCCCCGTGCCTGTTCTTGAGCAAATTCTTGCTCCTCATCCGTCAACGAATCATCGTCGATTTCCGATTCTGGCGGCGGGGGAGCAGGCGGCGGGGGTGGCGGGGGCGTTTGGGCGCGCTGTTGTTTCTTTTTTGACGGCCGTGCCGTCGGCGCGGGAGCGGGTGTTGGTTCCACGCCCAGTCGGGTTTGTCGCCGCTGCAAGCTGTCTTGCAGCGAGACAATCACTTTTTGCCGCGCTTCAGGACCGGGAAGACGGCCGTATTCCATCAGCACATCCGCCACCTGCTCCACCAACGCCTGGTCCAACTCGTCAACAGCATCGGCGCGGGCTTGCTCCACCCAAAACACGGCAAACTGGCGGATACCGCCGACGACAGCCTTATTCTGATACCCCTGCTGCGCTTCTAAATCCAATACTCGTTTCAGTCGATTAAATGATCGTGTCATATTGCTTTTTCATCTTGTGCCGAGATAGAGGCAAATCCCACTGCGCCCAATCCCAAATGTGTGCCAATGGCCGGCGTAATGCCCATCACAAGCGGCGGGTGGGCTGTGTTAAAAATGCCTTCGGTCATTTGGCGCAGTTCTTCGACGGCGTCAGGCGCATTCACATGAATGAACGCCAACCGCTCAAACGGGCCGATTTGCTGCACCATCTCAATGGTTTGGCTCAGCGCTTTTTTGCGCGTGCGGATTCTGGCGACTACGGAAACTTCGCCTTGCCGGATCATCATGACCGGCTTGATTTGTAGCAATGTGCCCAGGCCAAACTGCGCCCAATTTACGCGCCCACTGCGGCGCAGAGCTTCCAGAGAGTCGATCATGCCGAACACCCGGGCACGCCGCGCCCACGTTTGCAGCATCGCCACAATTTCCGCGGCTGAATGACCGGCGGCGGCAGCTTCGGCGGCAGCAATGACTTGCAGCCCGCTGCCCATGGTGATCTGTTCCGAATCAAAGATGGTGACATTGGCTTCGGACGCCTCTGCGCCAAGTCGGGCTGCATTATAGGTGGCGCTGATGCTGGAGGCAATGTGAATCGAGATGATGTCGGTTGCTCCAGCGGCGGCTAATTCGTCGTAGACGGCCGTAAACATCCCTGTCGCCGGCGCGGCTGTGGTTGGATACACCGGGTAATTGGGCAAGTTCCGGTAAAATTCCTCGCGGGAAATGTCTACGCCTTCGCGGAAACTGGTTTCGCCAACGTTGATGTATACCGGCACGATCGTAATACCCAATGTTTGCGCCAGATGCTCCGGCACATCACAGGCGCTGTCGGCAACGATTTTTACGGTCATGGGTGGGTTTCCTTTATTCAGCGCCCAAAATGTAAAAATAATGGGCTTGTCCCCCCGGCAGTATTTCTATTTCGGCGTCCGGGTACAGCGCCTGAATTTGCCCGACGACCTCATTGGCTTCTGGTTCGGTGACGTCGTGGCCGTAGTAAAGGGAGAGCAGTTCGCGTTCGTCCATTTCCATGGCCACCAACACCTGCGCCAACACGCCGGGCAAATCGGGACCAGAGGCGCAGAGACGGCCGTTTACCAGCCCAATAATCTCCCCTTCATTTACTTCCACATCGTCCAAAGTTACAGAGCGAATGGCGCGGGTGATTTCGCCGGTAGCGACATGGCGAATCGATTCGGCCATGGCGCTGGCTACTTCATCCAGATCGCCGTCCGGGTTGTGGTGCAGCATGGCGTTAAAGCCTTGGGGAATGGTGCGGGTGGCCACCACGCGCACATGCTTCGGGCTTAAGTCACGCGCGGCCTCCGAGGCTAAAAATATGTTTTTGTTGTTGGGCAAAATGATGATTTTATCGGTGGGCACATCTTGAATGGCCTGAAAAATTTCTTCCGTGCTGGGGTTGTTGGTCTGGCCGCCATGAACGACGTAGGCCACGCCCAAGCTTTGAAAAATGCTGGACAACCCGCTGCCGGGCGAAACGGCGATCACGCCAATTTGCCCTGGCTCTATGTTTACGGGCGTTAGCTGAGGGGAGCTGCCGTTGCCAGAAACGGCCGTGCCCTGTTCGCCGATAATTTCTTCCATTTGCAGCTGCATGTTTTCCACCACCACATCTGTAATGCGCCCCAGGCTGATGCCATAACTCAATGGTTCGCCCGGGTTTTTAACGTGAATGTGGACCTTGATGGTCGTGTCGTCGCCGACAACTACCGTCGAATCGCCCATCGCGTCGATGCGCTGCCGGACTTCTTCGACATTCAGGTTTTGCCCCATCAGGATAAACTGCACATCATAAGGGTTTTCGAGTTCGCCGCCTTCGGGCACAGCGAAGGCTTGCGCCGGCGCGGCTGGCATGGCAACGGCCGTTGCCTGAACGGGCTCCAGCGATAATTCACCTTTGGCATACCGCAGCATCCCCTCAAAAATATACACCAATCCCTGCCCCCCTGAATCGACCACGCCTGCCTGTTTGAGCACCGGCAGCAGTTCCGGCGTTCGCTCCAATGCCTGCTCGCAGCGCTCCAGCACTCGCGCCAATAAAAAGCGCAAATCTTTGGTAATGAGCACCGCGCTGGCTGCTTCTTCCGCTCCGGCGCGGATAACGGTGAGAATCGTGCCTTCCACCGGCTTCATCACCCCACCATAAGCCGTATTGGCCGCTTGCTGAAACGCATCTGCCAGATCATCGGCGTTGAAGGTTTCTTTTCCCTTCAACGATTTGGCCAGACCGCGCCATATCTGGCTTAAAATAACGCCGGAATTGCCGCGCGCGCCCATCAGCGCCCCATAAGACAAATCGCCGGCCATTTTGCCAACATTGGTGGTGGTACTATTTTGCACCTGCTTATACGCAGAGCGCATGGTTAACAACATGTTTGTCCCGGTATCGCCGTCCGGGACAGGGAACACGTTGAGGGCATTCACCTTTTCTTGGTTGTGCTCAAGCCAGAGCATGCCGGCATGAGCCAATTTCAGCAGTTGTTGTCCGTTGCACTGCAACCATTTACGGTCTATGGGTGGTGCGTCGGAAGAACTGTTTTGCGTCACTATCCTCTTCCTCCAGAATGGCGTGTTGGTGCAGGCTGCTGCCGGAAGGGCAGACGGCCGTTGGCAACCGATTAGCAATGGGGAACGGCCGTTTATTGGAGACGGCCGTTCCCTCCATGCTCATTTATTTATCCCGTGTCATCCGTAATCCCTGAACATACACATTGACATCCCGAACCGGCAGGCCAATGGCTTTCTCTACATGATACTTCACTGTGTTTTGAATACTCTCAGCCACCGTGCGAATGCGCACGCCATATTCGACAATCACGTATACATCTATCACAATTTCTTCATTTTCAATAAAAATTTCAATGCCCCGACGGCCACCATCCCAGGCCAGCACATGGGCAATGCCATTTACCAGATTTTTACTGGCCATCCCTACCACGCCATAACATTGATTCACAGCCTGGTTGGCAATGGTTGCAATGGTAGCAGTAGAAATATCAATTGTTCCGATCGGTTCATCTTTCGTAGGCATGGTCACTCCTGATTGATGTACCCGGCGATGCAAAACGCGGCCCAGATTGCTCCAACTGCCCGAGCAATCTACAAGACCGCCGGTCTAAAAACAACTTATTCCAGGCCCCAATAGATCGCCTTGCACAAAAAAAACAGTTTGTTTATAATCTTTGCTCGTTCATTATGAATCTGAGCGACCTTTCGTGGTCGCTTTTACTTTGTCCGGGTGAGGTGAAATTATGGCTAAATGTGAAATTTGTGGCAAGAAGCCGATGTCTGGTAACAATCGCAGCTTTTCTGAACGGAAGACGAAACGGCAGTTTAAGCCGAATGTTCAACGTGTAAGCTTTCAGGATGACGGCCGTAAAGTGCGGATGTATGTTTGTACTCGCTGCTTGAAGACCCAAGCTAAAAGCTAATCAGCTTTCTGTACTAGACTAGACAGATAAGCCAGCCTTTGGGCTGGCTTTTTCTTTTTAAACTACTTGTTTTGCTCCTGTCGCCGTATCGCTGCGCCGATGAGCAAAATCATCCTGACTATCATATCCCATAGTGTGGAATTCGGGAAATGGCGGCGGGTAGCCGTCAAAGATCAGGGGCGGTTTGTTGGAGGCAGGCGGCTGGTTAAAACCGATCTGGCTCCGGCCTGAAGCAAGGCCTGGCGCACGGCCGTTCCCACCTCATCCGGCACCAGCGCAATCATATTTC
>JAKQCM010000096.1 GCA_029559155.1 Chloroflexota bacterium
CTTCCGATCTACGGCCGTTTCGTGGCTCGGCTCCTCAAACCAACCCTGCCGGTCATACTGCCAATAGAAAACCAGGAAAACCAGATGAACAACCAGCGTCACGCCGCTCAACAGCGGCGTGGCCGAAAAATCATAAATGACGCGCCAGTCGCCAATCGGCAAAACTGCCGAAAACAGGGGGTAATAAAGCAGCGAAAAATAGATTTGGAAGCGGAAGGCGCGCAGCCCGAAAAAACGCAGCGTAGAGGATCGGCTGCGGCGCAGCAGCCACCAGATCGCCAGACCAAACAGCAGCGAACCCAACGTGCCTGCCAGGGCGACAAACCAGCGTTCGGCCGGAGTATAGGCCCCCGTATGCTCTACTTCGCCCCAGAAAAAGCGGTAAACAAACCCCACAACCTGGCCGCCAAAAGCCCAAACGGCCAGCGCATGACCTAATTCATGAAAAAAAACAGCAATGGGAACGGCAATAAAAAAGGAGGCTTGCTCGGCTAACTGCTTTTTGGCGGCGGTTAACGGCTCGGCGCGAAGCGATGACCACTGCCGCACAATGATAACCAGCAGTTGGACACCACGCAGTACATACAACAAAGCAAAGATGTTGAACAGATTGGTAAGCGTGAACATAATTTATGCTGCCTTTGCAGGCTAAATCATACAGCAGGGCGTGAGTGGAGGCAAAGGCGACCCTTTTCCGGCCAAAAAGATTATGTTAAAATAATTTACCGGAGACAATAAGAACAGCCGTGAGTGAAAAAGTAGAATTTCTGGCCCAATTACCCATATTTACCAACCTGGAAGAGGAGCAACTTCATGCTTTGGCGGCTATCAGCCAGGAATATGAGTTTGACGCCAAAGCTGTCATTGCTTACCAGCGAGATGTCGCCAACAGCCTGTATATTGTCCGCAACGGCCGTCTCTACGCCCAACAGGTAGATGAAAACGGGGTCGTGCGCGGCTCCAGGCAATATTTTGCCGGCGACTATTTCGAAGATGTGTGGCTGTTTGCGCCTTTTACGCACCCCAACACGGTCACGGCTGCCCAAGACGGCCGTCTACTCATCATTAACGGCCGTGACTTCCTCACCTTTCTCACCCAATACCCAGACACACTCGCCCTGCTGGCCCCCGAAACAGACTCGGACGGCCATCTCCTCAGCGGCCTGTCCGAGCCTGCCTTTGCCGAAGCGCTAAAGATCGAAGGCCGCGCCGACTCCAAAAGCTCCGCCGTCGGCCTCCTGCCCGACGAATTGGTCGAGTACCAGGCCCGGCGCAGCATCTGGTTCCTGCTGGTGCGCCTGTTCTGGCCACTGGTAGGGCTGCTGCTCGCCCCCACCCTCACCTACGCCCTGGTATCTCGCTTCCTCTCCCCCACCATCGCCGCCACACTCGGCGTGATCATCACCCTGGTCTTTTTAGTTTGGGTCGGTTTTCGCTTGTTAGACTGGTCCAACGACTATTTTGTGATCACCAACAAACATCTCATCCACCGCGAGTTCGATTTACGCTCGTTTCGCATCACCGTCAACAAAATTCCCATCAAACAAGTACAGAGCGTCGAAATTCTTAAACCCACGCTCATCGCCAACCTTTTCAAGATAGGCTCCGCCAAAGTTACCACCGCCGCCCAAAAAGGCGTGATCAACTTCGACAACATCGACGATCCCATCCTGGTTGAGCAAACCCTTAACCGGCTCACCCTCCGCGTACGCACCCTGAACGCCGGGGAAGCGCAATCGACCATGCGCCAGTCGGTGGAAAAGCATTTCAAGATGCCGCCGTCTTATCGCCCCGTCACTGATGAAGAAGAGACCCTACCCCTGCCCAGCGCTCAAGTAACAGATACCAGCGTCTTAGCGCGTTTGCGCAAATGGTATGCCTGGCGGGTAGAGGAAAACAATGTCATCACCTATCGCAAGCACATTTTTGTGCTGATCGCTCTTGTTTGGCTGCCGGCGATTGCCGGGTTTGTATTGATTGGCATTGGTTACGCGATTGGCCGGTATACGGCCGTTAACGACCGTCTGCTAATCATCATCTTTGGTTTCCTGGGGCTGCTCAACCTGGGCTGGTTCATTTGGAACTTCGAAGATTGGCGCAACGACACCTTCCAGGTTTCCGACCGCTTTGTCATCGACATCGACCGCAAACCCTTTGGCTTCGGCGAAAGTCGCAAACAAGCCCAAATCTCCAAAGTGCAAAACGTCAACGCCGAACGCCCTGGCCTGCTGCCCACCATTTTCAATTACGGCTACGTTTTCATTGATACGGCCGGTGTCGATACAGACATCACCTTCGAACGCGTGCCCAAACCCAGCCTCATCCAGGCCGACATCTTCCAAAAACTAGAACTGCACGAAGAAAAACAGCGGCAGCAGCGTGGCGCCGATCGACGCGACGAATACGCCGTCTTGCTCGACGTCTATCGGCAAGCGGTCGAGCAACAACGCATCCCCCGCCGCACCCCGCCGCCCGGTGAATATGCCGACACGCCAGGAACCAACCTGTAAACCACCCTTTAATTCGCTCCAACACCTGCCAACAACCCCATTTTTAAGGTAAAATAGCGTCATGAGTTTATTAGAAATTGTAAAATTACCCGATAAAATTTTGCGCCAAAAAATGCGCCCTGTCACCAGCTTTAACGGCGAACTGCAAGACCTGATCGACGACATGATCGAAACGATGCGCGACGCCAACGGAGTTGGCCTGGCTGCCCCGCAAATTAACCGCAACCTGCAGTTGAGCGTCATCGAAACCCTGCCCAAACATGACGATGACGGCCGTGAAATCCCCAATTCCCGCGACCTATACGTCATCGCCAACCCGGAAATCATCTGGCGCTCCCGCACGATAGTGGATGGCATCGAAGGCTGCCTCTCCATCCCCGGCTATCTGGGCGAAGTAGACCGGCACGAATCGATCCGCGTGCGCGCCCTGGACCGGCACGGCAAACCGATTAAACTGCGCCTCAACGGCTGGACCGCCCGCATTTTTCAACACGAAATCGACCATTTGAACGGCGTTTTGTACATCGATAAATTGACCGCGCCGGAAAACTTCTGGACCGAAGAAGAATTTCGTCAGCAGTACGAAAGCGACGATGATGACGCGCCGGCTGCTAACGAAGAAATGTTGGCCTGAGCCATACAGACCCTAAGGGTTTGAACTAACGCAAAGTTAAATTTGTCGAGACCAAACCCTTAGGGTCTCATGTTTTAGGAGGTGATTACAAAATGGGCGCGCCAACCCTTGCGTCCTATCCCTTTAGCGAACAGCGAGCCGCTGTTGTGAGTCAATTACAAGAACGCGGCATTACGCAAACGGCCGTTCTCCACGCCATCAACGCCATCCCCCGCGAACAATTCATCCCCCCCGTCTGGCAAGAATTCTCTTACTGCAACCAACCACTGCCTATTCCCGGCGGCCAAACCATCTCCCAGATATTCATCATCGCCACCATGATCCAGGCCCTCAACGTACAGCCAAACCATCGCGTGCTGGAAATCGGCTCTGGCTCCGGCTACGCAGCGGCCATTCTCAGCCAATTAGCCGCCGAAGTGTATGCCGTCGAGCGCCTGCCAGAGTTGGTTGCCTATGCTCAGGAACGGCTGGCTGCCCTGAACATTACCAACGTCGCCATCCGGCACGCCAATGGCACTCTGGGCTGGCCGGAAGCCGCTCCCTTCGACGCCATACTCGTTTCCGCCGGTGGACCGCGCATCCCTAAAGCGCTCAAAATGCAGTTAGCCGTCCACGGCCGTCTGGTTATGCCGGTAGGCCAAACGCCCCATTACCAGGCGCTGCGCCTGCTGCGACGCATCAGCGCGCGGAAATTTGCCACCAAAACGTTGGCTCCGGTCGCCTTTGTGCCGCTTATCGGCGCCAACGGCTGGCCGGTGGAAGAACCCATCACCACCAGTTGAGCAGCCGTTGGTGATGGGTTGGTGCGGGTAAACGGCCGTTTGTTCCCCCCCAGACGCAATGCTATAATCCCCCCCAGACCAACTCCAGGAGAAACCCATGTCTCTAACCCTGCAAGACGTAGAAAAAATCGCCCACTTAGCCCGCCTGGACTTGACCCACGCCGAAAAAGCACAATATCTGGAACAGCTCACCGCTATTCTGGCATACGCCGAGATGCTCAACGAACTGGACCTGGAAGGCATCGAGCCAACCGCCCACGCCGTGGCGCAGCAAAACATCCTGCGCGACGACATCGCCGCCCCCTCCTTACCCATCGAAGACGTCCTCTTCAACGCCCCTCAACAAGCGCAAAACCAATTTCTCATTCAGTCGGTATTAGAAGAATAAGTTGGTTAGTTGGCTGGTTTGTTAGTTTGTTAACGAAAACGAACTAACCAACCAACCAACCATCAAACCAACTAACCAACCAACCATCAAACCAACTAACTATGATTCCAACAACCCTAACCTCAGCCCGCAGCGCCTTGCAGCGCGGAGAAACCAGCAGCGTAGCGCTGACCGAAGCCATGCTGGATCGCATCGTCGACCTGGACAACGACCTGAAAAGCTACCTCACCATCACCGATGAGTTGGCCCTGGAGCAGGCCGCCGCTGCCGACCACCGGCGCGCCCACGGCGAAGACGGCCCGCTGCTGGGCATCCCTATCGCCGTCAAAGACATCATCAGCGTGCAGGGCGCGCCGACCACCGCCGGGAGCAAAATCCTGGAAGGCTTCATTCCGCCCTACGACGCCTTCGTCGTGGATAAATTAAAGCAAGCCGGAGCCGTCATCCTGGGCAAGACCAACACCGACGAGTTCGCCATGGGATCGTCGACGGAAAATTCGGCTTATTTTACGACGCGCAACCCGTGGGATTTGGAGCGCGTGCCGGGCGGCAGCAGCGGCGGCAGCGCAGCGGCGGTGGCGGCCGGCCTGGCCTACGCCGCCCTGGGCACGGATACCGGCGGCAGCGTGCGCCAGCCGGCCTCGTTGTGCGGCATTGTGGGGCTAAGGCCGACTTACGGCCGTATCTCCCGTTGGGGAGTGGTCGCCTTTGCCTCGTCGCTGGACCAGGTAAGCATGTTCGGCCGCACCGTGGCCGACTGCACCGCCCTGTTCCAGGCCACCGCCGGCTACGACCCGCGCGACAGCACCTCGCTGGACGTGCCCGTGCCCGATTATGAAGCCGCCCTGACCGGCGACATTCGCGGCCTGAAAGTGGGCGTGCCGGCCGAGTATTTTATTGAGGGGATTGATCCAGAGGTGGAAACGGCCGTGCGCGCCGCCATCGCCAAATTGGCAGAACTGGGCGCGGAAATCCGGCCCATCAGCCTGCCCCACACCCGCTACGCCCTGCCCGTCTACTACCTCATCGCCCCGGCGGAAGCCAGCGCCAACCTGGCCCGCTACGACGGCGTGCGCTACGGCCCGCGCCTGGCCGGGGCAGACATGATCGACACGGTGAAGAAAACGCGAGCCCTCTTTGGCCCAGAGGTGAAGCGGCGCATTATGCTGGGCACCTATGCCCTGAGCGCGGGCTACTATGATGAGTATTACGGCCGTGCGCTCAAAGTGCGCACCCTCATCAAACAAGACTTCCTGAACGCCTTCGAGCAGGTCGACGTGATCGCCTGCCCCACCAGCCCCACCACCGCCTTCAAAATCGGCGAGCGCACCGATGACCCGCTGAGCATGTATCTGGCCGACATTTTCACGCTGTCGGTGAACCTCAGCGCCAGCTGCGGCCTGAGCGTGCCCTGCGGCTTCGACAGCCAGGGACTGCCCATCGGCTTGCAGCTTATCGGCAATACGCTGCAAGAGGCGACCATTCTGAATGCGGCTTTTGCTTATGAGCAGGCGACCGAGTGGCATAATCGAGCGCCAGAACTTAATGTTCAAGATTGAAAATTTCAGGACCGCCCAGGGAGAATCATGAAAGCCATCATCCTTCTCAATGAAACGGCAGCCTCCATGCCGCCACACTTTTCGAATCGTGCACGGCCGTTGTGGAACGTGGCCGGTAAAACCATCATCGGCCATCTGCTGGATTTGCTGCGCGACGAGCTAACCGGCGACGTGATTTTTGTGTTCGACCCGGCCAAAAGCACGGTAAACACTTGGATCCAAGATAATTATCCGCAGTTGGCGGCGCATTTTGTGGCCCAATCCGCCGGCGGGCAGGCGCAAGCCCTGGCCTTGTGCCA
>JAKQCM010000151.1 GCA_029559155.1 Chloroflexota bacterium
GTTGATTTCGTTGTAGGAGGCCATGATGGTGGCGGCGCGGGCGGTTTGCACGGCCGTTTGGAACGGCCGTAGGAACACTTCCCGGATCTCGCGCTCGGCGAAGTTGGTTGGGCCGCAGTTTGTGCCGCTCTTCGGCTGGCCATGTACGGCAAAATGTTTGGCGGTCGCCAGCACCCGGTCGGCGTGATGATCGGAGCCGCGTCCTTGCAGGCCGAAAATGGCGGCCGCGCCCATCTGGGCGACCAGGTGCGGGTCCTCGCCGTAGGTTTCTTCGGTGCGCCCCTAGCGGGGGTCGCGGGCCAGGTCCAGCACGGGCGTCAGCGCCCAATGGCTGCCGCGGGTGCGCATTTCGGCGGCGGCGGCGGTGAAGGCTTGTTCTACCAGGGCCGGGTCCCAGGTGGCGGCCAGGCCGATGGCCTGCGGGAAGCTGGTGGCGTGCCAGCCCATCAGCCCGTGCAGCGCCTCGTCGATGATGAGGATGGGGATGCCCAGCCGGGTTTCGTGGATGGCGTAGTGCTGGATGGCGTTGGCGGCGACGGCCGTTTCCCGGCTGCTGCGATACAGTCCTATGCGACCAATGCCGCCCACACCGTGGGGCCAATTCTGGCGCAGTGGGTCCAGGTCAATCGGCCCCTCTTCGTCCTCGCGGGGGTGATGGCCGGGAAAGCTGAAAATGGTCATCTGGGCCAGTTTTTCGTCCAGTGTCATACGCGTCAGCAGGTCGGTGACACGTTGGGGTATGGGTAATGTGGGGTTGAGGTAGGGAAATTGGTTCATGACAAGGAGTATAACAAACGAGAGTCCGGATTTCGATTAGGTTTCGCGGTGAGGATTGGAAATTGGAGACTCAAGATTGGCAGGGTCTCCAAAGTATAGACTGTTTAGTCTGTTATTAACTCAGGCTGGTATGTCACTGGCTAAAAAGATCAGGCAGATGCAAGTTCTAATACGAAGTGCAAATCGGCGTTAATGGCTTGCCCGGTTTTATCCAAAATTTCACTGATGCGGAGAGCAGGAAAAGTGGCCTGACCATAATGGTCGAGAACGGCCGTTGCCTGATAACCACCCCAGGTCAGGCTGGCCTGCATGGGTGGTTGTTGATTGCTGTTTGAAGATACCGAGAGGAATAAGGTGGGCGTTTCAAGATTGTCTACATCCAGATTTATTTCCAACAACACATTCAGCTGCGAGTCAGCGATGGTGTAGGTGTCCTCCAGCAAGACGACGCTTTGTTCTTCAAGCAGGTTGTCGTAACCGGAACGATAAGCAGGTATCAGAGGTGTTAGAAACTGATTGGTTAGGTAATTGCTGAGCAGCTGCCAGGAAGCGTGCCAACCTGATGGTGAGTGATGGATGGTGGGCTGGGGGGAATCGGCCGTGTACAAGAAACTTAGATCAGATGTGGGTAGGTTCGGTGGAACTTTTTCTTGGCTCGGATCTAATGCAACTAGTAGGTCCAGAAACGTTTGGCGTAAGCTGCCGTTACTCAATAAGCGGCGGTACGCCTCGGGATATTTACGGGGCACATCAGCGCCACGGAGCGCATCCTGAACGATCATTACCAGCATCGCATCATCTTCCATTCCATCTGATGAAGCAGCCAGATCGGTTAATAGAGCATTCGCCGATTGTGGCCATGCGTCTGCGTCAGTAGCAAGACGTTGGCGTAAAGCGGCGATTTTTTTATCTATTTCCGAAACCGACTCTGACGGCTCAGGCAGAGGTTGATTTTGTAATTCTTTACTCATCTTTATGCTGGATTATCCAAGAATCTTACGTAGCTGCTTTAAGGCATCGAAGTGACGTTTGTAAATTGTATTCGTGCTAATGCCTGAATGATTGGCGATCTGTGGTAACGACCACCCCTCAAAATAAAAGCGCCAGATCACGCTTTTTTGAATTTCACTTAATTGTGCAACCGCGTCTAGCAAAAGCTGTTTTTTGGCAAACACAATTTCCGGATCAGATTGTAACAAGTCATCAGAATTTAGAAACCATTCGTCTGCTTCTGATAAATCTATGTGATCCATTACGACAGAAGCTCCGAAGCGTTTCATAAATTTGGAACAGACATGGTGAGTGATGATACACGCCCAACCGTCAAACTCAGAATCATATGGGTAATGGGATCGGATGATTTCTAGCCCGGCTTCCTGTGCGATTTCGAGTGTAAAAGAGGTTCGTGTGGTTTCGGTCAGATTCCACCTGCCCAAAAATGGATAGGTCCATTGTCTGATTTTTTCCAGAAGAGGCTCCCAAGTTTCCCTGGTTTTATATCGCTGGACATCATCCAGGTAGTCATGATCCATTACATAATAGTTGGCTACCTGGAAAACATAATCCTGCACGGTTCCTGTCGGATTTAGGCTTTTGTATTGCCGAATCCGACAGCGCTGGTTGTTGATATAGAGAATAGGTTTGATGGCGTCAGCTAAAGCTCCTCCCAGCTCCACCTGTACTTGTTGCAAGGCTTTTTCAATTAGAGATGACTGATCTTCTCCCTGGCTCACGATGAATACTCCTTTGCTTGTGCGATTGGAAACGTTTCGACCTGGGAATGATTATAGTGGGAACGGCCGTAGCCGTAAAGTAAAAATCGACAAAAGGCGGGGAAAAAAGGCAAGGTTGGGACGATAGTACTAATTTTCACGATCTCTCAGTAAAAGAAGTAAGAAAACGGAGCTGGAAATGTATAAAGTCAACAAGCGGTAAGTAAACGCCGATAAGCGCCTGGTGTGAATTTTAGATGGTTGAGAATAAGGAGTCCCTATGACTGATCAAGAAGACGCCGTTATGACTGTTAAAGAGGTCTCGGCATATTTAAGGTTAGCCGAATCCACGGTGTACAAATTGGCCCAGGAGGGGCTTTTGCCAGGACGAAAGGTTGGCGGTGCCTGGCGTTTTTCGCGGAAGGGGATAGAGGGGTGGTTGGGGGAACGGCCGTTAGCTTCTGAAACTGGATCGCCTGATGGTTATTTTTCATCGAACAGACATATATAAGAAATTCATAACTTGGATATTTACTTTCGGAGGAAAGCAATGCGCCCTCGAATATTTTTGTTAGCTGTTGTTTTATTTTTCTCGCTTTTAATTATCGGTTCGACTGATGTTTCTGCCCAATCGAGCATACAAGATCTAATTATTACCCAAGTGGGAGTCTCTGATTTTCCCCAGG
>JAKQCM010000159.1 GCA_029559155.1 Chloroflexota bacterium
ACCGACGCGGCGCGCAAGGCCGGTATCATCACCGAGCTGCTGCAGCTGTTTGGCCTGGACCCCCTGACGGCCGAACGCGACGACTACCCCGAAATGGTCACGGCCAGAGCATAGAGACACGGATTAAACGGATAACACGGATTTTCACGGATAAATCAAGGAGCTTCAGGATTTCACGCTATTTGGCCTGATGCGTGAAGCGTGATGCGTGACCAGAGAGGTTTCACGCATCACGCTTCACGCATCAGGGGCTGTCTGCCCCTGAATCCCTTCAAAAAATCCGTGAAATCCGTGTTGCTATTCCCTCACACGGCCGTATCGCTCCGCAATCACCGCCTGGCCCGCATCCGATTGCAGCCAGGAAAGAAACACGCGCAGCTCGCCCTGCGGCTCGGCCGGGGCGACGAAGTAGAGCGGCGCGGCCAGCGGATAGCTTTCGTCGGCCGTGCTGGCCGTGGTGGGAGCCACGCCATCGATTGCCAACGCCTTCACCCCGTCCACAGACCCCAACATCGTATACCCCACCGCGCCCGGCGTGGCGGCCACGGCTGCCAGCAGTGCCGGATTGCCGCTGAGCAGCAGCGCGTTAATGCTCAGGCGCTGCTCAGCCATGATGCGCTGCTCGAAGAGCGTGCGCGCGCCGGAGCCGCGCTCCCGGCTGAGCAAGGCGATAGGCTGATCCGGCCCGCCCAGGGATGACCAGTTGGTGATACGGCCGTTAAACACCGCCTGCGCCTCCGCCCGACTTAAATTTTCGGCCGGGTTGGCCGCGCCCACCACAATAACCAACCCATCCCAGGCCACCGGATTAAACCAGAAGCCGCTGTCGGCGGGCAGCGCGTGGACCAACACGGCGTCCAGATTGCCGGCGGATAAATCAGAGAGGAGTACGGCCGTGTTGGCCGGCACAAATTGTACGTGAACACGATCAGTGAATTGGGCGAAAGGAACGGCGGCGAGGTCGGCCAGGGGTTGGGCGGCGGTGGCCACGCCGATGTGCAAGATTGGCGGCGGCGGCGTGGGGGTGATGGCCGGCAGCGGAGCCGGCCCGGACTGGCAGGCGGCCATCAGCCACAGGCTGAGCAGACCCGCCAGTCCCAGCAAACGCTTGGGGATCATGCCAGGAGCGAATAAAGCAAGTAGCCGCCGCCCAACACGGCCGTGTACACGGCAAAAATATACAGGCTGTGGCTGCGCACCCAATTTAATAAGAAAGCGATGCACAAGTAGCCGGAAATGGCGGCGGCGAGGAAGGCGGAGAGGTAAACGGCCGTCGAAAACGCCATCACCTCGGCCGTCACAATGTCTAGTAGCGAGAGCAGCCCTGCGCCCAGGATAACCGGCACGCCCAGCAAAAAGCTGTACCGCGCGGCCGTCGGGCGATCAAACCCGCGCAGCAAGCCGCCAACGATGGTGCTGCCGCTGCGCGACCAACCGGGGAACAACGCCGTCATCTGGAACAAACCAATGACAATCGTGTCCAGCCAGTTCATGGTATCAAACGTTTTTTTGCCGGAAATCATGCGCTCGCCAACCACGAGGAGAACGGCCGTAACCAGCAAAAAAAACGCGGCCCAATTCGGATGGCTAAACACGCTGTCGAAGAAATCTTGCAGCAAAAAGCCCGCCAGGGCCGCCGGAATGCAGCCCACCACAATAAACCAGCCCAGGCGCGCGTTGGTTGTGCCCAGTGGCTGGCGTTGGGCCAGGCCCTGCAAAACCCCTACCACAATATCCCACAAATCCCGCCGAAAATAAATCAGCACGGCGACCAGGGTGCCTAAATGCACCAGACCAATCAATGTCAGGTCGGGGGCGGTAATGTCAAAAAAGGCCGGAACCAAAACAAGATGCCCGGAACTAGAAACCGGCAAAAACTCGGTGGCTCCCTGCAAAATTCCTAAAAAAATCGCTTCAATGATGCTCATAAATAATTCCTTGCACTATGGATGTGTTTTGCGTCAAACTGGGCCAGCATACAAGCCGCAGATTACGGTTTACCTGTCTTCGCCGCGGTGGCGGAAACGGCGAGCGACGCGGAGCACAAGCGCTGCCAGCCCATTTTGCGCCCCAAGCACCAGCAGTTGGTTCCGTCGCCCAGGCACACAAATCACCTGATTCCGTCCCAGACAGCGGACCGACTCATCAACCACCTGCTCGGGTGTCATCCACATGGCTGAGGGGATGCGGCTTTTTTGAAAGCCGGCCATGGCCGGAGTGCCGTGGAACTCGGTGTGCGTGAAGCCGGGGCACAAAGCCTGCACGCGAATGCCGTGCCGGGCCACTTCCGCCTGGAGCGCCCGCGAAAACGTGTTCATGTACGCTTTGGAAGCCGGATAATTAATGTCGCCCGGTGATGGGAAAAAGGCGGAAATAGAAGAAACGTTGACAATAGCGCCGCGCTCGCGGGCGATCATGCCGGGCAGCGCAGCGCGGCACAGGCGCATGGTGGCCAGGACATGCAGGTTCAGCATGTCTAGCTGCTCGTTCAGGTCGGAAGCCAGCAAGGAACCTTTGTTTGTGCCGAAACCGGCATTGTTCACCAGGATGGAAAGGTCGAGGTTGGCGATGCGCTGTTCCACGCGGGCGACGTCGGCAGCCTGAGAGAGATCGGCGGGCAGGACTTCGGCAGTAATGGCGTAGTCGCGCATCAGTTCAGCCGCCAGGGCGGCGAGGCGATCTGCGCGACGGGCGATGAGGACGAGGCTGTAGCCTTCCTGCGCCAGCCGCCGGGCGTAGGCCGCGCCGATACCGCTGGAAGCGCCGGTGATGAGCGCATAGCCGCGCCGGTCTTTCGCGCCGGGTAGGGCTGCGGGTGCCTGCCCGGCCAGTTTTTTTTGCAGCAGTCGCCCGCCGATGAATGTGGCGAAAACGGCCGTGCCCGCCCCCATGACATACCCTTTTTTACCCCTCATCACGCAGCTCCCGGTTGATCTTCTTTGGCTGGCAGAGATTCTTCTTCTTGTTGGCCGCCCGACCACACTTTTGGCACACAAAATCAGGTTTGTCCACCAGCGCGGCGTAGGCGACAAAATCTTTTTTCAGCAGCCTGTCCGATTCGCACAACGTCTTGCCCATCACAACGTCCTCATAAAAAAAGCCCGCAGATTGCTTAATCTGCGGGCAGTGTTTTACCCGATTGTCATAAATTACACAAACCAACCCCGTCAGGCCACGATCAGGTCATGGATGTAACGAACGGCCGCAGCAGCGTCCCGCCCATCCACCACCAGGCTGATGCTGCATTCCGACGACCCCTGAGCGATGGCAATGATATTAAGATCATGCTCGCCAAGCGCCGTAAACACCCGTCCGGCGATGCCCGGCGTGCCGCGCATCCCTGCGCCGACCACGGTGACAATGGAGACAGATCGCTGCGCCCAAATGCGGTCAATGTCTTGCCGATGGATTTCTTCCTCGAATTCGGCGTTCAAACTACTGATCACTTTATCAACCAGCTCTTCCGGGGTGGCAAAACAGATGGATTGCTCTGAGGAAGCCTGGCTGATGAGCAGCACGCTGACCTGGGCCTTGGCCACCGCGCCAAAAGTACGGGCGGCGATGCCGGGCACACCCAGCATCCCCTTGCCTTCAACGGTAATCAGGCTTAATTTGTCGATGGCTGTCACCGCTTTAACGCCGCCGTTGCCATTGGACGTATCGGGGACGATGACGGTGCCGGCGTGAGTGGGGTTGAAGGTGTTTTTAATGCGCAGCGGGATGTTGTTCTCTACGCAGGGGCGCATGGTTTTGGGGTGCAGCACCTTCGCGCCAAAAAAGGCCAGTTCGGATACTTCGCGGTAGCTGAGGGTGGGAATGGAGCGAGCGGTTTTGACCAGACGCGGGTCGGCGGTCATCACGCCATCCACGTCGGTCCAGATCCACACTTCGTCGGCATGAAGGGCCTGGCCCATGAGGGCGGCGCTAAAGTCGGAGCCGCCGCGGCCCAGGGTGGTGGTGATGCCGGTCTGGGTGGCGGCAATGAAACCGGTGATGATGGGGATGGTGTTTTGGGCGAGTAACGGCCGTATCCTCGCCTGCGTCTTGGCGTCTGTCATATCCAAAAGCGGCGTCGCTGCCTGGAAATTATCATCGGTAACGACCAGTTCCGTGGCGTCTACAGACTCAGCCGGGTGGCCAATCTGGCGCAGGTAGGCGGCCAAAATGCGCGCGCTCATCTGCTCGCCCATGCCGCCGATGGTGTCCAGGGCGCGGGGAGTCAGTTCGCCCAGAGCCAGCACGGCCTGGCATAACGCTTCGTAGCGGTCAATAAATTTGCCGTTTTCGGCCAGCACCTTTTGCCGTTCGCCTTCTGGTGCGAGCAGGCCGTCGATGGCTTCGTAGTGCACCTGGCGCAGCATGTGGGCCAGGTCCTGGTAGGTATCGGGATCGCCGGTCAGGGCGGTGTTGGCGCCATTCAGCAATAGATCGGTCACTTTGATGGGTTTGCTGCCCATCGCCGAGACCACCACTACCACCTGGCCCCATTCTTCGCGGGCATTGAGAATGAGATCGGCTGTTTCGCGCATAGCCTGAGCGCTGCCGACTGATGTTCCACCGAATTTCATTACAAGGGTCATAAGATTACTCCATTTTTATGTCGGATTTCGGGTTGCCCTTCGAGGGTTGATGGTAATACCTTTTCCGAAAACCGAGAATTGGTTAAGTTGCCTGAAAAGCAAAACGGCTCTTCACACATTTAGCATCCAGTGTGTGAAGAGCCGTTCGTTCTAATAACAAACGCCTCTTCCAGAAGGTGCGAAGAGGCGTTGCAGGCGTAACGCTGATTCTCATCTTCCAGAAGATTCCCGCATTGGGGAATCACATCTGCCGGAATTGGCACCTGACAAACTGCAAACAGTTTGTAGGTTGCCGAGGCTTCATCGGGCCGGTCCCTCTGCCTCTCTGGATAAGAAATGTAGATAATTTATTTGGTTGTGAAGTATGTTCTGTGTGTTTTCCACACTGCGGGTTGTTTTCCCACAGATTAGGGTGATCTATCCACAGAACCTGGACGGAATGGTATCAAAGCGGATTGTGCTTGTCAATGGATGAATTTGTTGGGCGGCAGGTGTGCCGCCGGGCGTGAACGGATCCTGCGATGGGGGGTTCATGGGTCGTTCAGACGAGGTGGCGGGTAATTTCGTCGACGAGGCGGTTGAGGGTGTATGGTTTTTGCAAGAAGCCGACGGTGGCACGGCCGTTCAGGCGGTTGTTGGTTTCGGCTTCGCTGTAGCCGGAGGACATGAGGACGCGCACGTCGGGGTTGATTTGTTGTAAGGCCTGCAAGGTTTCCGAACCGTTCATGTTGGGCATGAACCAATCGACGATGACGAGATCGATGTCATCTTTGTGTTGTTGGTAAAGGTCCAGCCCGGAACGGCCGTCTGAAGCGACCAAGGCGCCGATATTTTCCATTTCTAAAATATCTTTAATGGCTTCACGGACTGGCTCCTCGTCGTCGATTACCAGGATAACGGCCGTAGGCGCCACTTTTTTCTGCGGTGTTTCAGGCAAAGCGGTTGGGCGCAAGCCGGTTATGGGGAAAAGCAGATCGAATGTTGTGCCCCGACCAACTTCACTGGTTACGCGCAGCCCGCCTTTGTGCCCGCGCATTATGCCCAAAGCCGCCGCCAGACCCAGCCCTCTGCCCGTAAATTTGGTGGTGAAGAAGGGGTCAAAAATACGGCTCATGGTTTCTTCGTTCATACCGCAGCCGTCGTCACTCACGGTCAAAAAAACGTATTCTCCCGACTTTAATTGTTGTTTGGTTCGCTGCCAGTAGTCGGTGTCGGCTTCGGAAATTGTCTGGATGCCTGTGGTGATGTGAATTTTGCCGCGATTTCCTTCCATTGCTTCCGCGGCGTTCAGAATAAGGTTCATGACTACCTGTTGAATCTGGCCGGGATCAGCTTCAATCAGGGGTAAATCATCTCGGAGGAGGGTTTCCAGATGTACGTTATGGGGGATCACCACGTCGAGTAAATGCTGGTTTTCGCGGATGATGGTGGTTAATTGCAGCGGTTGAAAGCTAAACTGCCGCCGCCCGGAAAAAGCAAGCAGCTGCTGCGTGAGTTCAGATGCTCTTTCGGCGGCTTTAACGGCTTTTTCGATGTGGCGGTATGCGGGCGCTTCGGCGGGCAATTGGGATAATGCCAGCGAGGTTTGCCCCATGATGGCGACCAGCAGATTGTTGAAATCGTGGGCGACGCCGCCGGCCAGGACGCCCAGGCTCTCCATTTTTTGCGTGTGGTGTAGTAATTCTTCGGCGCGTTTGCGGTCGGTAATATCTCTGGAGGT
>JAKQCM010000168.1 GCA_029559155.1 Chloroflexota bacterium
ATCGCGACGATGAGCCGGTGTTGGCGCGCGGTCGCACCACTGTCCAGCAGTGGATGGGCTATGATCCCGGCCCAATGCCTGCGGTGGATGGCTATTTGCAAGCCGGCGATGTACTGCATGTGGGGCGCGAGGAGTTGGAAATCCGTCTGGCACCGGGCCACTCGCCCGGTTCACTGCTCTACATCCATCACCCCAGCCGCCAAGTATGGGGCGGCGATGTCTTGTTCCAGGGCGGCGTGGGGCGCTTCGATCTCGCAGGCGCACACGGCCCAACCCTGCTAAATTCCATCAAAACGCAACTGCTGACCCTGCCCGATGACTATAAGCTGTACCCCGGACACGGCGCGTTTACCACCATTGGCCGTGAGCGGCGCAGCAATCCCTATCTCCAGCCGGGCGCAGAAGCCTTGTTCGAGGACTAGCGCAATGTATGCCGGGTTGTTGCGCGTGCCTGCCGGCATCATGGCCGAGATCGTGGCCCACGCTCAGGCCGCGTCGCCGCACGAAGCCTGCGGCTTGCTGCGTGGCCGGGATGGTGTGGTGACAGCATTGGCCCGCGGGGTGAATGAGGCCGCACAACCGGCCACGCGCTATCAACTGGATGCAGCTACGCTGTTGCAGCAATTGGATTGGGACGCGCGCGGCGAAGCTTTGTTGGCACTCTATCACTCACATCCTACCAGCCCAGCCTGGCCCTCGCTGCTCGATGCCGCCTGGGCCTATTACCCCGACGCGGTGACTGTGATCTGTTCGCTGGGCGGACTGATGCCGGTGGTACGCGGCTATCGCTTGGCTCGACACCCCTTGACCGCGCGCCCTTCCGGTGTGCAGCCGGTGGCCGGCGAGAGTGCGCTCTGGGCCATGCCGCTTGCCGACGGCTATGCGTTTGTTCAGCGCCGCGCCAACGCCGAGGACTGGTTCCGCGTCGAGGTGCTGGAGGTGCAATTGGAAACGATCGAAGCCACTTGGCAAACGCACGCGTCTGTGTTAGAATAGAAACCGAAGGCGTCCGGCGAGTTCGGCTTGGTTTCCCCCCAGGGCAAGAAGCAAGGTTGACTCCCCCTCACCTCCGTGGCCCGGTGCGTCCATCCCCCGCCCGCGCACCGTTGCCTTTGCTTTTGTTGAACGCCACGCCTTCATTTGAATTTGCGACCCCGACGACAGTCGCCGGGGTCGCTTTTTTCTGTGTGCAAAGCTTGACAAGATCGCAGGTTATCGCTATAATTGCCTCTTGTGTGCGGGGCTGTAGCTCAGTTGGGAGAGCGCTACAATCGCACTGTAGAGGCCAAGGGTTCGAATCCCTTCAGGTCCATAAAATGAAAGCCGGGTTTGTTTCAAACCCGGCTTTTGTTGACAATTAAAAAAACAAAAGCTGTGAACAGGAGTAGTAGGCGGAAAAATTGCCCTTTGGGCAATGTGGGGTAGAGAGTCGCGCCCTTGGCTGAAAGCGTGACAATGCAGCGCCGAACTCGCCTGGGAGCTGCATGGGTGAAGGTATTTGCCTAGCCAATGCCGAATCGCACACGTTACGTGCCTGAGTGGATGGATATTGGCGCGAATCGCTATTGCCAAATCAGGTTAATTGTGATATTTTATGCGCCGCCTTAATGATTGGGCCTGTAGCTCAGTTGGGAGAGCACCACAATGGCATTGTGGGGGTCAAGGGTTCGAGTCCCTTCAGGTCCACCTAAAATTCCATCAATCAGAGTGGTACCGCGGAAGCTCCTTTTCGTCTCTGAACGAAAGGAGCTTTTTGTTTTGAGTTTGAGATGGAAAACTGGAGATTAGGGAATTTTTGCTTTCCAATCTGGACCTTTCAGGAGAAAACAGTATGAGCAGCTATAACCCCAAGCAACTAGAACCCAAATGGCAGGCAAAGTGGGACGAGACCGGTTTGTACCGGCAGGTGGTAGACGTCAACAAGCCCAAGCATTATGCGTTGACGATGCTGCCGTACCCATCGGGCGATCTTCACATCGGCCATTGGTACGCCATGACGCCTAGCGACGCTCGCGCCCGTTTTATGCGGATGAAGGGCTACAATGTGATGTTCCCCATGGGTTTTGATGCGTTTGGGCTGCCGGCCGAAAACGCGGCCATCAAAAACAAAGTTCACCCGCAAAAATGGACGTTTGCCAACATTGAGCGGATGCGCGGCCAGCTGCGCAGCATGGGAGCGATGTTTGATTGGGAGCGTGAAGCTGTTTCTGCTGATCCGGCTTATTACAAATGGACGCAGTGGTTCTTTAAGAAGCTGATCGAATTGGGTTTGGCTTATCGCGAGAAAGCGGCCGTTGATTTTTGCCCTCATTGCAATACAACCCTGGCGCGGGAACAGGTTTGGGGCGATGATCGTCATTGCGAACGGTGCGGTACGCCGGTCGTTAAGAAGGAATTGGAGCAGTGGTTCTTCCGTACAACGGATTATGCTGATGAACTGCTCGATTTTGGGGGTATCGAATGGCCGGACCGAGTGAAGGTGATGCAGACCAACTGGATCGGCCGGTCTGAAGGGGCCAATGTCGTTTTCATGAGTGAATTTGGCGACGAAATGCCTATTTTCACAACTCGGCCGGATACATTGTGGGGCGCAACTTTTATGGTGATGGCGCCTGAGCACCCATTGGTAGAGAAACTGACATCCGCGGCGCAGGCGGAAGTGGTGCAGGCGTATCGCGAGCAGGCGCAGCGGCTGACGGACATTGATCGAGAAGCGGCTGACCGTGATAAAACGGGTGTATTTAGCGGCTCGTATGCGATTAATCCGGTGAACGGCCGTCGCATTCCCATTTGGGTGGCGGATTATGTGTTGATGGGCTATGGTTTCGGGGCGATTATGGCTGTGCCGGCCCATGATCAGCGCGACTTTGAGTTTGCCCGAAAATTTAACCTGGAAATTATTCCGGTCATTGCGCCGGCGACCGGCGAACTGGCTGCCGATGAAATGACGGCCGCCTATGTAGGCCCCGGCGTGATGGTGAACAGCGAGACGTTGAACGGCACGGCCGTTTCCGAGGACAAAGGTCGTAAAAATCCCTCCATCGCCGCCGCAATTGATTGGCTGGTGGCTCATGACGCCGGCGAGGAAGCGGTCAATTACCGCCTGCGTGACTGGTTGATCAGCCGTCAGCGCTATTGGGGCGCGCCGATTCCGGTGATTTATTGCCCGGAACACGGAGCTGTGCCTGTGCCGGACGAAGATTTGCCGGTGATGCTGCCGGAAGATGTGGAATTTATGCCCACCGGCGAAAGCCCGCTGAAGTTTCACGAGGCGTTTATTCACACCGAATGCCCTGTGTGTGGACGGCCGTCGCTGCGCGAAACAGATACCATGGACACCTTTATGTGCTCCTCGTGGTATCAATATCGTTATCTCAGCCCACATTATGAAGCAGGCCCGTTTGATCCGGCGGAAGGCGCATATTGGCTGCCGGTAGACCAGTACACCGGCGGTATCGAACACGCCACGATGCATCTGATTTACACCCGGTTCTTCACCAAGGCGATGCGCAAGATGGGCCTGGTAGATTTTCCGGAGCCGATGCTGGCCCTGTACAACCAGGGCATGGTTCTGGGTGAAGATGGCGAGAAGATGTCGAAATCGCGGGGGAATGTGGTGGCACCGGACAATTTGGTTGCCCAGTATGGCGCGGACGCGGTGCGCACTTATTTGATGTTTTTCGCCAAGTGGGACCAGGGCGGGCCGTGGAATTATGACGGCATCAAAGGGCCGCAGCGTTTGGTGAACGATGTGTGGGAAATGGCGTCTGCGGCATATTCGCCAGACCAGGTAGATGAGTCGGCTACGCGGGCGCTGCGGCGCAAAACTCACCAGACGATTCGCAAGGTGACGCAGGATTTTGAGGCGTTTTCGTTTAACACGGCCGTTGCCGCCATCATGGAACTGCGCAACACCGTCACCGAAGCCCAGCGCAAACGAAACGTCACTCAAACCGCCTGGGACGAAGCAATTGATAACTTGCTGCTCTTGCTGGCGCCCATCGCCCCCCACATAACCGAAGAATTATGGTCTATGCGAGGCGGCGCTTACAGCATTCATCAGCAATCCTGGCCGAGCTGGGACGAAGAAGTGGCTAAAGAAGACGAACTTGTCATTCCGGTGCAGGTGAATGGCAAACTGCGAGAACGCCTCATCGTGCCGGCCGGCACTTCCGATGATGATATCAAAACGGCCGCGCTGACGGCCGAGAATGTACAGCGCCATCTAGAAGGCAAGACGCCGCGAAAAGTTATCGTCGTCCAGGGAAAGCTGATCAATATTGTTATCTGATGTTTCTGGCAAGGCCATGATATCACCTCCCGTTCACATCATTTTGGCGGATGACCACGATTTGGTTCGCGCAGGTATTCGGAACGCGCTGCGCGATCTCCCCGGTCTGGAAGTGGCCGCAGAGGTAGGCAATGGGGCGGAATTGAGGGCTTCCCTGGCGCAATTCCCGGCTGAGCTATTGATCATGGATGTCAATATGCCGGGTTTCGACCCCCTGGCGGAAATCCATGAAATTCGGTTGGCGTATCCCAATTTACGTATCCTGGTGGTCAGCGCCTACGACGATGATGTGTACGTTCAGGGCATGTTGAGCGCCGGAGCCAATGGGTATCACCTGAAGGATCAGCCCTTGGGGGACCTGAAATTGGCCATAGAACGTGTTTTATCCGGTCAGCGCTGGCTTTCTAGCCCCTTGCTAGACAAATTATTAAACCCGGTCCCCAAAATGGACAATGCGCCTGTTTTGTCGAAGCGGCAAATAGACATTGCGCAGTGTCTGTCTAGTGGTTTGGGGAACCGCGAGATTGCCATACAGCTTCACCTCAGTATTAAAACAGTAGAAAATCATTTAACCCGGCTATATAATCAGCTCCACGTCACCAATCGTTTGGAAGCTCTGGCTTATATTCATGAGCACCCGGAATTGTTGGCTGTGCCCGGCGCGGCAGTTCAGGATGCCAGCGCCGTCAGAGAACCCTTCGTCACCACCCAGACCAACATCCTCATTGTTGACGACAACAAACGATACCGCAGGCAGCTTAGCCGTTTAGTGGGCGCGGCGCAAAATAATGCGCGTATCTTTGAAGCTGGCAGTCTTCAGGAAGCTTTTACCATTACGGCTAAAATAATCCCCCACGTTATTTTTATGGATGTTGTTTTGGGGAATGAGGATGGCATTAGCTGTACCCGGAGGTTGCGCAGTCAGGTTCCGTCCTCGCGCATTGTATTGATCAGCGCCTATCCCGACCGAGAATTTCACCGGCGTGGGTTGGAGGCTGGCGCGGTGGCGTTTGTGGATAAGAAGGATTTGGATACGGCTACATTGCGCCAAATCATCGAAGATGCGGTGGCGTGAAAGGATGTGGTCTGGATAGAGATTTTAGCTGTTGAGTCAGTGAATCTATTGCCCGGGCGATGATATAACGTTGGCAGGCTAGCGGGACGTTTACGAGAGTCATTTTGGAAAGGAGAAGACCTCTTGCGGGGCTTATTCCATGCTCATTATTAAAAACCTGACCAAGCAGCAAGGTAGTCATGCGGTTTTAAATGATATCAGTTTGCGTCTTGAAGAAGGTGAGATTTTAGGGTTGTCTGAACGTGTCGGCGCAGGTGTGTCGGCGCTGATTGATATTTTGTCGGGGCGCGATGCGGCCGATTCGGGGGCGATTTGGCTGAATGGGGTGTTGTTGGAACGGCCGTTTATCGCCCGCGAATTAGGCATTGGCGTCATTTACGAAGAGCCCAAACTGGTCGACTCTTTCGATATCGCCAGCAATATCTTTCTGGGCAACGAATACGCCGCCAGCGGGAAAAGTCGCTGGCTGAAAGTTTTAAACCCGTACAAAATGCATGACGAAGTAACCGCCTTGTTGGATTCGTTGAACCTTTATCTACCCTCGTTGTCCGCTAAACCCAACAGCCTCACATTGGAACAAAAGCAGTTAGTGGCTATCGCTCGCGTGTTAGCCAGTTCGCCAAAACTCATCATCATCGAAAACCCGGGCCGTTCGTTGAGCCTTCCCTACCAAGACCAACTCCTGCAATTAATGCGCGTCTGGCAAGAAAAGAAATGCATGTTTATCCTATGCAGCGTCAACCTGGACCATCTCTTTGCCATTTCGGATCGCATTGCAGTGCTGCGTGATGGGGAATTAATCAAAGATACGCCGACCGATAAAACGAATCGCGAAGAAATCGTAGCTTCGCTTGTCGGTGGGGCGGACCACCAGCAAATCACGCCGGTCATTTGGGCGCTGGACAGTTATTTTCAGGCGCGGCAAAAAGCAGAAATGCTCCATCACAATCAACAACTGCTTAAGCGAAATTTGGCCAAACAAGACACGCTCAACAAACAACTCTTGAAACAGCTCACGCTTCAGGTCGATGCGTTGGATAAGGCCAATCACGCGTTGCAAGATGCTCAGCGGCGTTTATTAACCGAGCGTGAACAGGAGCGCAAGCGCCTGGCCCGGGAACTGCACGATCAGTTGATTCAGGACTTGCTCAGTCTGGGCTACGAATTAGAAGACATCGGCAACTCGCCAGATGAAGCTGAAGAGTTGTTGGAACGGATTCCTGGTATGCGGCAGCACATCAGCCAAATGGTTGACGATTTGCGCCGAATTTGCGGCAATCTGCGCCCGCCCACGATTGACAGCCTGGGGTTGGATGGCGCGCTGAAATCTTATGTTGCCAATTGGAGCGAGCAGACGGGCATTGACGCAGATTTGCATATCGATGAAGCGATAGGGCGTTTGCCGGAGAAGATAGAGTTGTCTATTTTTCGCATTGTGCAGGAAGGGCTGAATAATGTGCGCAATCATGCCAATGCCAGTTCTGTGGCCATATCTTTGGTGCATACCACGCCGCGTATGTTGAAAATTACAATCACCGATAACGGGGAAGGGTTGAGCGAGAATTTTGATTTGGGGATATTGAATCAGGCGGGGCATTATGGCTTGTTGGGGATTACGGAGCGGGTGGCTTTAATGGGTGGGCGAATTGATTTTGGCAACCAGCCGACAGGTGGGTTGCAAATACAAGTGGAGATTCCTCACCCACGCCCTCGGCATAAACATTTAGAAGCGGAGTGGGGATAACGGCCGTTTTCTCCCCATCTTCCCCCATCACCTAAAATTAGGGGGTTTCCCCTATTAAGCATAGGGGTAACAGGGGTAACATTAAAGTTGTATTATAGATTATCATACCCATAGCTTCTGAAACCCACGGCAACTGCAAAAAAAGAAGCATTTTGACTATTTCCCAAAAAACTGAATCTCGAAGCCTCACAATGGTTTCATGCAGTTTAACCCTAACACCGACCCTTCCTTTAGCGATTCATAGCGCCTGTAACTGTCTGAACACACTGAAAACACCATAACCACTCCACATTTCCAGGCGAATCCAAAACCGATGTTTACCTGAAGCTCTCAGAAGGAAAAACACCAGAGTCTCAGATCACCAAACATACCTGATATCCAAACTACTCTAAGAGGAGGTAATGCCTACTGAAACATCATTTTGTCGAGATTTATTTCAATCGTACATCTAAGAAAAAAGTTAAGGAGAAGGAAAGATGTTTAAGAAAAATTGGTTTATGATGCTGCTCGCACTGCTGGCATTGGTCGCGGTGTTGGTTGCGTGCGGCTCAGGCACGACGGAAACAACGACAACCGAATCTAATGAATCTGCCGCTGAACCCGCGGCCACGTCTGAAACGGCCGCTGCCGTAGCCGGCAAAGTTGGCATCGTCCTGCCGACCAAAGACGAACCTCGTTGGGTTCAAGACGAAACCCGCTTCAAGGAAGCCTTGGCCGCCGCCGGTTATGACGTAGAAATCCTCTTCAGCCAGGGCGACTCGGCGAAAGAAAAAGCCAACGTCGAAGACCTGATCACCAAAGGCGTGCAAGTTTTGATCATTACGCCCCAGGACGGCACGGCTGCGGCCGCCGCCGCTGAA
>JAKQCM010000234.1 GCA_029559155.1 Chloroflexota bacterium
GGCAGGTAATTCACCAGCGGTTTGTTGCCGAATTTGTATTCGCCCTGCCAGTAGATGCCGTGCTGCTCCACCGGATACCAGCGGTTGGGGCAAAAGAGGAGGATACGGCCGTTTCCCCTTACCACCCGCACCATCTCCGCCGCATAGGCGGCATCGTCGGCCACATGTTCAATCACCTCGTTGCTGAACACAAAATCGAACGAGTTGTCGGCAAAGGGCAGTGTTTCGCCGACGCCTTCGACAACGGCCGTTGCCGTGGTCATCGCCTTCTGCGCCCGGTCATGCTCTAATTCCAGCCCAAACCGATGCGGCGAATACGCGCCAAACGCTTCCAGATACGTGCCCAGCCCGCAGCCATTGTCCAAAATAACCGCGTTTTCCAAATTCACCCACTGGCGGATCATCGCCAGCCGTCGCTCTTGTCCGGAGCGCCACACATAACCCGGTTCGCCGCGGAGGGCGGCTTTGTCTGAATAGTTGTTGGTCATAAGCTGTTGGTCGTCGGCTGTTAGCTGTTAGCTCCCACCAACTCATCATATTTACGCCGCACCTCTTTCATGTCTTTCCAGGTGAGCGCTTTGGGGCCGTCTGGCGTGCGGACAGGGTTGCGAAGCAGGTAGGAAGGATGGAAGATGGGCATGACGAGACGGCCGTTCCACTCCCGCCACTCCCCCCTCAATTTTGTAATGCCGGTTAATCCCAACAAAGACTGTGTGGCCACGTTGCCCGTCAGCAGCATGATGGCCGGGTCCACCAGCCGAATGATCTCCAACAGATACGGCTTATAAAACTCAATCTCTTCAGTGGTGGGTTTGCGGAAATTCGCCCCATTCTCCCCAGGCGGCATTCGAAAAACGGAATTGCTAATAAACACATCCTGCTCCGGATCAAACCTGGCGGCCTCCAAGATCTGGTCCAATAACTGCCCTGCCCGCCCAACAAACGGCTTGCCAATTTTATCTTCCTGAGGGCCAGGCGCTTCCCCGATGATCATCAATTTGGCCTTCGGATTGCCTCGGCAGATGACGACATTGGTGCCCGCATTCGCCAGCGGGTCATCGTTCATCTTCATCATCACATCAATCAATTCATCCAGCGAAGCATAATAATTGGGTCGGTCTTCAAACAATCCAAATTGCATGTCATCCTCCAAAAAACAAGACACAGACTCAATCCGTTAAAATCCACGTCTATCCGTGTCCAACAGTCTCTTTCACTCCGCTCATTTTACCGCAAAAGAAAGCAACACTCTATTCCGCAGCAGCGGAATAGGACACAGATTTTCACGGATGCGGCAGATTTTCACGGATAAATATCTTAAAAATCCGCGTTTTTCCGCGTCCTATTTCCTTCCGCCTGGGTTTGTGGTAAGAATGAGCCATGAACACAAACCCTTCCCCCAACACGTTATTTCAGCAGTTGGCCGACGTAATTCAGGCCGAAATGGAGCATTGGCATGTCCCCGGCGTCGCCGTGGGCATCTGGTATGAGGGCCAGGCCTACACGGCCGGTTTTGGCGTGACCAACATCGAACATCCCCTGCCGGTGGACGAGCATACGCTGTTCCAGATCGGCTCCACCACCAAAACCATCACCACCACGGCCGTTCTCCGCCTCGTCGAGCAGGGCAAACTGGACCTGGACGCTCCCGTGCGCGCTTATTTGCCGGATTTGCAATTGGCCGACGAGGACACGGCCGTTCACGTTACCACCCGCCATCTGCTCACCCACACCGGCGGCTGGGCCGGCGATTTCTTTAAAGACACCGGCCTCGGTGACGACGCCCTGGCCCGCTATGTCGCCCAACTGGTCGATTTACCACAGGTCGTGCCGCTGGGGACCATGTGGTCCTACAACAATGCCGGTTTCAGCCTCGCCGGGCGCGTCATTGAAGCGGTGACCGGGCAGGATTACGAAACGGCCGTGCAGGCTCTCGTTCTCGACCCCCTGGGCATGGCCCAAAGCTGCTTCTTTGCCCACGACGCCATCACCCACCGCGTCGTTGCCGGGCACACCTACGACGACGGCAATGAAGCGGTCAAAGTGCTGCGCCCCTGGGCGCTGGCCCGTTCCGCCCACAGCGCCGGCGGCGTCACCTCCACCGTCGGCGACCAACTGCGTTACGCCCGCTTCCACCTTGGCGATGGTACGACCGAAGACGGTGCGCGTCTGCTGTCACCGGATACCATGCGTTTCATGCAAACCCCGCAGGTCAGCGCCAATCTGGATCGCCAGATGGGTCTGAGCTGGTTTATTAACGATGTGGATGGCACGCGCCTGGTTTCCCACGGCGGCGCGACCCATGGGCAATTGTCGGCCTTCATGATGGCGCCGGCGCGCCATTTTGCCTTCACCTGCCTCACCAATGCCAACCGGGGCCGTAAGCTCAACGAGGCGGTCACCGATTGGGTGCTGGCTCATTACCTGGGTCTGGCTGCGCCGGAGACGCCGCATCTGGCCATGCCGGAAAGCAGCCTGGCGGAATATGCCGGTTTGTATGAGGCGTATATGTCTGACCTGGAACTGGTTGTGAGCGACGGCCGTCTCCTGCTGCAAATTGTCCCCAAAGCCGGCTTCCCCGATAAAGACTCGCCGCCGGAACCCGCGCCGCCGCCGTCCCGCCTGGCTTTTTACCAGCCAGATCGGGTCGTTGCCCTGGACTCGCCGCTGACCGGAGACAAACTGGAATTTTTGCGCGATGAAAACGGCCGTATCCTCTGGCTGCGCACATCCCGCCTGCACAAACGCCTGTAAGGCGGGGGGAGACTGGAGATTGGGGATTGGAGATTGGAGATTGGGGATTGGGGATTGGAGACTGGAGACTGGAGATTGGAGATTGGAGATTGACGCACTCTTCAATCGCAAATCGCAAATCACAAATCGCAAATCACAAATCCCCAATCTCCCCCTTTCACGTCAACTGCCGCCAATTCTGCTCGATTTGGTCGAAACGGCCGTACAACGCCGTAACCGCTTCTGCGGCGATGGGCAGCGACGAAGTCGCCAACGCGATATTGGCCGCCAGATGGCGCGGGTTGTGCGTGCCCACAATGGCCGTGTCGACCGCTTCGTGGGCCAGGGCAAAACCCAGGGCCAGCAAAATGCGGTTTTCCGGCGCGCCTGCGATGGGACCGGCAGCCAGCATTTGCTGGGCGCGGTGGAAATACTCGTCGGCGTAACCGCTGGGACTGGATTCCGCGCCCCAGGCGGCATTGGCAATCGGCCGTTTGATGATGATGCCCATATTCTGCGCCTGGGCAGCGGGGAATAGTTCCCGGCGCGCGTGCTGTTCGACCAGGTTGTAACTGGTTTGCAGCGTGTCGAAGAGACCGCTGTTCACCGCCCACAGCGCCGCTTCGTTATCGCCGCTGTAGCCGACAAAGCGCGTTTTGCCCGCCTTTTGCGCCGCCAGCAGCGCCTCAATCGCTTCCCCCTTTTCCAGAACACTCACGCCGCACGAATGCAGTTGCACCAGGTCCAGGCGATCTGTTTTCAGGCGTTTCAGGCTGCGATCAATGCTGTCGGTGATAGTTTGAGCGGTCCAATCTTGGCCCTGGTAGCCGCCGGCCACATGGCCGCACTTGGTGGCCAAGACAAATTCATCGCGGCGATGGGCGACCGTGCGCCCAATCAACTCCTCACTGATGTTGTAACAGGCGCTGGTGTCCAGAAAATTGATCCCGGCGTCCAGGGCGCTGTTTAATACCTGCGAGGCCTGCGCTTCTTCGGCCAGCGTCAGCCGGTAGCCAAGTTCTGAAAGCCCCAGGCCCAGGCGGCTGATTTCCAGGTTGGTTTTTCCTAATGTGCGTTTTTCCATGGGTGTTTTATCCTTTGTCATGGTTCTAAAAAATTGTGGTCCGGGCGCTAGTGGCCCGGTGCTTGCTCCCGAACTGCGGCCAAAGTGTACCACCGATACACGGCCGTGCCCTGTATGATTAAGGTTTTCTGACCAATGTCATCTGCCGTTCCTGGTTGGCAACCGCTAAAATATGAAAGGTGATACAACTGGCTAGATTTTATGGCAAATGAGGCAACCAATTTATGAATGTACGGCAGGCAGGCAAACGGCCAACGGCCGTCGCCGCCCCACCTAACGAACCCATCATCCGACTACGGGATGTGGGCAAAATATACACCACCGGCTCCGGTAATTTTACCGCCCTGAGCGCCATCAACCTGGAAATCTATCCAGGCGAATTTCTGGGCGTCATTGGCAAATCGGGCGCAGGCAAAACCACCCTGCTGAATATGATCTCCGGCGTCAGCGAGATCACCAGTGGTGAAGTGCAGTTTTATGCGCCAGAACAGGTCAGCGCAAACGGCCGTTCCCCCTCCCTTACTCTCAACGACCTGGACGAAAACGCGCTCGCCCTGTGGCGCGGCCGTAATCTGGGCATTGTCTACCAATCGTTTGAACTGCTGCCCAGCCTCGATCTGGTGAACAACATCATGCTGCCGCAGGATTTTGCCGGCGTTTACCAACCGGCCATCAGCAAGGAGCGCGCCCTGGAGCTGCTGGATATTGTGGAGCTGCGCGAGCACGCCTACAAACTGCCGGCCCATATCTCCGGCGGGCAAAAACAGCGCGTGGCTATCGCCCGCGCTTTGGTCAACGACCCTCCGCTCATCGTCGCCGACGAACCGACCGGCAACCTGGACACGGTGACCGCCGAGACGATTTTTCAGATTTTTGCGCGGCTGGTGGCCCAGGGGAAAACCGTCGTTATGGTCACCCACGACCAGAATCTGGCCGCGCGTTTCTCGCGTCGTGTCCATATCGCCGATGGGCGGCTGGTGGATGAGGCCGCCGGGGGAGAACTGGACACGGCCGTTGCCCACCCCCATTCCCTCCACCTGCCCACCAACCAACAAACCAACAAACCCACCAACGCCGCCAACCAACCCGCCATCCACCTCCGCAACGTTGTTAAAACTTACGAAAACGCCGCCGGCAAATTCACCGCTCTCAAAGGCATCGATCTGGAGCTGCACTACGGCCAGTTTGTTTCCATTGTCGGCAAATCGGGCAGCGGCAAATCGACGCTGCTCAACATGCTCACCGGCATCGACCATCCCACCTCCGGTCAGGTGTGCATCGGCGGTCAGGACATTTACAAAATGAGCGAGAGCCAGCGCGCCCTGTGGCGCGGGCGCAATGTGGGCATCGTTTTCCAATTTTTCCAACTGCTGCCCACCCTGACGCTGTTGGAAAATACCATGCTGCCGATGGATTATTGCAATGTGTTTCCGGCCCAGGAACGGCCGTTACGCGCGCTGGAACTTCTGGCTATGGTTGGCCTGGCCGACCATGCCCACGCGCTGCCCGCTTCGGTTTCCAACGGCCAGCAGCAAAGCGCGGCCATCGCCCGCGCCCTGGCCACCGACCCGCCCATCATCGTCGCCGACGAACCGACCGGCAACCTGGACTCGCGCGCGGCGGATGTGGTGATTGACGTTTTTCAGGAATTGGCCTCGCGCGGCAAAACCATTCTTATTGTCACCCATGATCCATCACTGACCAGCCGCACGGATAAAACCATCCACATTGTTGATGGCCGGATTGTCGATCCTGCTGCTGGCCAGACTGCGCCGCGGCTTGAGGAACGGCCGTACCCACTCCCCACGCCAATGGTGCAGCCATGAAACCAAACCCCCTAAGACCCCGCTGGCGCAAAGTCATCGCCGATTTGTGGGCCAGCAAAACGCGTACGCTGTTGGTCGTGGCCTCCATCGCCGTGGGCGTGTTTGCCATCGGCACGATAGCCGCCACCTACGTCATCTTCTCGGAAGACATCAACATCAGTTATGCCCAGGCGCAGCCGGCCAATATCGAGATCCTCACCGACAACTTCGGCGAAGATTTTGTGCATTCGGTGGCCCGCATGCCCGGCGTAGCCGATGCGGAAGGGCGCAGCGTGATGACCGTGCGCGTCAGCCGCAATGGCGAGACCTGGCAAAACCTCCAGATTGTCGGCAACGATGATTTTGCCGCTTCGCAAATCAATTTGCTGCAAGCCATCGACGGCGCCGCCCAACCAGGCGATCACCAGATGCTGGTGCGGCAGGATATTATGAACGACACCGGCTTGCAGGTGGGCAATGTAGCCCACATCCAACTGGCGAGCGGAGAAACGCGGGATCTGTCGGTGGTTGGGCTGGTGGGCGATCAATCGGCGGCCGGTGATTTTATGTCGCCGCCCAAGGCTTATGTCACGCTGGATTCCATCCCCTGGCTGGGCGGAACAGACGGCTATAACCGGCTTTATGTGCGCGTAAGCGACCATGCTGATGATGAAGCGGCCATTCAAGCTGTCGCCGATAGTGTGCAGGCCAAAATCGAGAAAAGCGGCCGTCAGGTCTATCGCACCCAAATCAGCAAAACCAACGAACACCCGCTGGCGTATCTGGCGCTGGCAATGTTGGGGGTGTTAGGCGCACTAGGCGTGCTGATCTTGCTGCTCAGCAGTTCGCTCATCGTCAACACCCTGAACGCTTTGTTGGCCCAACATTTGCGCCAGATTGGGGTGATGAAGCTGGTAGGCGCGCGCAGTTTCCAGATTTCAGGCATGTATATTCTGTTGATTCTGGCTTACGGCCTCATTGCCCTGGCGATTGCCGTGCCGGCGGGCGTGGTGGCCGGGTATGGGCTGGCGCAGTTTATCGCTAATTTTATGAGCGCCGGGCTGCAAGGGTTTCGGGTTGTGCCGTCGGCGGTGGCGCTGCAGGTGGTGGTGGCGTTGTTGGTGCCGCTGGCGGCGGGTATTTTTCCGGTGAATCGGGGCGCCAAGACGACGGTGCGCCGGGCGATTAGCCATGATGGTTTGAGCGAGCAGGGGGCAACGGCCGTCTGGCTGGAACGTTTGGGCGCGCGGTTAAAGTGGGTGGAACGGCCGTTAATCCTTTCCATTCGCAACACCTTCCGTCGTAAAGGGCGGCTGGCCCTCACCCTTTTTACGCTGACCATGGCCGGCGCGATCTTCATCGCCGTCTTCAACGTGCGCATTTCGCTCAATCATTTCCGCGCGCAGCTGGCCCAGCACTTCATGGCCGATGTGATGGTGACGTTTGAACAGCCCTATCGCCTTTCCGAAGTAGAACACGCCGCGCTCCAGGTGTCGGGCGTGCAGTATGTGGAAGGCTGGTCGGGAGCCAGCGCGGAAATTTTAGACGCCGAAGATAACGTGCTGGAAAATGTGCAGCTTGTAGCGCCGCCGCCTACCACGAAACTGCTAAAACCGGATATGTTAGACGGCCGTTGGCTCCTCCCCGAAGACGGCAAAGCGCTGGTCCTCTCCGACTCCATCTGGAGCGCCCTGCCCGACCTGAAAGCCGGCGACATGGTGCGCGTCAGCATCCAGGGGCAGCGCGCCGAAGAATGGCCGGTTGTAGGCATCTTCCGCTTCACCGATATGTTTGGCGACACGCTGGGATATGCCAGTTACGACATCATCGCCAATATGCTCAGTTCCCCCAGTCAGGCTGCCTCCTATCGCGTCGTAGCCGACAAATCCACACTGGAACGCCAGGAACAGGTCAGCATTGACCTGGACACGCACCTTCGGGCGCTCGGTTTCCGCGTCAGCGACATCGAGGCGGGGTTGGTCACCCAAAAGCAAACTTCCCAGGCCATGAATATTTTGATTACCTTCCTGGTGCTGATGGCTCTGCTGACAGCCTTCGTGGGCAGCATCGGCCTCACCGGCACGATGGGCATGAACGTTCTGGAGCGCACCCGCGAAATTGGCGTGATGCGGGCCATTGGCGCGGTAGACCTGGAAATCATCAAGTCGGTGGTGGCAGAAGGCGTACTTATCGGGCTGATTAGTTGGGCAGCGGCCGTATTGCTCTCGTTCCCCATCAGCTACCTGCTGCTCAAAATCATCAGCGAGGCCATGATCAATGCCACAATGCCCCTGGCGTTTACCATTTGGGGATTTGTGATCTGGCTGGCGGTGGTGGTCGCGCTGTCGGTTGTCGCCAGCATGTGGCCGGCGCGCAGCGCTGCCCGCCTCACCATCCGCGAAGTGCTGGCTTATGAGTAAATGAAGCGTGAGGCGTGATTCGTGATGATCACGAATCACGCTTCACGCTTCGTTTTCCAAAATTTCCTGCACGCGACCCACGGCCCCACTTTGCAAGCGTACTTTAATGCCGTGCGGGTGAGTGGCTGAATTAGTGAGGATATCTTTGACGACGCCCTCTGTCAGTTTGCCAGTGCGCTGGTCTTGTTTGAGTACGATGGCCACGCGTAGGCCCGGTTTGATGTTGCTGCGTTTTTGTCCGTTCATAGCGCCTGATTCTACCATTTTTGGAGCGGAGTATGAGCAAAGTTGGCGTAACGGCCGTCACCCGTCTATACTCCCCCGTCGGATTGCGGCGTCTTTACCACCGAATCCACACGGGTTGCCGGGCTATTGGTTAACCCAACACTTACGAATTTCGGGCTGAGAGTGCGACTTGGCTCAACGAAGTCAAGGAGACTTTCAGTGAATTTTGAACAATTTTCTCTTGATGCACGCTTAAATGCCGGCATCAAATCTGTGGGCTATACCACCCCCACCCCCATCCAACAACAAGCGATCCCCCACGTGCTGCAAGGCCGCGACGTGCTGGGCCTGGCGCAAACGGGCACCGGCAAAACGGCCGCTTTCATGCTGCCCATCCTCCAGCGGCTGACGACCGGGCCGCTGCGCCGCGTGCGCGCCCTGATTGTGGCCCCCACGCGGGAACTGGCGGAACAAATTCACCAGACGGCCGTTGACCTGGGCAAACACACCAAAATCCGCAGCGTCACCGTCTACGGCGGCGTCAGCAAAAACCGGCAGGTTGAAGGGTTGAAACGCGGCGCGGAAATTGTCGTGGCCTGTCCGGGGCGCTTGCTGGACCTGGTCGGCGAGGGTAGCATTGACCTGTCGCAGGTGGAAGTGCTGGTGCTGGACGAGGCCGACCGCATGTGCGATATGGGCTTCCTGCCCGACATCCGCCGCATCCTCAAGCTGGTGCCGCAGCGTAAACAAACCCTCTTCTTCTCCGCCACCATGCCCGACGACATCCGCCAATTGGCGAATGACATTCTGAAGCAGCCGGTAACGGTGCAGGTAGATATCATCGCCCCGGCCAAAACTGTGTCCCACGCGCTGTATCCGGTGCCGGAAGGCTTGAAAAAGAAGCTGCTCTTTTCAATGCTTAATCAGACAGCCACTGGGCGCGTGCTGATTTTTACGCGCACCAAGCGGCGCGCGCGCTTTTTGGCCCGCGACCTGGAGCAAGAGGGTCACAACGTCGAGGCGCTGCAAGGCAATATGTCGCAGAACCGGCGGCAGCGAGCCATCGATGGCTTCCGCGACGGCAAATATGACATATTGGTGGCGACGGACATTGCTGCCCGCGGCATTGACGTGGCCGATATTTCGCACGTCATCAACTTCGACATGCCGGATACGGTGGATGCTTACACTCACCGCATCGGCCGCACGGGCCGTGCCCAGGAATCTGGGGAGGCTTTCACCTTTGCCACGCAAAACGACGATCCGATGGTGCGCGACATTGAGAAGGTGTTGGGCGCGCGCATTGAGCGGCGGCAGCTGGATGGATTTGATTACAATGGCTACGCGCCCAGTTCACCCAAATCGGCGAACGGCCGTGCATTTAATCAGTCCAACGGCCGTTCATCCAACCAGCCACAAAATCGCCGGCCGCAACAAAATCAACGTATGAGTGGGATGCGCGGCAACGGCCGTTAACCCCACGTCACCCTAAACAGCCCCCATTAAAAAGCCCCCGCCGCGTTGCAATCACGGCAGGGGCTTTTTTTTATGAGTCAGGCGACTGTGGGCTTAACCACGAGCGAACCAGGGTTCCTGCGCCCGTTTTTCCAGAATATAACTCAGCCAGACAAAAAGCAGCGCAGACAAAACACCCAGCGTCGCCAGATAGATGATCGTATCGATCAGCGTCATCGATTGGGACAGTCCATACTGCACGCTGGCGTCAGCCAGGCGCAGCGGAGACAATTGCGCCTGTAGCACGCTGTCATACTGCGCCACCAAAACCGTCCGAAAGAAACCGTAGAGCAAAACAAATATCACAGAAGCAAAAATACGATTGCGCATGTCAACCTCGCAGTCCACTCAGGAACGGCCGCTCGCGATGAGCGCCGCACAGATAAAACAAAAATCGCGAAGGGCACGGCCGTCTACCCGCAGGCAATTATCAAGCACAGACCATGCATCAAAACCACCCGGCAAACAGCCAAAAGCTATAAAATTAGTTGCTGGTTAAAGCATTCAGGGGGGAAATTGTATCGGCACGTTATCCATCCTCCACCGGGGCTACGGTACAAAATGTAAGCCTGACGGCCGCGCCCCTGTTGGCCATAAGACTTGTTACAAAAGCGGCTGGCGAGTAAACCGACCACCCATATATGTGCCGATATTACCGAAATTCGCTATTTTTGTCAATATATTCTGGTATGAATTGAGTAAATTTCCGTCCACATAGGAGTTGACGCACGGCCGTTCGCCTGTTAAGCTATGCGCATGCCGAAAAAACTATTTTCTTATTACGATACCTATCAAACTGCCGCCGCGTCGCGTTGGCGTAAGGTGCTGCTTGCCTGAGGGGTATCGTGGGCAACCAATACCGTTAACAAAAGACGCGGCGCAAATCCGCGTCTTTTTTTGTGTTCGTAAAGCAGGCGTTGACAGCCCTAAAGCCTGTGCTACGATTTAAATTGGAATAATTTGATTGGGAGAAAGACATCGTGACAAATGCATTTGAAGAATTAAAATGGCGTGGCCTCGTCTACGACCATACAGAAAGCGTACCTGACGTTCTGGCCAAAGAAAAAATTAGCGTCTACAACGGCTTCGACCCCACGGCCGATTCCCTGCATATCGGCAATCTGGTTCCCCTCATGGTGATGGCCCGTTTGCAGCGCTTCGGCCATACGCCCATCCTGCTGGCCGGCGGCGGCACAGGCATGGTCGGCGACCCCAGCGGCCGTTCCTCCGAGCGCAACTTGCTGACCATCGAAGAAATCGAAGCCAATCTGGTGACGGTGAAACATCAGTTGGCCAGCGTGCTCGACTTTGAGGTTAAAAGCAATCCGGCCGTCATGGTCAACAACGCCGATTGGCTGAGCAAGCTCAACCTGCTGGCGTTCTTGCGCGACACCGGCAAGCATTTCACCGTCAACTACATGCTGGGCAAAGACTCCGTCAAATCGCGCATCCAGCGCGAAGACGGTATCTCGTACACCGAATTTAGCTACATGCTGCTGCAAGCCTACGACTACCTGCACCTGCACGACACCCTTGGCTGCACCATGCAAACCGGCGGCAGCGACCAATGGGGCAACATCGTGGCCGGGGTGGAGTTGATTCGCCGCGTGCGCAACCAGAAGGTTCATGCGATGGTTTTCCCGCTCATCACCCAGGCGGATGGCAGCAAATTCGGCAAAACGGCCGCCGGCACCAACGCCTGGCTGGACCCCAAACGCACCTCGCCCTACCGCTTTTACCAGTTCTGGTTCAACAGCGATGACGCCGACGTGATTAATTACCTGGGTTACTTCACCTGGTTGGACCATGGCGAAATCCAGGAATATCAGCAGATGGTGTACGAACGGCCGGAGCAGCGCGAGGCGCAGCGGCGGCTGGCGCAGGAACTCACGCGAATGATTCATGGGGAAACGGCCGTTTCCAAAGCCGAAAAAGCCGCCCAGGTCCTCTTCGGGGGCGACCTGGATGGGCTGGATGCCGGCGACATTCAGGACATCTTCGCCGACGTGCCTTCCAGCGAGCTGCCCCAGACTGCCCTGGCCGGCGACGGCTTCTCGGTGGTCGACCTGCTGGCCGATTCTGGCCTGGCGCAGTCCAAAGGCGACGCCCGGCGCACGATCCAGGGCGGCGGCGTTTACCTGAACAACCGCCGCATCGAAGACGCCAATCAAATGGTGACGGTGAATGAGGCCATTGAGGGCCAGTTCCTCATCCTGCGCAAAGGGCGCAAGAAGTACCATCTGGTAAAAGTGCTGGCCTGATAGATTGGTCCAATCTCCAAGATTGGACCAATCTGCACCACATCTGCCTGCCATTGGCCAACTAACGGCAAGGATTGATTAAAATGAGTTCACGACAAGTCACAATTGAGATTCCGGAAAAAGTCCTGTTGGCCGAAAAAAGCGACGAAGTAGCTTTTGCCCGCGAAATGCGCTTGCTGGCGGCTATCAAGTTGTATGAACTCGGCCGACTTTCTTCTGGTCGCGCCGCCGAATTGGCCGGCAAATCACGGGTCGAATTCTTGTTGTTGTTGGGCGATTACAAGGTCTTTCCCTTGTCCAGTGATCTAGAAGAGTTAGAGTGTTAAGGGCTCGAACTATTAAAGGTGGCTTCTTAACATGAGTTTTAGTTGATGATAAAAAAAGTGCTTTTATGCCGACAATCCTGCTAATCCGT
>JAKQCM010000255.1 GCA_029559155.1 Chloroflexota bacterium
TCATGGGGATTGCCCCAATCGGTAACGGCCGTTTGCAACCGATACGGAATCCGCGCCTGCCAGCCCACCGGCCCGCCGCCGGTCGGGTCTGTGATCTCGATTAATGGCAAATTGGCAATCCGCTCCCCATTCGGCCCTAAGCGCACCGTCATGGCATATTGGTTGGTGGCTGTGCTGTCGAGCCAGGTGGAAATGGGGGTGGTGGCGGTGATGACTGGCGTGCCTGCGACGGGCAGGCCGCCGGATGGATTAGTCGGTGAATACGGAATGGTGATCTCCAACATCGGCATCAGTTGGATGTCACCGTCGCCATTGCCCAGGGTGTTGGGGGTCATGCGCTGGTGCTGGCCGGAATTATCGGCATCAGGCCAATCGAGGATGCTGTTGGTCCACCAGAGATGTTGATCGTTTAACGGCCGTATCTGCAAATCCACCACAATGTTCTGGTCGGCTTGCGCGTTGACCAGATCAAGTTTGAACAGGCTGTTGTCGGTAACGACCTGCGACGCATTGGGATTGAGATCAATGGTATCCGGCACGCCGTCGCCGTCATTGTCAAAATCATACACATCCGGCACTTCGTCCGCGTCGCGGTCAAGACAGGGAATGTCGGGGTATTCGGGATTGGGGTCTACGATAACGCCGTTGCTGGTATCGCTGCGGGTGTAACATTCCGCGCCATCATCCAGGCCATCGCCGTTGCTATCGGGGTTGAGCGGGTCAAGCGTCCAGGTGCCAAACCATTCAAAGGAGGCCACTTCACGGCCGTCGCTGATGCCGTCGCCGTCGGTGTCTACGTTTTCGATGTTGGTGCCAATCTGATACCGTTCCACATTATCGGTCAGGCCATCGCCGTCGCAGTCGCTGGTGGCGGTGATGACGCAGGAGGAAGCCAAAGCCGGCGCTTGGAAGGCAGATGCTGGCGGCACGGCGGCCGGTGCTGAGGCTGGAGCTGCTTGCGTCTGGGCAAACTCCCCTTGAAGAGCCAACTGCCGCTCGTTAAAGGCGGCGATTTGTTCGCTTTGGGCACTGGCCTGGTGCGCCTGGAGCAGCGGCACCACGAGCATGGATGTCACAATCGTCAGGTTAAGGGCGATCCGCAACTCGCGGCGACGCCTGTGGACAAACAACAGGACGCCGCCACCAAGCAGGATGAGCATCAAGCCGCTGTTTATTCCCATCTGACGCACCGTTTCTGCGGGCAGATTGCCGAAGATGGCCGCCGCCATAGTCCGCACAGACCCAAGCGGATCTTGGCGCCAATTGGCAACGGCTAATTCATCCGTGGGTGAAGACCAATCACTGAAAGCAGTTGTGATTTCAGTCGAAACCCACTCACTGGCGCCCGGCTGAGCGGGGAAATCAAGCCGAACAATCTGGCGCATGGGCAGTTCACGGCCGTCTTCTCCCCGATAGACCCAAATCTCACCGCTGCCGGTCATCTCCACGTAGCGCTGCGCCAGTTGTAGATCGACGCCGGGCGGCAGTTCGCCGCTGCGGACTAACTGTTCTTCCAATTGGTCACGGATGGCCACCGCATACTTTTGCCCACTGATATCAAATTGGTAACGGGTGATATTGCTGGTCAGGGAAACGGGCAGCAGATCAGCCGGAAACGCGCCATCCGCCAATGAGCCGTTGACTGTCTGTACGTTTTCGGCGGCCGCCAGGAAGCCCAGCGGATTTCCACCGGGGGCGAAGAGGTCTGTCGCCAAATCGACCTCTGTCCAATCGTTGGCTGCGCTGAAACGGCCGTAACCCCGCCCATTCTCAACCTTGATCTCCAGCGCGGGATTATTCGCCGCGCGAATCTCCAATGTCATGCTGTCGGCGGGCACATCTACCTCGCCATCGATCGTGTGCGTCTCGACGCGGTCTGCGCGCCCCACATTTTCCAGCAGCAAGGTCGGGTGATAGGTTTGCACAATGGTAGCCTCATAGCGATATTGGCCACTGATATTGGCCTGCTCAATGGCCTGCGCGACTTGCTGCTGGGCCGTTGGCGGAATCGTTTTAGCCATGACTGCTGTCAGGGTCTGGGACAAGGCCAGGACCATCAGGCCAGTAACCAGGCAAACCATGATGACGATATTTTTTGAGGTATGCTTTCTTGGCATGGGCAAAATCCTTTTTGATGAGCGTCTGTGTTTTATTGTGAACCGCAAAAAGTTTTGGGAAGTAGACCCGAAGGGTTTTGCACCAATTTAGTCGAGTATCCTAGGTTTCAAACCCTTCGGGTCTTCTGAAAACTTTCTACCGATCACTTTATGGAAAAAACGAGTCGAAATAATTACGGGCGGGGGCAGGCATCAAACTCTTTTGTGGCTGTCTTCGCCGTTCATGGAACGGGGAATTATTTCCCCGGCGTCTGCTAAAGACTCCAGCAGATGGGCAACCATCTCTCGTTCTGTAGCAAAATGGTGTATCTCGCCGGTTTGGATGTTTTGCAGGGTAGATCGCCAACGGCCGTTGCTTTCAGCCCGTTGCAAACGCAGCAGAAAAGCCTGATAATTATTTTCCATGGGTTGCAGTATACGCAGCAAACGTCATACGAACGTCATGCGCGACGGTGAATGTAGAGGATTTGGTGGATGACAAGCGTCATCAAGTTGTTGGGCACGCTGGAAATTAGCGAAGACGGCACACCATCGAAGCTGCTGCAAAGCGGTAAAGGCTGCGCCCTGTTGAGTTACCTGATCATCACCGGGCAGCCGCAGCCCCGCGAAAAATTGGCCGATCTGCTGTTTGAATCATCATCAACCGCCCAATCGTTGAAAAATCTGCGTTCTTTGGTGTCGCGGATACGGCCGTTTACCCCCTCGCTCCATGTCACCCGCAACACCCTCTCCTTTCAACCGCAGCCAGACAGCTTTGTCGATCTCGATGCCCTGCGAGCTGCCCTTGCCAGCCCGGAAACGGCCGTAAAAGCCCAGGGATTGCAGCTTTACAAGGGTGATTTACTGGCCTCTTTTTACCTGCCAGAAGCACCACATTTCAACGAATGGCTGGCAGTTGCGCGTGAAAAACTAAGATTGCAAGTGATCGCGGCGCATCGTGATTTATGCACCGTTTTTCACATTCGCCAAGAATGGGCGAACGGGATCACGATCGCCCGGCATTGGGTCGCCATAGACGATCTGGATGAAGAGGCGTATCGGTGGTTGATGCAGTTGTTGGCGGCTAATGGCCAACCATCAGCCGCGCTCAAGCGGTTTGAGCAGTGCCGGCAGCGGTTGTGGCAAGAGTTGGGCATTGAACCAGATTCGGTGACGATGGCTTTGGCGGACCAGTTGGCCCAACAACAAGTGGCAAATAAATCCTTTGCTGTTGAACCAATGCCGGAAGCCGGGGTTTTATCCCAACCCGGCGCTCTGCCGCCTCAATCGCACATGCCTTTTTACCGCAATGCGATTTTTACCGGGCGGGTGGATGAGTTAAAGCAATTAGCCGGCAAGCTGTTACCCACGCCGCACGCCCCTGATTTACCCCCGATTGTGGCAATTACCGGCCTGGGCGGTGTGGGCAAAACACAATTGGCGGTGGAATATGCCTATCGCTACGGCCGTTACTATCCCGGCGGCGTCTACTGGCTCAATTTCGCCGATCCGGAAACCATCGCCATGAGCTTTGCGACAATTGGTGATGAAAACGGGCTAAATCTGTTTCAGGAATCGGCATCGGTTCCGCTCGAACAGCACATAAAACGGGTCCGACAAGCGTTGCAGCAGTCCGTGGCGCGCCTGCTCATTTTCGATAATTGTGAAGAAAATGAACTGCTGCACCGCTGGCTGCCCGTCACCGGCGGCTGTCGCATCCTGATCACAAGCCGGCGACATGAATGGCTGCCCCAACTGGGTGTGCACACCCTGCCCCTCCGCTCATTGCCGCGCCCGCAGAGCGTCGCGCTGTTGCAGCGATTAGCCCCACGATTAAGCCCCGAAACAGCCGATGCAGTGGCCGCAGAAATTGGCGATTTGCCACTGGCATTGCATCTGGTCGGCAGCTTTTTGCACCATTACCGCAACATGGATACGGCCGTTTACCTGCAGCAGTTGCACAGCGATCCCCTGTTGCAACACCCATCCTTACAGGGGCACATTAGCGACGCTAGTTTGTCGCCAACAGGGCATGAGCGCAGCGTAGCCCGCACATTCTGGTTAAGCTACCAACAGTTAGATAGTGGCGGCGAAATTGACAATTTTGCCCGTCAATTGTTGGCCTACATCGCCTGTTGCAAGCCGGCAACCCTCATCCCACAAAAATTTTTGTCGCGCATTGTGGCGCATGAACAGCAGCATGCGGAGGCGAGCGATCCGGTTTTGGTTGAGGCGAAGGTGGCGAATGGGGTCAAACGCTTGCAGGAGCTGGGTCTGATTAGGCGTGAAGGCCACCAGACGGTTCTAATCCATCCGCTTGTGGAACAGTTTGTATTGACTTATGCCGAAATCAATCATACGGCCGTGCAGCAGGCTGTGGAGGCTACGCTCCGTGATTGGCTGCGGGAAGAAATTGACAACCGCAGCGAATTATTGCGGTTGCCAATTGATAACGGCCATATTCGTCATATTGTTGAGCGGGGATTGTCCATGGGGACGCCAACGGCCGCCGGGTTAGCGGCCGTTTGGGGCAAATATTTCTTTGAAGCGAAGATGACACACGAAGGGGAAGCATATCTGGAATCAGCCATCGCTATTTTGCGAAACCATGAGGATGCATTTGCCGATGATTTAGCAACGGCGCTGACTAATTATGGTGGAGCCATCATGCAGCGGACCAATGCCCTGAATGTGCTGCCAATTTTTGAAGAGGTGGTCGCCATACAAGAGAAAAATCATGGGCCGAAGGCGTTAAAAACCGGACAGGCGATCCAGAATTTAGGGGCTGTTTACACCCATGCGGGTAAATTTGAACTTGCCTTGAAGTATTATCAACACGCCTTGTCTATTTACCATGCCCTGCCTTCTTCCCAACTGATTGAGCTGAAGATTGCCCGGGTGCAGTTCAATCTGGGGGTTTTACATGTGCAACGTCAAGATTATCAGGCGGCGTTGACGGCCTATCAACAGGCATTGCAAATTTATCAGCGCCGGGTTGATCCCTTGAACACCAATATTTCAAGCGCGTTGGGTGGTCTTGGGCTTACAGCTTTGAGGATGGGCGATTTTGAAACGGCCGTTACCTATTTGCGCCAGGAACAAGATATGCTCCAGATCGCTCTTGGTCCCGAAAACCTCAATACCGCATCCAGCCAAATCCTGCTGGGCACAGCGCTCGAACGTCAAGGCCATTACGATGAGGCGAAATCATTGCTGCACCAGGGAGTCGCCACACACGAAAAACTCAACCCAAACACGGCTTCCGCCGCCTATGCCTATTCCTGTCTCGCCCGGCTCTATCAACAGTTAGGGGATCCTGACCATGCCCTGGCGTATGTGGCTCAGGCAGTTGATAGTTTCAAGGCGATTGGATTTGTGGGCTGGGAGTATGACGAAGCCGTTCAGTTAAGGGAAGCGCTGCAACACAGAACTTTAATTTGACCATTTTGTACAGAAATGAGGCTCTAGCAGGTTGTCGGAAAAGTACCCGCAGCCGCGGTTTCTTACCGCGTCTTCCAGAGGCGGGGTAAGGATACCCCGGCTACAAAAAGAGCTTTTCCGACAGACTGCTAGATATCACGAACTGCGATTAGTTAACGGCCGTTACGCAACCAAACCATTAATTTTCAATCTTTTTGGTAGGGTGAAGAAAGCGGCGGCTTCCCAGTCTAATTACTGAACTCGCGCTGCTCAGAATAGCAAAATACGAGGGTGTTTGGGAAGATGCGGCCGATGGTAAACGGCCGTTTGGGTGATGATGACGTCACGGCCGTTAGCCTCATACAGGAACGTGTCGGCCAATTGCCGCAGGTCGCCAGCCCGGGCGGTGAACTAGCGATCCCGCCAGGTTATACCGACTGTCCTGCAGCTATTTTGGTGGGTATGTCTGGGAGGCACAAGATGGGAGCAATAGGAACCCGTGTCATCGCGCCAGGACGAGACGAATAGCACAATGGTTTTGGTAGCCTTTCGGATTTCTTAATGTTTTCTTTAGCCCCGTGCGAGTCCCACCAAGAGGAACGCGGCCAGGTTACTGAAAGTGACGCCTAAGCAATTAGGTACGGGAAAATTGAATTTATAAAGCCAGCCGAAACGGCCGTTACCGGAACTCACACACGCCAGGTAACCATTTGGGGTGGTTTAAAGGAACAGATTCATAGCAGGAAGTATTGGTGGAATCTCCGCCGTTATTGTTAACTTGCCACTATGGTTCTTTTTGCGGAATGATGTTTTTCCCCTCGGGCCTGTATTTTTTAACGTTGTATGTGCGCCCTTGCCAGGGTTTTTAGGGGGAATGACTGGAGCAAAAAAGAGAAAGGGAGAGGAGAGGAAGAGGAGCGGCCGTTTCGCCGCTTCCGGCTTGGCGGTGCTAAAACGGGTTACGGCCGTCGGATTCCTAACCGAATAGAGATGTAGGCACGGTATAGCAGTCAAAACGACTGCGAAGGCATCGCCACGTGCTGTCGACGCTGCGCTTGCCCAGATGGTTAAGAAACGGCACGCCTCGGGCGCCGGGTGCCGCATCGAACATAAAATTGGCCGCAGTGAGGGTCAGCCTCGCGGCGTCGACCCACACTCTCTGGCAGCATCAAGCGGCGTTTCTGGCCGGTTCTACAGAGAGGCGTATGGCCGTGCGGTCCTCGCCATCAATATCTACCTCGACCACAGAGGGCACAAGGACAATCGCTTTACCCTCTTCAGCCAGATACCCTTTAGCAATGACGACGGCTTTAATCGCCTGATTCACCGCGCCGGCGCCAATGGCCTGTATTTCAACGCGGCCATGATCCCGATACGTTCCGGCGATAGCTCCGGCAACTGCGGCGGTGCGTGATTGGGCAGAGACTTTGATTAGACTCACGGTATTGTTCTCCTGAAATCAATGAATTTAAGCAGCATACATCAATTCGGACGTAATAAAGCTATTGCAAACGAGTCTGTCCGGCAACTTTTATTAACACCAAATTTATTTGGCCAACAAGTTTGCTTGGCCAATGCCTGATAATAATTCTGGTTAGCTCCATCCGGCCGGACAACTCACCAAAGCCTATCCCTACCGGCCGTCGGCAACCGGTTGGAAAAATACTCGGCGCAGGCTTAGAGTCCAACTGTTATGAATCCGTTCCCCGCCATCCTCCACGACAGCGTCCTGGCCTGGGCTACAACCTATAACCAGACCAACAAGGTCGTGGCGGTCATCCTCCGGGAAGACGACGGCGAGCCAGAGCGTTACCTGGCCCTCATCGCCGCCGCCAACCAGAGCGGCTGGCAGGCGGCCAAAGTGTGGCTTGAAGATGGGGACGTGGTGACCATCAACGACCTGGGGGAGGGAATACCACCGGATGGCGTGGCCTGGCCCTGGTAACGGCCGTAAGCCGTCGCCCCGCCGATAACCTGATTCCCTCTCATATGGTTGGAACCATCACCGACCCCATTCCGTAACTCATTACAAACGTCACACCCAATTCATGAAGTTTGCTAGTTTTTATCGAAGCCGGTTCTTGATACCCTTGCGACTGCTGTTCCTTTTAAAGCCGTGGATCGTGGTTTGGTTTCTCGAAGGATGCCTATTCGACCACGATCATCAATTCATCGTCAGGGAGGGTATCCACCATGTTTCATCGACTTCGTCTTGTTTTGTTACTGGTTCTGGTAATGGCCGTGTGCGTTATCACCACGCAAGTCGTATCTACTCAGGAAGCCCCGCCGCGCCCCGCGCGCGCCATTGAAGAACTGCCTCGCCTGCCCGGAGCAGAAGTGGGGGAGGGAGAAGTCCAAAGTCCGGCGACCGCCACCCCAGCCATCACTCTCCCCTGGAGCAAACGCACCTTTCAATCCTACCGCGACGGCAACTGGGAAATCTACGTCAGTAACGATGACGGCTACGAGGAAGCTCGTCTGACGGTTCATGGCGCCATTGACATGCACCCGCGGTTGAATCGTGGGTCAACCCGCATTGCCTTTGTCTCCAAACGGGATGGTTCTTATGAGATTTACACCATGAACGTGGATGGCTCTGGCGTCACGCGCCTGACCTTCACCGGCAACGACAACGTCTACCCGGCCTGGTCGCCAGATGGGACAAAAATCGCCTTCCAGTCTTACCGCGACGGTCAGGCGGAGATTTACGTCATGAATGCCAACGGCTCCGACCAGACGCGCTTGACGGTCGATGCCGGCTTTGACGGCTACCCGGCCTGGTCGCCAGACGGGAGCAAGATTGCTTTCAGTTCCAGCCGTTCCGGCCAGGTTTACATCCATGTGATGAACACCGACGGCAGCGGCGTCACCCAATTGTCCAACCAGATTTACAGCTACAACTCGGTTTGGTCGCCAGATGGCAGCCAGATCGCCTATGACGCCGACCTGGATAACGATGGCTGGCAGGAATTGTGGGTAATGGACGCCAATGGCGCAAATCAACAAATGAAATATGACCCTTACGGGCAGACTGATGTCTGGGCGCACAGCTGGTCGCCTGACGGCCGTTATATTGCCTACACCCTCATTCGCTTCACCCAGTACCAGGGCGTCTGGTACTGGGTTGACGCCTTTCTGGAGGCCTTTGACATTGGTGATTTGTGGAACGTACGCTTGGGTAACATCGGGCTAGACTGGAACCCCGATTGGCAAACGACAGATAATGTGCCACCGGTTTCTGCCGTACAGTTGTTGCCAGAAATCTCTCAAGTACCTGAGTTTGCCGTGACATGGAGTGGAACTGATGACAACTCCGGATTAACATACTACGATGTGCAGTACCGTCTGGGACATGACGGCGTATGGCAAAACTGGCAAACCAATGTGCAAAATACCTCCGCACAATACACAGCGACCCTGGGCGCCACTGTTTTCTTCCGCAGCCGCGCCCATGACGCATCGGCCAACGTGGAAGCCTGGCCATCATCCCCTGACACCGGTACGTCTTTTTATAGTTGGGCATTGTGGGGCCGCCTGACAGACAATCGCGGAGCGCCACTCCAAAATGTTTTGACAACCATCACCCCCGATCCATTTATCAATACGGCCACAAACAAAGACGGTGATTATAGAAGTCTTCTCATGGCGTCTGGTGCCCATACCCTGGATGTTATACGCACCGGTTATGGCGATGTCACCACTTCCACACTCAACCAGGCTGTTGTCTCCCAAATATATTTACCTCCCGCCAACGACCAGATTATCAACGGCAATTTCGAGGAATCGCCCGCTTTAAACAACTGGCAGGCGAGTGGCATCCTGCCAGTCACAACTGCATTTACCCACCATACAGGCAGCCAGGCGGCCCAATTGGGAAGCCTTGCCTGCACTTATCCCTGTCTTACGATGGGTGAGGTTTCACCCATTCAAGACATGTGGGTAGACGACATGACGGTGGACAGCCGGGGCAACGTTCATGTTCTATGGTTAAACAACCGGGAAATAAAGCACTCTATCCGAGATACAACTGGGGTATGGACAACTGAATCACCGGTCACCGGAACCTATGGCGTTTCTGACGTTGGGTTGTTGGCCACACCTGATGATCTTATTCATGCGGTATACATCGAAGGCAAGGCGGTTAAATACGCTACCAGACCCATCACCGGAACATGGACATCCTGGCAAACAATCGCTACCTTGTCATCTACTGCGTTTAATGATTTCAGTTCTTATGTTCACAAAATGACTATTGATCCGCAAGGGCAGCTGCACATATTTATTGCGGTACAGGGTCAGATCACTGGTCAGACTGCTTTTTACCTACAGCAGCAGCCAACTGGTGACTGGACCTATTTCGAGATGTACCGGTATAGCCTGGTTATGGGATTGGGTTCAGACGGTACCGCCCATTTTGCCTGGATATCTTTTAACAGTTACTCGGGCGGGGCCAAACTGGTCTATCAAAACCGACTGGCAAACGGCAAATGGAGCAATATTATCAACATCCCCCTGTTTGACGGCCAAATTGTAAGTCTAGAATCGCTCGCAGTGGCTCCCAATGGCACGGTGCATGTGCTGGCCATGGTGCAAGAACGTCTTTATGAGCCGTCACAAGCCTATCATTTCGTGCGCTTGCCTGATGGGAATTGGTCTCATAGTCTGGCCCATTTTGGGCAGTTTATTGGAACACACAATGACTCTGTCCCCAATAGCGCCATGGCCGTTGACAGCCAAAACAAGGTTCATTTTATCTTCTGGGAGAATGCCCATAGTATGGAAAAGGTATTTTATCGGCAATGGCAGCCAGGAAGCGGCTGGCAGTCGGTAGAAGCCCTGCCAGGTAGCGTAATGAGGCCGCCCTTGCTGGTCATTGATCAGTTTGACCGGCTGCATATCCTGCTGGAAGAGCTATCTTCGGCAAAGTACGGCCATTCTTCCATTGCTACATCTGGTGGCACGGCCGAACTCGCCCAAACGCTGGACATTCCGACCGATATGCCTGCGCCTACGTTGGCCTTTATGGGGCGGCGATTTGGGGATGTGATGGGCGACTCATCCGGTCTTGAATTGTTTGTGACTTCCGGGATGACGACAACGGCCGTTACACTTTTACCTGGCAGCGCAGACTGGTCGCATTATTGGGCTGATATGTCTCCCTGGGCAGGACAAACTGTGACCGTCCAATTTAAGCTGACGCAAACGATCAACGACCCCAGAGTTGCCTTTGTCCTGGACGATGTCTCATTAGGGTCGGCGTATCCCGACATCTGGTTCAGCGGTGAGTCTCCCCAAACGGCAATACCGGGTGACGACATGGTTTATCAACTTCGCTATGGTAATCGTGGGGGTGTTCTCTCCCAGGATGTTGTGCTGACAGCGACTTTGCCGGCTGAACTAACCTTCGTATCGAGTACTGTGCCTGTAACAGTGACCGGCCAGACACTCGTCTGGAATTTTGGGGATCTGACAGCCAACTCTCCTCCTCAGAGCATTTTGTTCACCGTGACTCTTGCGGCCGACGCTCCTTTCTTTCAAGTTGTGACCATCCCGGCAATGATTCGCAGTTCAACGCCGGAAATAGAAGTCAGCGACAATACAATGCAAATGGGGACGTTTATTGGCCGCCGTACTTATCTGCCTTTGCTCGTCAGATAGCCCCTGCGGGGCCTGGCGTCGTGACAGGCGGCATCTCGACCAGATGCCGCCTGTCATGATTTGCGGGTATGTTTCCAACCGTTGCCGCCCCTCCCTCGCTGCCCACTGGCAATTGATCAGCGCTGCAGGTGGACGGTAACACCCTGATTCTGAAAAAAACGGCCGTTACTCCTTTACAGACTGGTTGACTGACAAAACTTATCTAACCGCGGAGAACGAGGAGAGCGGGGCGTATGTACCAGCAAAAACCTCCGCGTCCTCTGTACTCCCCGCGGTAAAATTCTGAGATTTGTCGTAACTACTCAGGTCAAGACCTGAGTAGTTACAGTACGGGCATCATAAAGTTATGGCAAACGGGTCTGTCCAGCAACTTTTATTAACACCGTGTTTATTTGGCCAACGCCTGACAATTCTAGTTAGCTCCGTCCGGTCGGACAGCCCAACAAAGCCCCATCGCCAACCGGACGCCGGTAACCGGTTGGGAAAATACCCGGCACAGGATTACAATCCAACTGTTATGAATCAGCTCCCCGCCATTCTCCAGCAGAGCGCCCTGGCCTGGGCCACGGCGTATTACCAGACCGACAAAATCGTCGTGGTCATCATCCGGGAAGAAGACGACGAGCCAGATCGTTACCTCGCCCTCATCGCCGCCGCCAACCAGAGCGGCTGGCAGGCAGCCGAAGTGTGGCTGGAAGATGGGTCCGTGGCAACCATCAACGACCTGGGCGAAGGTTTGCCGCCCGACGATCTGGCCTGGCCCTGGTAACCGGGCGCGGCAGGTTCGGGCCAACCCGATGCCGGACCGTCTGCGCCAGGCCATCGCCCGTCACTCTCCTTGCCAATAGCAGCTCTATATCCCTTCTAACCCCAGCAACTTTGTTCCGCTGTGTCTCGTCCCCTTGCCGGCCCTAATGCTGGCGGGGCGGCAGTGCGTGCCACAGCAGGATGCCCCCTGGTCGCCGTCGTTCCGGCCAATAAGCCCACGTCTGACCCCCGCCGCCTGTCCAGCCCTGCACTGCCGTCGCCCCAGCCGTGTAATACCGTCGTTCTGCCCCTCGGCCGTTGACCCATCCATCCAAACGGCCGTTCCCCGCGTCCCCTTGATGACACAGGCCTGCCAGTTGGTGGTTCAGTCGGCGTGGGCGGCTCCCGATGGGGTGGGGGCCGTGGTAACGGTTGGGCAGGCGATGCGCCTGA
>JAKQCM010000259.1 GCA_029559155.1 Chloroflexota bacterium
GATTATTTTGACCAACGCCGCAAAGATGTGAAGGTCAATATCTTGACCAAACAGTTAGAAAAACTGGGTTACGCTGTCCAGTTGGAGCCTGTTAAATTTCAATTGGCACCCGCTTAACCCACTTTTATTTTCGAAGGAGATCTGATGCTTAATTCACAGACAACACAATCATCTCCCGCCCTTTTTTGGCAGCGTCATGGGGCAAAATTGGCGGCTTTGTTATTTTGGCTCGTGGTGGTGGGCGGGTATTACTGGTATCTGCGGCAAAATGATCTGACTCTGGCGGACAGCCTGACGCGGTTGGCCGACTTGATGCTGAACAGCCTGTATGGACCTTTGTTGTATATTTTTTTGTATGCGTTACGGCCGTTACTCTTCTTCCCCGCCACCTTGCTCACCCTGCTCGGCGGCTTTCTATTTGGGCCGGTGGGTATCCTGTACACCATCGTCGGCAGCAACACCTCGGCCATGGTGGCTTTTGCGGTCGGCCACTACTTTGGCCAGGGCATTCTCGAAAACAAGGAAAACGCCGGAACAATCCAGCACTACACGCAGCGGATGCGCGAGAACAGCTTTGAAACCGTGCTGATCATGCGGTTGATCTTCCTCCCCTACGACTTGGTAAACTATGCTGCCGGCTTTTTGAAGATCAATTGGAAGGCGTTTTTGGCGGCCACGGCCATCGGCTCCGTGCCCGGCACCATTTCAATTGTTTTGCTCGGCGCTTCTTTTGGCACGCTGAATGAACTGCTGGACGGCGATGTCAGATTAAACCCGGCCACCATCATCACCTCGGTTCTGATTATTGTCGTGAGTATTGGCTTATCGCGGTATATTAAAAAGCGAGAAGCGCGGGGTGAAGCCGTTGCGTAACGTTCGCGGCACGGCCGTGCAAACCAAATAACCGCTCCCATAAACGATTGCCCGACTCTCGTCTGGTTCCCTGTGTACCGACAAAAGGAATTTTCATGGTATCTCCAATTCAAGTTGCTCCCTACGACCAGCACAATGACGTGCTGGTGGCCAATGCCCACCCCGCCGATTGGCCGAATCCTACACCTGACGGCCGTTACAATCTCCTGGTGATCGGCGGCGGTTCGGCCGGATTGGTGGCCGCCGTCGGCGCGGCCGGCGTGGGCGCAAAGGTCGCCCTGGTAGAAAAACACCTGCTCGGCGGCGACTGCCTGAACGCGGGCTGCGTGCCCTCCAAGTCCATTTTGCGCTCGGCCAAAGCCATTGGTGATATTCGCCGCGCCGCCGAACTGGGAATCACCATCGACGGCAGCGTCACCGTCGATTTCCCGGCCGTCATGGAACGGATGCGCCGGATTCGCGCCGACATCAGCTACCACGATTCGGCGCGGCGGTTCCGCGATCTGGGCATTGATCTCTATTTGGGCGATGGGCAATTTACCGGCAAGGACACGTTTGTCGTAGACGGCCGTACCATCACCTTCAGCAAGGCCGTCATAGCCACCGGCGCGCGCGCCGCCGCCATCCCCATCCCCGGACTGGCAGAAACGGGCTACATCACCAATGAAGGCATTTTTGAGTTAACGGAGCGTCCCGACCGGCTGGCGATCATCGGCGCGGGGCCAATTGGCCTGGAAATGGCTCAGGCTTTTGCCCGTTTTGGCAGCCAGGTGACGGTGCTAGACATTTCGGCCACGATGGGCGGCCTGCGCGACCCGGACGGCCTGGCTCTGCTGCGCGGCGCATTGGAAGCCGACGGCATCCAGCTCTTTTTGGAGAGCCAGACGCAAAAAATCGAGCGCGCCGGCGCGGCAAAGGTGATCACCTTTACCCATCAGGGGCAAACAAAAACCTTGCCCGTAGACGAAATTTTGCTGGCGGCCGGACGCCGCCCCAACGTGGAAGGACTTGATCTGGAAGCTGCCGGAATTGAATACAACAAAAAAGGCGTGGTGGTAAATGACCGGCTGCAAACGACCAATCCGGCCATCTATGGCGCAGGCGACGTGGCCATTCCGGCGCAGTTCACGCACACGGCCGATGCCACCGCCCGCATTGTGCTGCAGAACGCCCTCTTTCTGGGGCGCAAAAAATACAGCGACCTGATCATTCCCTGGACCATTTATACCGACCCGGAAATTGCCCATGTGGGCTTGTTTGCTGATGAAGCGGCCGCGCAGGGAACGGCCGTAGACACCTTCACCATCGCCATTCAGGATACCGACCGGGGGCGCACCGACAGCGAAGATGGATTTGTTAAAATTTATGTCAAGCAGGGCAGCGATAAAATTTTGGGCGCAACCATCATCGCCCGGCACGCCGGGGAAATGATCAGCGAAATAACCACCGCGATGATGGCTAGAGCCGGCCTGAGCACCCTGGCCCAAACCATCCACCCCTACCCTACCCAGGCCGAAGCGATCAAAAAAGCGGCCGACGCCTGGAACCGCACCCGCCTGACCCCGACTGTGGCCAAATTGTTTGATAAATGGCTAAGCTGGCGCAGGTAATGGGAGAGTGGAAATCGGTAAGCAAATCTCTAATCTCTACGCGCCATATCGGAGGAAACCAGTGAAACAACATCTTCTATTGCTGCTTGTGCTGCTGTTGGCTTCTTGCAGTTCCAGTGGTTCAACGGAAAAGACGGCCGTGCGCCCCACCACCTCATCTTCCATTACCGAAACTGCGCCAGATGGCGCAGCGCCGCCGCCGGGCTACGAAGGCCAGACATGGGCCGATATTGTGGCCGAGGCCAACGGGCAAACCGTAAATTTTTACATGTGGGGCGGCAGCGATCTGATTAACACCTGGGTGACGGGTTATGTGGCGACGGCCGTGCGCGACCAATACAACATCACGCTGAACATGGTCCCCATCAGCGACGCCACTGAGTACATCAACAAAGTGCTGGGCGAAAAAGAGGCCGGGCAAGACAGCGGCGGCGCAGTCGATCTGGTTTGGGTCAACGGCGAAAACTTCCGCACCATGCGCCAGGGTGATTTGCTGTACGGCCGTTGGTCGCAGTTTTTGCCCGGTTCGGCTTATGTCAATTGGAACGATCCCAGCGTAGCCAACGATTTTGGCTACCCGGTGGAGGGGTACGAGGCTCCCTACGGCAAAGCGCAGTTTGTGATGATTTATGACAGCGCCCGCGTGCCCGAACCACCGCGCACCATTCCGGCGCTGGTCGATTGGATCAAGGCCAATCCCGGTCAATTCACTTACCCCGCGCCGCCCGATTTCACCGGCAGCGCCTTTGTGCGCCACATGTGTTACCATGCGGCCGGCGGGTACGACGCCTTATTGGGCGAGTTTGATCAGGCGGTGTTCGACGAAAAATCGGCGGCTTGCTGGCAATTGTTGAACGAAATCGAACCGTTTTTATGGCGCGAAGGGCAAACGTACCCGGAAAGCCATACGCGCCAGCAAGATTTATTTGCCAACAGCGAAGTGAGCTTCGACATGGCCTACAATCCGGCCGAAGCGAGCAGTTTGGTGGAAAACGGCCGTTACCCCACCACCACCCGCACTTTCGTTTTCGACAGCGGCGCCATCGCCAACACCCATTACGTCGCCATCCCCTACAACTCGGATCACAAAGCAGCGGCGATGGTTGTGGCCAACTTCTTGCTCTCGCCGGAAGCCCAACTGAGCAAGGCCCAACCGGAAAACTGGGGCGATTTGCCCGTCTTAGACCCGGCGCGTTTACCCGCCGAGATGCAGGCCCAATTTGCGGCCATCCCGCGCGGCCTAGCCACCCTCTCCACCGAAGAATTAGCCGCCCACCGGCTGCCAGAACTGCAAGCGGCCTGGCTGACGGCGTTTGAACAGGGCTGGGAAACGGCCGTTTTACAAAGATAACCAGGAGACCGGAGAGAACAGTGGACTTTAATCAAGTGAAGGCAAGGACGATAAACCAGGAAGATAAGCGGTCTGAAAATTGGATAACCCGCAGCCTTTCTCCCCTTGTCGCGCTCTCCCGTTCTCCCTTTCTTCTCCTGGCTCCGGCTCTGGCCGTGATTGTGCTGCTGTTTGGCGGCGGGTTGGCGCTGGCTTTGCTGCAAAGTGTGGGTTACGTGCCGGCCATTGGCCGCACCGAGTTCAGCCTGGCGGCTTACCAGCATGTGTTCAACGACCCGGCTTTCGGCCGTTCGCTGCTGTTGACGCTGTGGATTGCGGGGGTGAGCACGGCCGTTTCCACCCTTCTCGCCCTCATCGCCGCCCTGACCCTGCGCCGCGCGTTTCGCGGACGACACATCGCGGCCTTCATCTTTCAATCCAATCTGCCAATACCCCACCTGGTGGGCGCAATTGGCATACTGTTCCTCTTCTCTCAGAGCGGCTTTCTGGCGCGGCTGGGGCATCTGGCCGGATTGATTCAGGTTCCGGCCGATTTTCCGGCGCTGGTGTTTGATCCATACGCGCTGGGCATCATTCTGGAATACGTCTGGAAAAGCAGCGTCTTTATGGGCATCATTCTGCTGGCCGCGCTGCAATCCATCGGCGAAGCGTACGAAGACGTAGCGCGTACTCTGGGCGCCAATCGCTGGCAGCGATTCCGGCATGTGACCTTGCCGCTGATTCGCTCTGGCATTCTGTCGGCGTCCATTTTGGTGTTTGCGTTTACGTTTGGCGCGTTTGAAGTGCCGCTGCTGTTGGGCGCGCGCTACCCTTCGGCGCTGCCGGTGTTGGCTTACCGGCTGTACACCGACGTAGATTTGAATGCCCGGCCAGAAGCGATGGCCCTAAGCGTGGTCATCGCGGCCATCATCACCGGCTTAATTTTGCTTTATATGTGGCTGACGAGAAAACCGGGGGAGAGGAGATGAGGAGACATGAAGTCTCCAAGTCTCCCAGTCTCTCTTCAATGGGCATGGGTAAAAATATGGATTATGACGTGGCGATTATTGGATCGGGTATTGGCGGGTCGGCGCTGGCGGCGATTTTGGCACGGCACGGACAGCGGGTGGTGATGTTGGAAGCCAAATCCCACCCGCGTTTTGCTATTGGCGAATCGCTGATTTTGGAAACGTCGGAGATGATGCGCGCGCTGGCTCATTTTTATGATGTGCCAGAGCTGGCCTACTTTAGCACGGAGAATTTTTTGCCGTTTGCCGGGACGACGCACGGCATTAAGCGCCATTTTGGCTTTTTGCACCACCAAGCCGGGCAGCCCCACGATCGGCGGCGCACCTTGCAAGCCGTCATTCCCAAAGAACCGCACGGCCATGAACTGCATCTGTACCGGCAAGACACGGACTACTTTATGATGAGCACGGCCGTTGCCTACGGCGCAGCCATGCTGCAAAACACCCCGGTGAGCGATATCGAACACCACGAGGACCATGTTGTGATCCGCACCGCATCGGGCCGGCAGGTCACAGCCAATTACGTGGTCGATGCGGGCGGTTTCCGCTCGGTTCTGGCGCAAAAATTTGGCGTGCGCGATTTTGATTTACAAACCCACTCGCGGGGCATGTTCACGCACATGATCAACGTGCCCTGCTATCACCAGACCGGCGGTTCCCAAGAAGCGTACGGGCTGCCCTTCCGCATGTCGGAAGGCACACTGCATCACCTGTTCGACGGCGGCTGGCTGTGGGTGATTCCCTTCAATAACCATGCCGAAGCGACAAATCCGTTGTGCAGCGTGGGGCTGCTGCTGGACCCGCGCCAATATCCGCCGCGCGATGATCTGACGCCGGAGGAAGAGTTTTATGGCTTCATTGCCCAATTCCCCAGCGTTGCCGCACAGTTTGCCGACGCCCACGCCGTGCGCGATTGGACACGGGCGGGACGGCTGCAATACACGTCCAGTCAGGTGGTGGGCGACCGTTGGGCGCTGCTGGGACACGCCGCCGGATTTATTGATCCGCTGTTCTCGAAGGGGTTGTATGCGTCGTTAACGGCCGTTTTCATCCTCGCCCACCGCCTGTTGCAAGCCAAACAAACGGGCGATTATTCGGCGGCGGCCTTTGCCGACCTGCAAACTGTGACCCAGAATGATGTGCGCGCGGCCGACCGGTTGGTGGCCAACAGCTACCGATCGTTCAAAGATTACCGCCTGTGGCAGGTGTACGCGGTGATGTGGCTGTTGGGCGCGTATACGGAACTGGTGAAACTGAACATGATGCGGGCGCAGGCCGGCGCTGACCGTCAGGTCTATTACAACCAACTGATAACGTTGAAACTGGTCGGCGGCGGTTACCCGGAATTCGAGGCAGTGGCGCAGCGGGTGGACAGGATTATAGAAACGGTTGATACGGCGGATGAAACGGTCGTTACCACGGCCGTCGCCGAAATCAACCAGATTTTCCGCTCGCTGGATTGGATTGCCGATCCTTTTATCGCCTTACTGGAGGGCAAGACCTACCTGCCCAAAAACAAAATTCGGCTGAGTTTGTTGAAGCCGGGCGAGGGATTTATGGGCAAAGGAGCCTACAAGACGCATTTTTTTGGCGACCTGACCATGCGCGATTTGCTGGTTTTTGGGGCCAAAGAGAAGGTGCAGTTTGCCCGGCCGTATCTGGCGCGGCAGCACAAACAACTGTACCAAAAACGGACCAATCGCTAAAAGCGTATGCAAACGTATTCACATTGGTTGTTAACGGCCGTTCTCCGGCCAACGATACAGCGCCAGGAAGCTGCGGCGCACAGGAATGCGCTTCTGGTCGGGTCGGTCGCGCCGGATATTCCGTTGGGGCTGCTGAGTCTGGGGTATGTGATTGACCGGCGCTGCCTGCGGCCTCATCTGCCGGACAAAACGCGCTGCAGCCCCACCTACAACCAGCTCTACTTCCACAACCCCTGGTGGATTGCCGCCCATAACATCCTGCACGCCCCCCTGCCCGTTTTGCTTCTGGGTCTGATCGGCTACCTATGGCGAGAGCATGTTTGGGGCGCGCGGGTGTTTTGGTTTGCAGCGGGGTGTGGGCTGCATACGGCCGTCGACATTTTCACCCACGCCGATGATGGTCCGGTGCTCACTTTTCCGCTGGATTGGCACACGCGGTTCAAATCGCCTATCAGCTACTGGGATCCGGCGCATTACGGCCGTCTGGTGCGCCTTTTAGAACATCTGCTGGACCTGCTGCTGGTCGTCTGGCTGCTCTGGAGACGACGATGAACCTGGCTAGAAACGAAACAAAAAGCCACAAAGACAAGGAGCGACATCTCCTCATCTCCTTGCCTCCCTTTCTCCTTGTCTTGCTCATTCTGCTGGGGGTGCTGGCGCCCCTGCTGCCGCTGATCATCTGGTCGTTTGCCCATCGCTGGTTTTTCCCCGATGTGCTGCCGGCTGAATGGAGCTGGCGCGCCTGGACCTATGTCTTTTCCGGCAGTTCACAGGTCGCCAAGGCGCTGTTCCACAGCGCCGTTGTAGCCCTGGCCGTGACGCTGCTCTCGGCGCTGATCGGTTTACCGGCGGGACGGGCCTTGGGGTTGTATGAGTTTCGGGGGAAAACGGCCGTTCTCTTCCTCATTCTTGCCCCGGCCATCATGCCGGTCATCGCCGTGGCGATGGGCATCCATGTGGCCTTCCTGCGCGTGGGACTGGCAGACACACCGGTTGGCGTCATTCTGGTGCATCTCATCCCTGTCATGCCCTATATGGTGCTGACGTTAACCAGCGTTTTTGCCAATTACAACCTGGATTACGAAGGGCAGGCGCGCACATTGGGCGCACGGCCGTGGCAGGTCTTTATCCACGTCACGCTGCCCGCCATCTGGCCTGGGCTGATGGTCGGCTGCCTGTTTGCCTTCATCATTTCCTGGAGCCAATATCTGCTGACCTTGCTCATCGGCGGCGGCGAAGTGATCACCTTGCCGGTGCTGCTGTTTGCCTTCGCCAACAGCGGCGACAACGCCATCACCGCCGCGCTCAGCCTGGTGTTTATCGCCCCGGCCCTGCTGCTGTTTTTGTTCACTGCCCGCTACCTCACCGGCCGCCACGCCGCCGTGGGCAGTCTGGGAAAACTATGACCGAAGTCCAACTCCACCACCTCGATAAAAGTTACGACAGCCAACACCATGCCGTCTGCGATATGTCGCTGACCATGCCCTGCCGCCAGATCACGGCGCTGTTGGGGCCATCCGGCTGCGGCAAAACAACAGTTTTAAAGATGATCGCCGGTTTGCTGCCGCCCACCAGCGGCGATGTGACCTTTGACGGCCAATCGGTGCTGCCCATTCCCCCGGAAAGGCGCGGCGCGGTGATGGTGTTCCAAAATCATTTATTGTTCCCCCACATGAGCGTGGCGGACAATGTGGCTTTCGGCTTAAAAATGCGCGGCGCATCCCCAACAACCATCCACAAGCAGGTAGAAGAGATGCTGGCGATGGTGAAGCTGCCCGGTTACGGCCGTCGGCGGGCGCACCAGTTATCCGGCGGGCAAAAACAACGGGTGGCTCTGGCCCGGGCGCTCATTGTGCAGCCCAAAGTGCTGCTTTTGGACGAGCCGCTTTCCAATCTGGACGCCCATTTGCGCAACGAGATGCGTGACCTCATTTTTACTTTGCAGCGCGAATTGGGCATTACGACCATTGTGGTGACGCATGATCAAGAGGAAGCGGTGATTTTAGCGGACCGTGTGGCCTTGATTTTTGACGGGGTGCTGCGGCAAGTGGGCGAACCGAGCGATTTTTATGAACGGCCGTTAACCCCACCCATCGCCCGTTTTTTCGGCGGCGTCAACTTCATCCCCGGCGTCAAACGCGGGCTGCGGGTAGAAACCAGCCTGGGCGCATTCCAGCCAGCCCTCTCTAACCCGACAGCCGACGGCCCGGTCATCCTGACCATCCGGCCCGAAAATGTGCGCCTCAGCGACTGCCCAGGCGAAAATTCCGTGCCGGGCTGTATCCTGAGCCACGTGTACGCCGGCACCCACACTCGCTTCAAAATCGCCGCCCCAAACCCCGCGTTACCGCCCATCGAAGTGGTAGCCGATGCCGCCAGCCAGCGCCGCTACCACGACGGCGAAACCGTGCATGTGCAATTCCCGCCCGAAAAAATCTGGTTGATGCCCACAACAGACGACCATGTTTGACGAAAAAATGCGCTCGATGAAGGATAGAACGTTTGGCCCGCTGGCCCGCGCCTCGCAGGGTGTGTCGCCCTGGCTTTTTTCGGCGCTGGGATTGGCGGCGGGAGCGGCCACGGCCGTTGCCCTGTGGCAGCGTTTGTACTGGTTGGGCTTTGTACTCTGGTTTCTCAACCGCCTTTTTGACGGCCTGGATGGGGCCGTGGCGCGCTTACGCGGCGAGCAGAGCGACTTTGGCGGTTATCTGGACATTGTGATTGATTTTGTGGTTTATGCGCTGATTCCGGTGGGGTTGGCGGCCGGGGTACAGAATTACGCCGTTACCCTCAGCCTCATCTTCTTGCTTTGCACGTTCTACGTCAATGCCGCTTCGTGGATGTATCTGGCGGCTATTTTGGAAAAACGCCGCCAAACCCACGACGGCCGTCTGACCAGCATCACCATGCCGGCCGGGATTGTCGGCGGCACGGAAACCATTATTTTTTACACCGCCTTCATCCTTTTTCCCGCCTATCTGGTCTGGTTGTTTGGTCTGATGGGGGTGTTGGTTGTGGCAACCATTTTGCAAAGGCTCGTGTGGGCCGCCCGTCAGCTTTAAAGGAGTTTGCCCATGCCTCGTTTGCGCCCTGGCCAGCCGGCCCCGGATGTCATGCTTTCGTTATTGAACGGCCGTACTGTCCATCTCTCAACTTTTTGGGAAGACGGCCGTTCCACTTTGCTCATCTTCCTGCGCCACCTCGCCTGACTGCCCTGCCGTGACCACGTGGCGCAGGTTGTGTCACAGCACGCAGAAATTCAAGCCGCCCGCGCCAATGTGGTGACGGTGTCGTTTGGCACGCCCTACTGGGCGCACATGTGGCTGCAAGAAACCCAATCCCCCTTCCCCTTTTTGGTCGACGCCGAACGCGCTGCTTACCAGGCGTATGGACTGGAATCGTCCATTTTCAGCTCGTGGAGTCCGGCCAATTTGTGGTACTACACAAAAGCAGTCTGGCAAAAACGGGAAACGTTTGGCAAACGCGGCGATCCGCACCAACTTGGCGGCGACTTTATTATCGACCCGCGCGGCGTCATCCGCCTGGCCCACCCCAGCCGCGATCCCACCGACCGGCCATCTATGCCGCAAATTCTTTCTACGCTGAAAAAAATTGAGGCGACCTACCAGGCTGACGCTTGATGCGTGCTGCGTGAGAGCGGGTGGCTCTCACGCAGCATCCTCCACCTAATTATTCAAAATTCGGCCAATCCATTTTGGCGATGCAGCTGTCATCAGGCGCAGACTCAGGATCGTCGAGGAATTGGGTGGTGATGTCGATGGCGCATTCGCCGCCGCTCAACAGGGAGTGGCCTGATCCGGGGAATTCGTAGACGTAGGCATTGGGCAGCGTTTTGGCGGCCAGGCGCGCCCAGCGCACAGGCGTGGCCACGTCGTACTGCCCGGCCAAAATGAGCGTGGGGATGCGGCTGGAAACGGCCGTGTTGTCTACGCGCTGCTGGGGGTTCCAATAGTCGCACACAGTTGTCAGGTCATACGCGCCTTGCAGCAGCGCCGCTTCCAATTCGACCGGAACCTGGCCGACAACGGCCGTTTCCACCCGATCATAATCCCCGGTCACATACTCATCGTGGCAAATGACCGAGTTATACATGCCTTCACTGTCGCTGTGGTCATCGTCGGACGATTGGTAGGTCAGACGGCCGTATGCCGACTCCGTGCCGATCTCATCCAGTGCATCGTAATTGCCATTCGCCACCTCCCAAATCACTCGCGGCAGCAGCGGGATCAGTTCCGTATCGTTCAGGGCATTGCTCACGGCAAACAGCAAATCATCGCCATAAATTGGCGCGCTGTCGTCGTCGTTCAGCGCCGCCACGGCCTCCAAAAACACAGCTTCCAGATCCGGGTACTGCTGCGCGCAGTAATCGTCCTGCGCGCAGTCGGCAAACAGGCGGTTCAGGCCATCCATCGTGCTCAGCGCATCTTCCAACGGCGTGTCTACATTGGGCGGGAAAACGGAATCGAGCACCACGCTGCGCACGCCGGCCGGATGATCTTTCATCACTGCCAGCGCCAGCCGCGTGCCATACGAAATGCCCAGCAAGTCCCACTCCTCAATGCCCAGAGCTTCGCGTAAGGCGGCTACGTCGGCGGCGTTTTGGACAGTGTTGTAGGCGCTTAAATCAATGCCTTCGTCCACCAGACGGTCATAACACAATTCGTCGGGGTTTTCGTTTTCATCGGCCGTGTTGAATTCAGGGCAGTCCAGCGTGGGGATCGAGTAACCGGTGCCGCGCTGATCGAGCAAAATCAGGTCACGGTTGCGGGTAAACGGATAATCCCAGCCTTCCGGGTCGGCGGCAAAATCGTCCAGCCCGCTGCCCCCCGGCCCCCCCGCCAGATAGATTACCGGCGGATAATCCGCGCCTTCACTGGCCGCGACAATGGCAACTGCCAGTTCAATGGCCGGTGAATCGGCCTGTGCGCGGTTTTCGGGCACGGTCAGGTACCCACACTCCACGTCATACCCGCGGGGAATGTCGATGGGACAATCGGCTGTTTGGTAGGTGGCGGAAACGGCCGTTTCCCCACCATCCCCCGGCCCTACATTCACCGGCTCGACAGCGTCGACCTCCGCCATATCCGAAAAGTCCGTTGTATCCTCACAGGCGGCCAGAAATCCGGCGACCAGCAAAAAAGAAAGGAACAATAAAAAATTTTTCATGGTTCACCTCGTTGTGTATGCATATACCTCCCCTGCTTCTAACAACTCACCGCCTTCGTCGGCTGCTGGCAGACAAGCCGCCAGCACGTGACCCAATGATGGTAATTGCGTCGCCATACCAAGCGACGCCCTTTGGGTCAATTAGACCCAGCGATTTATGCTCATCAGCCACGATGCACCCTTATAAATAGTAAGCGGTTGGGACAATTGGCTGCGCTCTCTGGCAGCCATCTCGGGATTGGTTCATGGAGTCGAGAGGGAGTATAACCTGTGCGTGCGCCATTACAACGTTTTGGGTAATATCTGGTGAACATAAACGTTGCGATAACCTGGCACGACCAGGTAACAATCAGGAGCATGATGAAATCCAATCCAAATTCAGGCGTCATTACGCGCTGGCAACCACAAAAACTCGATCTCGGTTTAGCCTTGTTGATAGCCCCGATTCTGCCAATTGTTGCCGGTTTGCTCTATGGACTGACAGGCGCCCTCTTGCCCATGATGCTGTATTATGGTCTGGCATGGGGTCTGGTTAAATGGCGACGAGGCTCAACCGGATATTTCAACCCTCTCCCCGCGCGCATTACCATCTTCTTCTATATTAACCTGGGCGTGATTTTAGCTTCTCTCGTATGTGCCTACATGGCTAGAAATTACTTTGTGGACAACACGACAGTGGGCATATTAATTACAGCCCTCATCTGGGCGCCGATCAATGCGGCCACCGAGCAGCTCCTCTGGATATATTTGTTCGAGGCGTGGGATTTATATCCGGCAAAACCATCCCCAGCCTTTCGCCTGATAGGATTGGCGCTGTTCGCTGTCTTCGTGGGTTCAATCCATACCATGTTCTGGGCCAAATTTCTGGATCCCGTCGACCCAAGCCAGGTTTTTGGGGTGGCATTCGTTCTACTGACTACTGTGTCTGGCTTTCTTCATCTGGTGGTATGGCGCAAGTCTAGCCAGATGATCTTCACATTCATACCACACTTGCTACTCAACCTGGTTCCCCTTTTCTGGACTCGGTACTCGATTTTGCCTTTTCTGATCAAATAATCTCGAACGCAGTTTAATCGGCATATCTTTAACTGATGATCTTTAACTCGGCAAGACAGGACGAATCTTTAGAGATTCGTCCAAAAGGATACGGCCGTTTCCTCCCCATCAACAGCTAAAAGATAACGGGGAACGGGGAACGGCCGTGCTGCCTACGGGTTGGTGCGGGCAAGCGGGGTGTGGCGGAAGAACTCGCTAGAGCAGAGGTTCATACCGTGGTGTAACTACTTTATTTAACCCCTTGAGTAGGCGCAAGAAGTAATATGCCAAACTCAAACCGCTCATAACCTACATAAGCGAGAGCCTGAGCCGACGAAGAATATCCCCATAACCATGTGCCAGAGGAGGTATTGGGGTAGTAGGGTATATCAGTTGCAATAATATTTTCCTCACCCGGTCGCGTTGTAACATCAATAAAGTAAAGCTCCGTTTTGCGCATTTCTGTTGTATCTTCGTAGGGATTCATAGGAAAAAGGCCGTTATCAAGTACATATAGCCCACTACCATCAGCCGACCATTGAAATAGGCCAATACGGTTGGATAGCAGGTGACTTTCCAGATTTTCCAGATCGAGCAGGTACAAATGATAATCGCTTGCTTCAAACGAGTCGTACACCGTTGAACCAACATAAGCCAAACTCGTTCCATCAGGGCTGAATTGTGGAAATAGACCGTTCAGAAGAAACAGATCATGATTGGTAAGCGCGCTAAACTCATTCTCAAATGAGCCATCAGCGTGGACTAAATAGTGTGTCATTTGGCCAGGCATGCCAGGAAAATGGACACTGATGAGAAGCCAACGATTATCAGATGACCACTGAGCATTGGAAGGACTTTCAATAGGAGTCTCTAGTTTTATAAGGTTTGTGCCATCAATGTTTCCCAACCATGTATCGTTTCCATTTAAAGGCGAGAAGACAATCCTTTCACTTATTGATGATTCCAACAGTACTGAATGATCAGGACAATTGGGTCGTGTAACTAGGGGCGACTGATCAGTGGGGCAAAGATCTAATTTTTGTCTCGTTTCTTGGGTAACTCGGCTTACTGGGGAAGGAAATGGCACTTTTTCACCTGTTTCCAGATCATAATGCCACCAGGCCCAATCCTTCGGTTCTGTAGAACGAGCCTCTGGTCGTATCAAGGCATATATAAGCCCAAGCCCGTTGGCTTCCCAGGCGATATACCTGATTTCGACATCGGTTGTAAGTTCTTCTAGTTTTAGGAACTTAAAAGGTGGCGCCAAGGCGGTTGTGCTAATTACGGGTGTAACCGTTGGCTCTACAGATATTGTTTGGGTTGGTCTAGTTGTCTTTGTGGGTGACGGGTTTGATAGAGTGACAGATCTAGTCAAAGTGGCAGTAGCTGATAAATGGGTCGGGGCAGGAGTCATTGTGAAAGGAGAAAGCAACGGAGTCGCCTGGGAGCCCGATGGGGAAACAATCAAACCATCGCGACTTGCGGACATGCAACCGGATAGCAGCAGAGCGACAAGTAAAAGATATAGTGTGTTTTCCCATTTTCTCATCATGGCCCTGCTCCAGCGCGGTCTTCCATTTGCCGCTGTGGCCGCATCTCAGTCCCGAAGGGCTGCTCTGTGACCGTGCCACACCCTACCTGCCAATCCCCAATTAGCCGGGGCACGGCCGTTTCCCCCTACCCCATGACCGGCGAATGACAGAGGGCGAACCACTTGTAGATTAAGGAATCAATCTGATAACGTTTACCCGCTTCGCCTGCGGCTAAAGCCCCAGGCTGCAAAACAATGCCCGGTGAACCGGGCTTAAAGAATAAAAGCCGGGTTTACCCGGCGTCGTTATTTAGCCCGGACGTTTACGTCCGGGTGAGAGCGCAATTACCCTGCTCCAGCGCGGCCTTCCATTTGTCGCTGTGGCCGGCGGCCCACTGAGCCACACCCCGCCTGCCAATCCCCGGTTAGCCGGAGGAACGGCCGTTCCCCCCAACCCCATGACCGGCGAATGACAAAGGGCGAACCACTTGTAGATTAAGGAATCCATCCGGTAACGTTTGCCCGCTTCGCCTGCGGCTAAAGCCCCAGGCTGCAAAACAACGCCCGGTGAACCGGGCTTAAAGAATAAAAGCCGGGTTTACCCGGCGTCGTTATTTAGCCCGGACGTTTACGTCCGGGTGAGAGCGCAATTACCCCATTACTTCCTTAAAGACCAACCGGTTCATCTTCCCCATCATCACGTTCTCACAGCCATCACCCGGCCGATCAGCCGTCCAGCCCCTATCGGCCGCTGGTTTTTTGGTAAAGCTGGATGGCGCTCTGCTGAGCGGTATCGGCGGCGGCGTAGGCTTCTACCAGGGTGGCCACGGCCGTTACCCTAATCCGTGGAAGATTCCAGCGCGCGTCTAGCAGATGCCGCGTCCAACCGTTCAGCCAACCACATTTTGATGATGGATTGGCGCGTTACACCCAGGCGACTGGCCTCTTTGTCCAGGGACTCAATCATCCAGGTGGGGAAATCCACATTCACCCGTTTTTGCTCGTGAAGTACGCGCCTTGTTTTGGACAAATCCAAATCCGACGTGACATCTTCACCGGCGTCAAACTTTTCGTCGAAATCTTTAGCCTTCATACAAAGCCACCTCTTCCGGTCGAGATCGCCTGACTGAAATAAGGCGAATTACTGCGCCGCGATAGGTAATAACCGCCGACCAATGTTTACCATGAATTTTACCGATCACCAGAAACCGTGGTTCATCTTGTGTTCTGGCCGGTATCTCCAGCAAATCGGCATCAGCCCATAGAAGTTGAGCCTGATTAAAGTCAATGCCGTGTTTGGCGAGATTGCTCTCACTCTTGGAATTATCAAACTCAAAATCGAACATAGTATAGTGATTATACCACCATGTTTAAGGCATAAACTTCGTTCGAATTTTTGGAGAAAAACAAAACGGCCGTTTCCCCACCATCAACAGCTAACAGTGAACGGGGAACGGGGAACGGCCGTGCGGCAAACCAGGTGTGGCACGGTCTGGAGAGCATCCCTACGGGCTGAGAGGCGGCCACAGCGACGGCTGTCAATAATGATGGCGCAGTTGCGCTACGAGCAAATCATCATCCACAACTTTGTAAACAAGGCGATTCTCTCTGTCTATACGCCGAGACCAGTAACCGGAAAGACCAAACTTGAGTGGTTCTGGTTTACCTGTTCCTGAATAGGGTGTGCGCTGGATTTCTTTGATTAGCGCATTGATCCGTTTCAGGGTCTTCTTGTCTGCGTTTTGCCAGTACAAATAGTCATCCCAGGCATTTTCGGAAAAAATCAGCCTCACTCAATTAACCCTCGTTCTGTGCCACGACCGCTCTCCAATTCAAGGATTGACTCCATCAAACGCTTGGCATTTTTAGGGCTACGTAACAAATAAGCGGTTTCCTCAAGCGCCTGATAATCTTCTAAAGATAGCATCACAACAGAACGATTGTTTTGTCTGGTCACAATGATAGGCGTATGGTCATCACAAACCTGGTCCATTCTTTGGGCTAATGTCTGGCGAGCAACCGTGTAGTTAATAGCTTCCATTTCCCTTTACCTCCAGAAAGTATGTACAGATAATTGTACGTTTATCTTGCGGATAAAGCAATACCAACCACCTCGCCTGCCAATCCTCAGTTAGCCGGGAAACGGCCGTTACCTCCCCCCATCAACACCTAACAGTGAACGGGGAACGGGGAACGGCCGTGCTTACGGTGAAGCAGCGCGGGCAAGCCGGGTGTGGCCCGGTAGTGGTCATAGTCAGTCTGGTCGATGTTGGGAGACATAGATATACCAACAAACGCCGTACTTATCTACAATATCGGCGGAGCATGGACTCCAGGGAAGTTGACCCAGTTCTCTCAATATGTGCCCGCCCTCGACGAGTATTTTATAAGCGTGCTGAAGTTCCGCCTCGCTGTCGAGGTTGATGCCGTAGCTCATGGTAGGTCGCTTCGAGGCTAACATCGATTGAGCGATTGCCTCATCGTTGTTTTCGCTAACGGCAAAGATCGAGACGCCGCCTTTAAGAAGTTCTGCGTGAAGGAATGAGCCGTCACTATTTTTCGCATTGTAGCCCAAGGTCATTCCAAAGGCCTCAAGGTAGAATTCTACGGCCTCAACACTGTTCTTAACATACAAAGTTGCACCCAGATTCATTTTGTTATCCTTACGAGTTAGATTTGTTACATCAATCAATGCACGCGCCCTGCTCCAGCGCGGTCTTTCATCTGTCGCTGTGGCCGGC
>JAKQCM010000260.1 GCA_029559155.1 Chloroflexota bacterium
GATTGACTGCCCTAGCTGATAAACTGGCGAAACGGTCCCCAAAAGGGCAACCCTGGAGGGATCATCGTTGGATTTTCCGGCACAGGCAAAGACTTTTACACCAAAAGTAACCACACCCTTTGGGCGATTGGCTGTAGACGGGGGGACGGCCGTTCCATTACAATGTGGCCAGGGTTAGTAAATGAGCAGGCAGTAAATAACCCCCTCTTTTTCTTTATCCTACCACAGGACTGGCGTATGATGGACAGAAGAAAATTTTTTACGGAGGTACTGGCAACATTGTTTGAAAACAAATTCAATCCAAACACCATCAATTTTGCTTGCAGCCAGTGCCGGCTGGCTTCAAGGCAGCATGTTTCGATTTCTTCCGCTCAGATTGTTTGCCCAAATTGCGCCCACCCGATGCACAACATGGGCATTGGGTTCGTGGTTCCCAAGCTGACAGACAATCAAAAATGGCAAAAAATCGAGCTGCTTGTCCAACATGATTTTTCCTTTGAGCTTTTACCGGCCTGATTTGTTTACCTGGGAGCTTTGCAGGGGTGTGGCGGTGTCCGTCATGCCCCTTTTTTGATCTTATTGCGTGATCAGTTGATTAGACCTGGCCGACGCATCTGAGCGGTAGGTAGAAAGCTGGATTGTCTGGGCTATAATTTGCGGGCAGACATAAAATTTCAGCCGCCAATGGGCATTCACTTTAAAACAGATTGGCGTAAACAGAAATGGACAAGGAAGGGGTCGAGGCACGCTCGGAAAAAACCTATGAATTGGAAAGTAATTATCATGTCAACGGCCGTACTCTGGCTGGCAGCTTGTGGCGCGGGTGGGCTGCAAGATACCTATGTCGAGGCCACCCTGACACCGCAGGCCACAGAAACACCCAAATCAACGGCCGTACCCATCCTGGAAGACGCCGGAGGAATTGGTCGGGCGTTTTATCGCGCCTGGGAAACGGGCGACTACCTGGGCATGTACAGCTTGTTAGCGCCACAAAGCCAGGCGTTGGTCGACAGCGCGGCCTTTACCCAACGGTACGAAGAAGCGCTGCAAACGGCGATGGTTACGGCCGTTCATTCCCAACCTTTATCGCTGCTTCAGGATGGCGAAACGGCCGAAATGGGGGTGCGGGTGACCTGGGACACGGCCGTGCTTGGCCCCATCGTCCGCGAGTATGACCTGCCCCTGACCTACACCGAAGGGCGTTGGGGCGTGGTCTGGGACGAAGGGTTGATTCTGCCGGAACTTGCCGGCGGCAATCGCCTGCTCATGGATTACCGCACGCCTGCTCGCGCCAACATCTACGATTTTCAGGGGAAAGCGTTGGCTTATCAGGGAACCATCCTGAGTTTAGGCGTCATCCCAGGGCAAATTGAGAATGAGGAAGCGCTTCTCAATGCATTGTCGCCGGTATTGGGCAAAACACCGGCAGAAATAAAAGAAATTTATGCTCAGGCCCTGCCCGATTGGTACTGGCCCCTGGGCGACATCCCCGAAGAAGTGATGCAGGCGCACGCCGCCGAGCTGCAGCCATTCATCGGCAAAGGGCTGGCTCCGCCAGAGCAGCGCCTGACACGCATTTACGCCGCCGATGGCGTTGCGCCGCATGTGGTGGGTTACATCGGCCCCATTCCCGCTGAAAACCTGGACGACTATCTGGCACAAGGGTATCGCGGTGATGAACAGGTGGGTCTGGCCGGTTTGGAAGCGTGGGGCGAAGAGTACCTGAACGGCGAACGCGGCGGCACACTGACCGTGGTTGGTCCCAGCGGCCAATATGTCACCACGATTGCCGAACGCGCGCCGCAGCAGTCGCGCAGTATTTTCACGACCATTGATAATGATTTTCAGACGGCCGTGCAGCAAGCTCTGGCGGAAGCCATCGAAACCTATCCGTTGGCCAATGCCGGTTCGGTGGTGGTGATGGATGTTAAAACTGGCGCGATTCGGGCCATGGCCAGTTACCCATCCTACAACCCGGCCGTTTTCGACGCCAACCGACCAGATGGTGACGCCGAATTAAGCGCGGTGCTCACGGACCCGGGACGGCCGTTGCTAAACCGTGTAACCCAGGGCGCTTATCCATCCGGCTCGCTCTTCAAAATCATTACGCTGTCCGCTGCCCTGAAAAGCGGCCTGTACACGGCCGACAGCCGCTACACCAGCACCGGAACCTGGAACCGCATGGGCGACAATTTTATCAAATACGATTGGCTGGCCGGCGGTCATGGCACCATCAGCATGAGGCAGGCGTTGGTTGTTTCGTGCAACAGCTGCTTTTATGACGCCGGATTTAACCTGGACCAGTTCGACAACAACTTTTTGCCGGATGTGGCCAAAGGTTTCGGGTTGGGACAGGAAACAGGCATCCAGATCGGTGAATCGGCCGGTTTAATTCCCAGCCCGGAATGGAAAATCAATAATGTGGGTGAAGGCTGGGTTCCCGGCGACGCCGTGAACATGGCGATTGGTCAGGGATATGTCCAGGTCACGCCGCTGCAAATGGTTGATCTGGTAGCCGCTGTGGCCAATGGCGGCACGTTGTATCGCCCCACGGTGGTAGACCGCATTGGCGCGGGCGCAGGCGCGCCCGAAGAGCCGTGGCCGGTTCAGGTGCGCGGCGAACTGCCCATCACCCCCGACCAGATTGCAACCTTGCAAGAGGCGATGTGGGGCGTCGCCAACAGCCCGTCGGGCACAGCGACCTTCCAGTTTGTGGATTTGCCGGTGCCGGTGGCGGGTAAAACGGGCACGGCTGAAGACCCGCCGCGTACGTCGCACGCCTGGTTTGCCGGGTATGCGCCGGCCGCGCCATTTACCCGCGCCGATGGCACGACCATTGAGGAGCCGGAGATTGCCATCGTGGTGATGATTGAGAATGCCGGCGAAGGGTCGGCCGTTGCCGCGCCGATTTTTCGGCGGGTGGTGGAGTTATATTATGGGGTGGAACCGCAACGGCCGTATCCCTGGTCTGGCGGTTAAACCAGCGGCGCGGGCAGATCTGAAAAGTCTCAGGAAATTCTAAATAATAGATAATTGGCGCATCGAGGGCTTGCCATATCGTGTATAATGTCCCGTGGAATTAAAAAACTAGTTCTGGAAGAGGACTATCACCAATCAAGAAGGAGGTTACTATGACGAAATTACTTAAAAAAGCTTTTGCCGAAGCCAATCGGCTGCCAGAATGGGAGCAAGACGCTCTGGCGGCAATGATTTTGGACGAAATCGCTGATAATCGTCAATGGCAAAAAGCCCCCAGCGAAGCCGATACCTGGATGGAAAAATTGGTTGAAGACGCGCTGGCCCCGCAGCGATCAATCGCCTGAACCCTCTTGTTTACGGCCTGATCCCATTAAAGACTGAGGATTGTTACCTGATAGTCCTCAGTCTTTAAATGTACCCCCATCATCGTGCCAATAAACGCACTCCTGAAACACCAATCGTCATAAATTCTAAACATCATGCCTAAAAATAAAACCAACGAGCCTCGTCGCATGCCGTGGCGAAAAGCAGTTAAAAAAACCATGCAGCAGGCGACCGAACAGGAAATTATTTATCGTTTCGGCAGCCTGGATAACGCCTCTTTTAATTATCGCTGGGAACATGTCCAATCGGTTGTAACGCTGGCGACGCGTCTGGGGGAATTGACCGGCGCGGATCTGGAAATTGTGGAGGCGGCTGCCTGGCTGCACGATGTGCGTAAAGATGCCGGTGATTCTCATCCCCGTCAGGGGGCCAAATTTGCCCGCGAATTTTTGCCGCAGACCACGTTTCCGCCGGAAAAGATTGAACGGGTGGCCCAGGCTATTGAGGACCACATGGGGTTATGGCGGGATAAACCGCTGAAGAACCTGGAATCGATGGTGTTGTGGGATGCGGATAAACTGGCGAAGATTGGGTTAACGGCCGTTTTCCATTGGACCGGTCTGGCATTGGCGGGTAATAAATCGCGCGCCCTTTCAGACCTGATCGCTCGCGGTCGTTCGGCCGATTGGCAGGCCAAAACGGTGGCCAGCATGCATACCAAACCTGCCCGTCGCGCCGCCAAATCTCGTCTAAAATCTTACAATAAGCTTTGGGACAGCCTGGAAGCGGAACTTAAAGGGGACGATCTGTTAGCCAAACGATAACCGTTATGTGGGGTTAACGGCCGTTCTGATAAAAGAAATCGGTCACCACCGGATGCACATAGCCACTGGCGCGAAATAAAGCCTGCCATTCCCAGGCCGCATCATGACTGCCCCCTGCCTGATTAGCCACAATCCAATAGCTAAACGCCAAAAAATACGGCTCGGCGTCGCGCATGTAGCCATACTGGTAAGCCAGTAAATCTGTTACCACATCTGGGTTGTCGCTGTACGAGCCGCCCTCCGTGCCAACCATTGGCAGCGAACGACCAAGATGGCTGCGGACGATCTCGTCGTATTTGCGGAACAGCAAAAAACCGTCCGGGTCATCGTAGGGGCGTGTGCCGTGATAGTTATGCACCGAAAGCCAGGCATGATTGAGCAGCGCGCCATCGCCATTAAACTCCAGCGCCCTTAAGGTGCGATCTAAAAATTCATAATGGTTATACGCCCCGCCAGGGCTAAAGGCGCCGATGCCCGGCAGCCCGCCGTTGGCCACAATAATCCGCGCCGTCGCCGCCCAGGCAATGGCATACTGGTTAGGATTGGCAAAACCCTGGTGGTTTTCGTCGTTGACGTTGGGTTCATTGTAGAGTTGAAAATAATAGACGCCTTTGGCGCGGTAATGGCGCACCATGCCGGCGATGTCGCCATCATACGGCAGCACGCCGTTGCGATAAAGTCGCATCACCGGCATGATGCCATTGGCGACCAATTTGTCCACCAGATAATCGTTGCTGCCGATGTCTGCGCCATCGTTCAGAAACACGACCCATTTGATATGCATTTTCACCATTTCGGCCACAAACCGATCGACTACGCCCTGATCCTGGCTGACGGTTGGAATCCAATGCATGCCCCAGCCGTTGTCGCCGGGCGGCACAGGGAAGGCTTCGTAAGGGATGACTTCCTGGTAGGCGTATTGGTTGATCGGTTTAATGACGGGCGTGATGGTTGGCGTGATGAGCGGCGAGAGCGTGGGCGTGGGGGTGTCGCTGGGGCGTGGCGTAAACGGCGTGAGCGTGGGGATGAAGGGGGTGTTGGTGGGAGTGGCGGTAGCGCGGGGAGCGGCGAAAATGGGGGTGGCCACGGCCGTTACTACACTGGCCGTAAAAGTTGCCGGAACGCTGTTTGTGGGCACGGGCAGCGCGGCAGCCACGGCTCTGGTAGGCAGCGGCGCGGCATCCACCGCCTGACAACCCATCAACAGACCAACTGCCAGAAACAGCAAGCCAACGGTGATGGGCCAGCTCGTTTTCATCGATATAGGTCTAACTCCTTGGGACGTACCAGATCGACTGCACGGCCGTCTGCTGGCGGTAGGTTGAGGCCGCGTAGGAGAACTACCGGCCGCCCTTCGGCCGCCTGGCCCATCAACAGCCCGGCGGCGGCGGCGATTTCGTCGGCTACGCCAACGTCGGTGTGCTGTAAGATGTAGCCGTAACGATCTGGCTCGCCGCGACGGTCCCATAGGGCGGGCAGCCCGGCCACGCCAATGGCTACGCCGACTGTCCCCAGGCGAAACGGCCGTCCGTGGCTGTCGGTAATAACCACGCCAACGGTTACACCCAGCTGGGCGTGGATGGTTTGGCGAATTGCGGCGGCGGATGCATCCGGGTCGATGGGCAGCAGGAGAACGGCCGTGTCGCCATCAGCGGCGACATTGGAGCGGTCGATGCCGGCGTTGGCGCTGGTAAAGCCCAGTTTGTGGCGCACCACAAGCACCCCCGGCTTGAGGCGCGAAATTTCGTCGCTCTCGCGCAAAATCAGCTCGACCACGCGCGGGTCTTTGTCGGTTTGGGCGGCCACGGCCAGCGCGCGCGGCCCAGGTTCCACTTCGGCCAGATGCACCAGCCGCCCTTCGGCTTTGGAGACAATTTTTTGGGCGATGGCCAAAACGTCGCCATCTTGCAAGGCCAGATTGGCCTCGGCCAGGGCGGTAAGGATGAGTTCGGCTAGGTTATCGCCGGGTTGGACGTCGGGAATGTGGGGAACGGCCGTGAGAGAAATTTCCATAGAGAGATTGGGAGAGGAGATTAGAGATTGGAGACTGACGATCGCCAATCTCTAATCTCTAAATTCCGGTGATGCGGATGCCGGCGCTGGGTGATTTGTGGATGATATTGATGGCGATGAGAACGGCCGTTAACCCTTCCACCGCCCGCGCATTTTGCAGCGCTCCTGCATTCACCCCGCGCAAACCGGCGTCCTGACACAATTGCAGTGCCACAGCCTTGTCTTCTTTCTTTTCGCCACACACCAACACGTCACAATCCATGGCGTGTTCCAGGTCTAGCAAATGATGCGCGCCGATGTTTTGGAAGGCTGCCACCACCCGCACGGCCTCGCCAAGCTGGTTTTGGGCCTCTTCGGCCGCCGATAGGCCGCTTTCCAGCGTGTGGACCCGCGCTTTTTTCTCGCCAGAGGGAGCCACGACGCTGATCAACAATTTGTCTTGCAAGGCCGGTCTGGCCTGTTCCAAGGTGTCGGCTTGCGCCCAATAAGGCACAGAGAGGACGACCACTTCGGCTTGCTGCGCGGCCGTCAGGTTGTCTGTGCCGGTTACAACGGCTGAATCCGACAGCTTCCCCCGCATATCGACGGCCGCGGCAGCCCCTTTTTCCGCCTTGCGTGAACCGATGATAATTTCATGTCCGGCCGCCGCCCAGCGGAAGCCAAGTCCAAAACCTTCATTTCCTGTGCCGCCTAAAATTGCGATTTTCAATGGGTTGCTCCTTTCATGAGGTTTATGCGCTTAATTTTTCAAAACGCTGCCACACCTCTGCCGCCAGTTCGCGGCTGCGGGCGGTAATTTCTTCTTCGTCCAGGGTGAGCAGTTGGCGGTCTTGCATCAGAACTTGACCGGCAGCAATGGTCGTGGTGACCATGCTGGCTTCAAAGCCGAAGATGATGTGCCAGGGCAGGTTCCCTGCGCTGAGTGGTGTGGTAGCGTGATAATCAACGAAGATTACATCGGCGGCAGCGCCGATGGCCAGTTTGCCAATATTGCTTTTGGGCCAAAACATATTGGCCAGCGCGGCATTGTTGTAAATGGCCATTTGGGCGATGTCGGCGCCGTTGGCGCGGCGCGGGTCGCCGTGGGCCAATTTGTGCAGGAAATAGGCAGTTTTCCACTCAGCCCACATGTTGTTGCTAAAGCCGTCGTTGCCCAGGCAAACGGGGATGCCCATGCGCATCATCCCCTCAATATCCGATGCGCCGACGGCGTTGTTCATGTTGCTGCGTGGTTGGTGGCTTACCCAGGCGCCGGTTTCGTGCAGCAGCGCTTTTTCGGTGGGGTCGATGTGGATGGCGTGGGCGACGATGCTTTTGGGGCCAAGAATATCGGCGTCGGTCAGGCGGTCGACGACGCGCTTGCCGTATTTGTAAAGCGAATCGTATTCGTCGGATTCGTGTTCGGCGACGTGGATGTGGAAGCCGGTATCCAGGTCTTTGGCGGCCTGTACGCAGGCGGCCAGGGTATCCTCGGTCAGGGAAAGGGAAGCGTGCAGGCCAAATGTACCGGCCAATAAATGGCTGCGGCGTTCTTCGAGGGAGTGGAGGAAGCGCACGTTTTCATCGATTCCGGCCTGTGCGCCGGCGTGGCCGTTGCGGTCGGTGACTTCATAACAGAGGGCGGCGCGGACGCCGGCCATTTCTACGGCATCGGCGACCTGGTCCAGGGAATTGTTGATGGCGTTGGGGCTGGCGTGATGATCGATGAGGGTGGTTGTGCCATGTTTGATGGCGTCTACCAGACAAACGAGAGCGCTGTACTTGACGTCTATATCCAGGAGGGCGCGATCCAGCCGCCACCAGAGTCTCTCCAGAATGTCGGGGAAATCTTTCATGGGCGCGCCGGGGATGGCCATGCCGCGCGAGAATGCGCCGTAGAAGTGGGTGTGGGCGCAAATGTTGCCGGGCATCACGAGTTGGCCGCGGGCGTCCAGTTGTTTGGCTTCGGGGTATTGTTCGCGGAGGGCGGCGCTGTCGCCCATGTCGGCGATCAGACCATCTGATAATAGCAAGCCGCCGTTGGGAATAATTTCGTTGACCGCTCCCCAGGTGACGAGACGGCCGTTGGTGATGAGTAATTGCTCCATAAAGCGATTGTAACCCTCCTTTTCAGGGATGCAATACGGCCGTTTGTGAGAATTAGATTCGTATCAGAGGCCGGTTTTGCATCTTGACAGTGACTTTGCTTCCGTTAAACTCACGGGTAAGAATATCACAGTTAATGCTGTCTATTAAGCAAATGCGATAAATTATACCTTTAAGGAGCTTAAATAATGGCTGATCCCTTTAATGTAACAGACTCTGCCTTTCAAGCGGAAGTTTTAGAATCTGATAAACCGGTGTTGGTAGACTTTTGGGCGGAGTGGTGTGGCCCCTGCCGCATGATTGCCCCATCTGTAAAAGAAATCGCCTCGGAGTATGATGGCGTTTTGAAAGTAGCTAAAATGGACGTGGATGACAATCCGGCGACCCCTGGCCGTTATGGGATTTCTGGCATTCCGACATTGATGCTGTTCAAAAATGGCGAAGTTGTGGCCCGCATTGTGGGCGCGATGCCGAAAGATCGTCTGGTGGCCCAGATTTTGCCCCACATCGGCAAAAATTAGTGGTTGTTCCTCTGGTTGGCGAGCGTAACGCTGCCGGCTAAATGTGGATATGAAAATGAAGCCATTGACTGTGGCCTAGACCGGCAGTCAATGGCTTTTTTGTTGGAGGGATGATGATTGAATTGGCCATTATGGTTGAGGGGCAAAATGGGCTGAATTGGCCGCGCTGGCAGCGGTTGGTAACGGCCGTTGAAGATCTCGGTTTCGCCGGTCTTTACCGGTCTGACCATTACACCAATGCCAGCCCGCCAGACTTGGATTCGCTGGAGTTGTGGGTTTCGCTGACCTGGCTGGCGGCCAATACGCAGCGGATCGCCTTTGGCCCGCTGGTGACGCCGGTCTCCTTTCGCCAGCCGACAATGACGGCGCGGATGGCAACGGCCGTGGATGATTTGTCGCACGGCCGTTTAACCCTTGGTTTGGGCGCAGGCTGGCAGGAACGAGAGCACACCCATTATGGCTGGGATTTGCTTGACGTGCCGGGACGATTTGCCCGATTCGAAGAAGGGTTGGAGATCATTACTCGGTTGCTGCAAAGCGCGGAGCCGGTGGATTTTAGCGGCGTCTATTACCAGCTTCAGGAGGCGGTGCTGCTGCCTCGCCCTCAACGTCCGGGCGGCCCGCCGATTCTCATTGGCGGCAACGGGCCAAATCGGACGCTGCCGCTGGCGGCGAAATACGCGCAAGAATGGAACGCGGTCTATATTTCGGCGGCGGAGTTCGCGGCGAAGAACCGGATGTTGGATGAATTGTTGGCGGCAAACGGCCGTATCCCTTCCGATGTGCGCCGTTCGCTGATGACCCGGGTTGAGATGGGTGATGAGGCGGCTTTGGCGCAAAAATTTGCCGGTTCCAGACTGACGATGGACGAGCTGCGGGCGCGCGGATTGGTGTTGGGCACGCCGGAGCACATCGTGGCTCAGTTGGGGCAGTTGGCGGAAGCGGGCGTGCAGCGGGTGATGCTGCAATGGCTGGACCTGGACGATGTAGACGGGCTGGAAGTGCTGGCCCGCGATGTGCTGGGGCAGTTGTAGGGTGGGGGAATGAAAAACGGCCGTTCCCTGGGTGAGGAACGGCCGTTTTTGCGTGGTGAAAAAAATAGGATTACGCGGCAGAAGCGTCGGAATCAGCCTCTGATTTGGTTTCGGGGGCTTTTTCTTGCGGCGTGAATTGGGTCGCCAGTTCGCCCAATCCTTCCGACAACCAGCGCAAGCCCTGGGCGATGCCGGTGCGGGCGCGGGCCGAAATTTCGGTCGAATCGACGCGCGTCTTTAATTCTTCCGCTTCCCCTTTGATTTTTTCCGTGGTTTCGCTGGTTTTTACTTCGCGAATGACTTTGTCTACTTCGTTGACGAAGGTATGCACGCCTTCGCGGACTTCTTTTTCGACGCGTTTGCGCTCTTCGCTGTCCCAGGCGGATTGCAAAGTTTCCGCCAGTTGGCGGCCAAGTTTCTGAAATTCGGCCCCGATATCTAATTTCGGCGCGCCGCCGTTCACTTCATCTTCCTCGATGACAATGCGCTTGGTGTCTAATTTTTCCTGTTCTTTCAAATCATCTACACTGGGGGTTTGTTCGTCGCTCATTTTTTAACTCCTTGCTAAAACTGGGTGCAATTTCCGGATGAAGTTGCCTGCCTGATCGTTTGTAAAAGAATCACTCTGCTGATGACGGCCGTTGCCATGTTTCTATACGCCAATTTGAATGGGGGGTTGCAATTAATTTTCGGCGCGCCGCAATGACCAGTCGTCGAGAAACCAACCATCGTTGAGGAGGGCGAAATTGCCGCGAATGGCCGCGCCCAGGCGCACGGTTTGCGCTTGCTCAATGGTGAAGTATTGGCTGAACGTGTTCTTGCGGCCGAATAACGGCCGTATCCACGCCTCACTGCTCTCCGGGCTGATCAGACGCACTTCCCCGGCTGCCGGATCATCGGACCAGATTTTCTGGTTGCCATTGAAGGCCATCACCAGGTCGGGGAACACGTTGATCTCCAGGCGATAATAGCCGGGTTCCAGATAAACATCGCGGAAAAGCCGAAAACTGATGGCTCCATTGCCCTTAAAAGCCTTGACCGTATGCACGCCGTCCCAAATGAAGAGTGCGTGTTCCTCGGGCGGCAGGAATTGATCGGAAAGGACACGAACTTCTGGCCGGCGATAAACATCCCAGATTTCAACGCCATATCCGGTGGGACCTTCGTCGTATTCCAGCGTCCAACCGGTGGGCAGTTGCAGTTCGGGCTGACCGTTTTGCAGGTAATCGCCTTCTTCAAAGGAGCCGTTGGGCAGCAGGTTGCTGCTCCAATTGGCGGCGTTGGGGTCGATGGTGGGGGTGAGGGTTGGCGTGGGCGTGGGG
>JAKQCM010000280.1 GCA_029559155.1 Chloroflexota bacterium
ACTGGCTGCCGTTCACGAAATTAGAACTGCAATTTTACAACATCCGCCACCTGATGCAGCATACCGGCGAGCTGTACGAACGCCTGTGGGCCAGGTGCAAAATTGAACTGCCGTGGGTAGGACAGAAACCAGCCTGAGCCAGCTGCAAGACCTATCTGGGTAGGGGGGCACAGATTAAGAGCACAAAGTGCGTAGGGCATCTGCCCGTTTTTCAATCTGGATGAAGCCAACAGGCGGTTGTGGCAATGTGCGGCAAAGCGTTACTGCCCTTTCACATATAGGTCGAAAAAATCTATTGTGCGCTGCATGGCAGTCCCATAATTGACAGCGATGTCGTGGGTATCGTCCGGGTAAGTGTAGAATTCGTAGGACGAGTTGCCGACAGCCTGCAGCTCTTCAACCAAAGTCTCAGACCATGCCACAGGCACCGTTTTGTCAGTCGTGCTGTGATGAAGCTGAATGGGGCCGGAAAGATCTGTAAGGTAATGATTCGGCGAAATCGTGGCCCAAAAGGCCGGGTTCTCCTCGGGATTGCCATACTTCGTGGTGAACTCGTCTACCCAACCGCTGAACTTCTGCAACCAGTTACTCGCCGACGATTGCGGAGTGGTCAGTGGTGAATCCGCCGTCTCTGAAAAATGGTCAGGGTTTCGCGTAAAATCCCAGCGGGCGATGAGGTCCGGGTAAGGGACAACCACGCCGCCCCAGATCACGCCTGCTTTGATATCGCCGGACACGACCATCGCGCGCAGGGTAATTTGCCCGCCCATTGAATGCCCCCACATGCCGATTCGCTGGGGATCGGCATCGGCATAGGCTTTCAATGAGGCGACGGCATTGAGCACATCGGCCGTGTAATCTGGCATGCCGTAGCCGCCGCCCACAGCCTCTTCGCCCTCGGAGTGACCGTGGCCACGGTAGTCGGACTTAAAAACGATGTAACCGCTGCTGGCGAGCCTATCCATGTAGGGCACATAGTTTCCAGTGGTACTGTACCATGATGGCCTTACATAGCCGTGATTGAAGACAATAACCGGCCAGCCTGTGTCAGGTTTTGCCCCATTAGGTATGGTCATCAAAGCATAGATTTTGTAGCCTTCAGAGTGATAGGAAACGACATGCAGGCTGTAGTCATCCGCCGGCTCCAGGGTTTCCTCAAAGGTGATCTCGCTGCCCGGATAGGACTGCTGCCGCATCACCTCAATCTGTAATGGATGAGGGTCCGTGGACCACCGAGTGGCGGTCGGCGATGCCGTTGCCGTAGAGGCTGGCGTGGCGGTCGGCGTGGCGCTGGCCTGTACGGTCGGGGTAACAGCTTCTGTCGGGGCGTCTCCTACCGGGGTTGGCGTGGCGAGAGGCGGTGCGGTCGTGCTGCGGATTGGGGCGCTGGTGGACGTCGCGCCAGTGGTTGCGGAAGGCAGGTTGGTTGCCGGGGAGGAAACGGCCGTTACAGCCGGTCGTATCTCTGTCGCGCAAGCAACCAGCCCGAAGACAACAGTGAGCATTACAAAACCCAGGCAAAGGCATGAGATTACCCTGCCAGTTGCTCCCGGGTGAATGTCATCCATTTTTTGGCTCCTCCGAAAAAGGGACACGGATTGACGCGGATGAACACGGATAACAATCCGTGAAAATCCGTGTTCATCCGTGTCCCTTTCATTCATGGTGTTGAGCTTGCGATCATGTCGTCTCCTCCCAAATGAGCGATAAAAATGGAACTCCCGCATTTAGGAGATGTTGTTGACGAATTGCTTTGTCGTTCCAAAAGCCACAAAATCGGCCGTTTGGCGATCAACAACCATCACAATTTATTTGTTTAAACGCCGATTTTCGTTCAGTTTCGAGATCGCCAACACCGTCTATCCCAATAGTAGGCCAGCCTGCCAAATGAGCCATAAAAAGTTATAACCCGTAACCGCCGGTCGGTTCTGTGACAAACCGCTCACCAAAGCCGGCAATCATGGGCCTACCCAGGGTGATGGCTTCCTGAACAGACGGCAGCGACAACGACGCTTCGTGGCTGGCTTGACTATCCCAGACTTCCGTTACCCAGACGGCGTCATCGTCGGTTTTATCTCTGGCGATGACGTAACTCAGGCAGCCGGGCATTTGTCCTGTTCCCTGGAGCAGGATAGAGATGAAAGCATCCCGCTGGCCTGGGATGACACGAATCTTGCCAATAAGTCCGTACATGATTACTCCTGCAAAGAATTTAGCCAGATCATATAAAGTGGCACAGGTTTCAACTGAACAACATGCCCACCAAAAGTATAGCCCTGATTCAATCGGTCTGACAAAAGGTTTTCTTCAGACGGCAACGGCCGTACCCCAATATCTCTGGCTGTACGGCCGTCGGTCTCCCGCCTCGTCTTGCCCCTAACGGGGCGCATGGGGTGAATTCACCACCCCATCCTAACCAGGAGGTTGCCATGTCTCCTAACGCCTATGTCTTACGCCAACGCGTCAAAGCGAAACGGCCGTCCCGCTGGGACATCCACGCCCGTTACGCCATGCGCCTGCCGGATGAGACGCTAGACTTACCGGCCGGAACCTGGCTGCTGGCGCTGCCGGAAGCAGAGGATAATCGTTCCCACCCACCCCACTACCGCCTGGCCGACGGCCGTATCGTCTGTCTGGACGCGCCGTTAACGGCAGGGCAAGCCGACCCCTTAACCGACCCCCAAGCCCTGGCCGCCCTGACGGCATATCGCTCCCTGGAGCAGACGGTAGAAGAAGATTGGGGCTTGCAAGTGG
>JAKQCM010000282.1 GCA_029559155.1 Chloroflexota bacterium
GCCCTTTCCGGGATTTATTTTGATGCGTGGTGCGTGATTCGTGACGCATCACGCATCACGCATCACGCATCACGCATCACTTCACAATTTTCAAGTGCAGCGTCCGGCTGTAGCCCGCCGGACCGTACGTATCGCCGGGGATGCCCTGGGCCATCAGGTCCGCGCCGGACAGGTGGGCGATGGCGCGTTCGTGGCGGTCGGTGATGGTGTAAACGGCCGTCGAATTAAGTCCGCACAGGCGAGCCGGGGGGCGGTGCCGGCCGATCAAATGATCATGCACGGCGACGGAGTAGACCGCCTCGCTCTGGTCCGGCAAGACGTAAAGAAGGGTAGACGCGCCGTGTTCGGCCAGCGTTTCCAGGCGGTAGAGGTCGCCATCTTGCACAACATGGCGAAAGCGTTTATAGAAGGCGATATAGCTGGCGTACTCCTTAAGCTCCTCGTCGCCCAGGGCGTTCAGGTCCGAGCCAATGCCCAGCGCGCCGCGCATCGCCACGTCGAAGCGCGTGGAAAGGTCCAGCACGCGGCCGGTCTGGTGGTTCTTCTCGTGCGTCACCCACGCCTCCATGATGCGCGCCGGATAGGCCAGCGAGAAGCCCTCCTGAATGCCCAGCCGGTCGAGGGCATCGGTGTTGTCGCTGGTCCACACCTGGTCCACCCGCCGCAAGATGCCCAAATCCACCCGCCCGCCGCCGCCGGAGCAGCTTTGCAGGGATAAATTGGGATACTTTTGTCGCAAGCGATCCATCAACCGGTAAACGCCGGCCGTATGCGCGCGCCAGATGGCCTTGCCCGTTACCGAACCGGGTTCGGTGACATTGCGGTTCATGTCCCATTTGATGAAGTCGATGTCGTGGGTAGACAAGAGCGCATCAAGCGCGGAGAAAATGTACTCAATCACTTCGTCACGGCCGTAATCCAACACCAACTGCATCCGGGCTTCCGTGCGCGGACGGCCGGGGAAATGCAGCACCCAGTCGGGATGCTGCCGGTAGAGGTCGGAATCGGGATTGACCATTTCCGGCTCGAACCACAGGCCAAACTGCATCCCCAGCGCGTGCACCTCGTCGATGAGCGGCTGGAGGCCGTTCGGGAACACCTCCGGGCTGACGGTCCAATCGCCCAGCCCGGACAGCGGGCTGCGCCGTCCGCCAAACCAGCCATCGTCCACCACAAACAGCTCCACGCCGATGGCCGCCGCTTTGCGCGCCAGCGCCGCCTGCCCTTCGTGGCTGAGGGCGAAGTAGGTGGCCTCCCAACTGTTGTACAGCACCGGGCGCGGCGCGGCGTTGGGCAGTACGGCGTCACGGGTGAAGGCGTGCAGGCGGCGGCTGGCCCCGCCCCACCCCTCGCCGCTGACGCCGCAGACAAAAGCGGGCGTGGTATGGGTCTGGCCGGGCTGGAGAATCAGTTCAAAGTCGAACGGGTTGTAGCCGCCAAAGACGCGCATATCGCCGCTGTGCTGATGCTCGAAGGTAAGCAGCCACGCGCCGCTGAAGGCCAGCGCGCCAAAGTAGACCGGGCCGCTTGTTTCGGTGGCGTGGCCGGGGCGGTTGGCCAGGAAAAAGGGGTTGAAGGCATGGCCGGTTTGCACGCTGCGGTGGCCGATGTTGAAGCTGCCCACCGGCAGGGTATGGCGCTGTGTGGTGAACTCCGCGCCCCACGCGCCATGGACCGTGGTCACTTCGTTGGAACCGGGCGGCAGGTGCAAGGCGGCAAAAGCGAGTTTTTCAATACGGATTGGGTCGGGGCCGGTGTTGGTAAGAGTACACCAGCGCTCGATGATATCGTGGGCCGGGAACAGCCGGTAACAGAGGGTGACGGTGAGCGGCTGGAGCGAATCCGTTAGAGAAATGCGGAGTGTGGAGTGCGGAGTGCGGAATGAAGAGGAGGATGTGGGCAATTGAGCATTTTCTTCGATCTCGTGGCCGGTATAGGCGAGGCGCACATCGCGGATGGGACGATAGAGTGCTTCGCCGGCGCTGAGAGCGGCGGGCGCTTTGAGAAAGCTGGCTTTAAGCGCCACTTCGTGGACGGAAATGGGACCGTAGGCCGGGAGTTCGTCGCGCTGGCCCTGGAACTCGAAGGAGCTTTGGCCGGGCGGGGCGAAGCGGTTGTGGCCGCTGAGGGGGTTGGGTGTGGGTCCCCAGGCGAGGTGGATGAGACGGCCGTCGCCATCCACCATCATCGCGTAATGGCTTTGAGAGCCGAGCAAGTTGAAAGTGCGGGTATTGGGATTGTAGTGGATCATGGCAGTTTCAGGTTCAATTTTTCTGACAAAGGGATTAAGGGATTTAACTGAGGGAATTGTAGTATGGGTGGGGATAGCGGGCAACGGCCGTTTCGGGTAAGATGTGGCATGGCAGAGCTTTATTTTTTGTTGCACAATAAAAGGAGCAAACCCAATGTCAGTCATCGCACCACAAAACAATCGATTGGTTTCCACAGCTTACTGGGCAGCGGCCGTGCGCGCCGGGGAAAGCGCCCGCGAAGACCGCCTCTTTAATGATGCCTGGGCCGCCTCCCTGGCCGGACCAGAAGGAATGGCCTGGCTGGCGCAGCGCACGGACGACAGTGTGCTGCCCATGGTTCTGCGCACGCGCTTCTTCGACGATTTTTTGCAGCAGGCCGTCGCCGACGAAGCGGTGCGGCAGGTTGTCCTGATGGCTTCCGGGCTGGATACACGCGCTTTCCGCCTGCTCTGGCCGGATGGCTTGCAGTTTTTCGAGCTAGATCAGGCTGCCATATTGACATACAAGGAACAGGTGATGCAGGCGGCGGCGGCCCGACCGGCCTGTCAACATCATACCATCGCTGCCGACCTGACGGCCGTTTGGGAGCCAGATCTCATTGCCGCCGGATTTGATGCGACACGGCCGTCTGTCTGGCTGCTGGAAGGTTTCCTCTTTTACCTGCCCACGGACACCATGACGACCCTGCTGGAGCGCGTGATGGCGCTGACCGCGCCCGGCAGCTACATCGGCTTCGATATCATCAACAACCTGACCTTAACCTCGCCGCTGACCAAGAACTGGGTAGATATGCAGGCCAAATCCGGTGCGCCCTGGCAAGGCGCACTGGATGATCCGCAAGAATTTTTGGCGGCACGCGGCTGGCAAACTACCCTGGTCGGTTTTGGCGGCGCGGAAGCCAATTACGGCCGTTGGCCCTTCCCCTCCATCCCCGCCACGGCGCCGGGAATGCCCCACCTGTGGTATGTCACCGCGCAAAAAACATCATAAATAGTGGGCGGAGCAACCGCTCATTGATTACACCTGACCTGCAAAAAACGAGGTGTTAGACGAATGAACTTCCCCAAAGCTGTCCAACATTTAAAAGATAACAGCAAAATCATCCGCCTGCTGGTGGAAGACCTGGATGATAAAACGGCTCGCCATAAGCCAGACCCCGCATCCTGGTCTATTCTGGAAGTGATCAACCATCTGGCAGATGAAGAACGAGAGGATTTTCGCGCTCATTTAGAGCAGATGCTGCATCATCCAGACGAACCATGGACGCCAATCGACCCGCAGGGATGGGTGACACAGCGGGAGTATAACGGCCGTTCCCTCTCCCCTTCCCTGGCCGATTTCTTACAAGAACGACAAAACTCCCTGGTATGGCTGGCCGCGTTAGGCGCCCCCAACTGGAACACATTCCGCGAAGCGCCCTGGGGCAAATTCGCCGCCGGCGACCTGCTGGCAGCCTGGGTCGCCCACGACATTCTGCATATGCGGCAGTTGGTAGAGCTGAAATGGGCCTATACGCTGGCCGATTTACGGCCGTATAATCCCCAGTACGCCGGGGAATGGTAACGGCCGTTCATCCGTCGATGGTTTATCACGCTTTTTATGATAGCATAACAACCACATTCCGATGGGAGAGTAGCAGTAACCAATGCACGAAATTGTCGGCAACATGCACATGCACACGCCCTATTCCGATGGCGAAAAGTGGCACGCCGAAATCGCCGAAGACGCCATCGCCGCCGGGCTGGATTTTGTCATTGTCACCGACCATAATGTCTGGGTAGATGGCGTGGAAGGGTATTATGAGAATGGCAACGGCCGTGTCCTGCTCCTCACCAGCGAAGAAATTCACAACACCCGCCGCCAGCCCCAGGCCAGCCACCTGCTGGCCTACGGCGCCGAAAGCGAACTGGCCTGCCATGCCGCCGACCCCCAACGCCTTATTGACGAGATAACGGCCGTTGGCGGCCACAGCTTCCTGGCCCATCCCCACGAAAAAGACCTGCCCCTGCTCAACTTTGAAGATTTAGGCTGGCACGATTGGGACATCAACGGCTACACCGGGCTGGAAATCTGGAATTACATGTCCAGCTTCAAAAACCAGCTCGCCCTGGCTGCAGAAAAAGCGCCGTTCAAATTCAAACCCTTGGCCATCTTGGCTTTGCTGCGCGTTGCTTTCCACCCGGAAAAATATATCAGCGGCCCAGAACAAGAAACCCTGGACTTTTGGGATGGTCTGCTCGCTCAGGGCAAACAGATCCACGCCATCGGCAACAGCGACGCCCACGGCACCCTTGTGCGCCTGGGGCCGTGGGAGCGCACCATCTTCCCCTACGAATACCTCTTCCGCGCTGTCAACACGCACATTCTGGCCCCCAAACCGCTATCCGGCGACATCGCTCAGGACAAAAAGCTCATCTACAAGGCCATTGGCAGCGGCAACGCCTGGGTAGCCTACGATCTGCCCCACCCCACCAAAGGCTTCCGCTTCACCGGGCAAGGCATCAACAAAGGCAGCATCGGCGACCGGGTGCAGCTAGACGCAGGAGCCACGCTCCAGGTTAAGACCCCCATTCCGGCAAACATACGCCTTATCCGGCATGGCGAAACGGTGGCCTCCATCACCAACAAAACCCACCTGACCTACATTCCGGTCGATGAGGGGGCTTACCGGGTTGAATGCACGCTGCCTTTCGAGGGTAAAGAGCGCGGTTGGATTTACAGCAACCCGATTTATTTGTGGTAGCGGGTTCACCTTTCCGTCGCTTTTTGCCGCTTTGCTGCCTTCTTGTGCCCATGACGTATGACAATCATCATATTTAGTCCATAGTCGCTTGTGTTACAATCTGAGGCGGTGTGAAGTACCACACGGCCGTTTCCCGGCTTTCATTTTGTGGTTCTACACCTCGTTTTAGCACCCATTTTATAAACCAAAGCGGGGTGACCCAGAGAGAATCAGAATCATCCCATCTAACAAACAACTATGACTAAAAACACAACAATCATTTCCAAACCTTTACAACCTGTTCAACGCGCCATCGTCGTGGGCGCGTCTTCGGGCATTGGCGCAGCGCTGGTGGGCGAATTGGCCAACCGCGGCTACATCGTGGCCGCCCTGGCCCGCCGCGAAGCAGAATTGAACGCGCTCTGCGCGGCGCTAAACGCTCCTGCGCCGGGCGCCGCTCGTGTGCTGCCGTATGTGCATGATGTGACGGAAACGGCCGTCATCCCCGCCCTCTTCCAACGCATCGTCCAGGACCTGGGCGGGTTGGACCTCATCGTTTACGTCGCGGGCGTTCAGCCCGCTGTGGCCCTCGAAGAATACGATCTAGACAAAGACAAAGCGATGATCGATGTCAACCTGCTCGGCGCAATTGCCTGGCTGAATCAAGCGGCCGTGCGCTTTTCTCGCGCCCGGCGCGGACACATCGTCGGCATCAGCTCCATCGCCGGCGACCGGGGCCGCGTCGGATCGCCGGTGTACAACACCAGCAAGGCCGGGCTAAACACCTACCTGGAAGCGCTGCGCAACCGCCTGGCGAAAAAGCAGGTCACCGTCACAACCATCAAACCAGGTTTTGTCGATACCATTTTGCTGGCCAACGCGCCCAAAACCTTCTGGGTTATTTCGCCGGAAGAAGCGGCGCAGCAAATCGGCGCGGCCATCCAACAAAAGCGACACATCGTCTACGTTCCAGCCCGTTGGGGATTGGTCGGTCTTATCATTCGACACATTCCATCCTTCATTTTCCGGCGGCTGAGTTTTTAGAGATTACCGGCTAACGATTTAGACGTTCGTTTTTACTCAAAAGACTCTACAGGTTCGAATAGACGCCCTGTTGAATTTTTCGAGGGCAAACCCTTGGGGTCTGTGCGACAACATTATGGGTAACAATCATGATTAACAAATCAGTTCAACCATCATCAACTCACAAATCATACGCCTTACCGGCCGTTCTGCCGGATGAGCATCTGGAAGTGGTCAGCGGTTGGGGCGAATCGACGCGCGGCATGAGCTATGTCTACCGCCCCAGCACGCTAGAAGCGCTGGCCGAAGTCTTTGAAATCGCCGCCCAGAGCGGCCGTTCCATTGCCATGCGCGGCGGCGGCAACAGTTACGGCGACGCCTTCATGAACAATGAAAACATTGTGCTGGATGTGCGCCGCCTGAACCGTGTGCTGGAGTGGAACCCGGAAAACGGCCGTATCCGCGTTGAGCCGGGTCTAAGCCTGCATGAGTTGTGGCAGTACGTCATCGAAGACGGCTGGTGGCCGCCCGTGGTCACCGGCACGTCGAAAACCACAATCGGTGGCTGTGCGGGCATGAATGTGCACGGCAAAAACGCCTGGCGCAAAGGCACCATCGGCGAGCACATTCTGGAATTTGATCTGATGCTGCCATCCGGAGAGATCATCACGTGCAGCCGCACGGAAAACAGCGACATTTTCCACGCGGCTATCGGCGGGATGGGGTTGTTGGGCTGCTTCACCAGCCTGACGCTTAAAATGACCCGTATTTACTCCGGCTTTCTCAAAGTCCACACGCAGGCGCAAGCCGACCTGGGCGGCATGTTCGATTATTTCCACGCATACGTCGATGAATCGGATTATATTGTGGGGTGGATGGATGCGTTCGCGCACGGCCGTGCGCTCGGTCGCGGCGATGTTCATCGGGCCTATTACCTGCCAGAAGGGGATGATCCAAACCCCAGCCAAAGCCTGCGCCTGGACAACCAGCACGTGCCAGAAAACCTGATGGGCATCGTGCCTAAATCGATTATGTGGTTGGGCATGCGGCCGTTTATGAACAATGCCGGTACGCGGCTCATCAACACGGCCAAATATTATGCGGGTCATGTGGGCGGTGGCAAGGTTTATTTACAAACGCACGCCGCCTTCCATTTTTTGTTGGATTACGTGCCGCACTGGAAAAAAGCATACGGACCCGGCGGCTTAATTCAATATCAGCCCTTCATTCCCAAGGAAAACGCCCAAAACGCTTTTGCCGACATCTTGCGCGTCTCGCAGCATTTCGATCAGCCCAATTATCTGACCGTTTTCAAACGCCATCGACCAGACAACTTTTTACTCAGCCATGCGCTGGATGGCTTCTCGATGGCGATGGATTTTCGGGTGACATCGGGGAACCAGAGCAAACTGTTGAAGCTGACGCGGGAATTGGACGAGATTGTTCTGGCGGCAAACGGCCGTTTCTACTTCGCCAAAGACAGCACTGTTCGGCCGGAAGTGGCTGAGGCCTATCTGGGCAAAGAAGCCATCAACCAATTCCGCACCCTTAAAGCCCGCTGCGACCCGCACAACATGCTGCAAAATAACCTCTGGCGGCGGGTTTTCGGCGATGAGCCTGTTTAATCGGGGAAACGGTAAAAGAAGTTGTGCGCGCCGGTTAATGTTTCCAGGCGCAGATGCACTGCGTGGGTATCGTCCGCTTCAAAGGCCAGCGAAATTCGTCGTCCGGCTAATTTTTGCACCAGCGGCCAGTATTCACTGTTGAACGTATCTTCTGGCTTTAAGACGCCTTCGCTCGTTTCCTGGCGGCCAGCTACCAACTGTGTGAGCCGCACGACATATTTGTCGGCAGCCGGGACGAGGCTGAGGACTTCGCAGGTGAACACTGCGCGCAAATAGTCGCCGTCTGGCAGGCGCCAGGCAAACTGCGCGGGAAAGGTTTCACCAATGGCATAGTGTGCTTCAGGCATAGGGTTGTGTGGTTGTGGCTGAGGCTGTAAGAATAAAAAACGGCCGTTCCAGGGGGAACGGCCGTTTTATCATTTCAGGCCAAAATCAATTGGTTAACGAATGGCTTTCTCTGTCTTCTTATCGAAGAGATGCAGATTGCCCATGTCCATCACCAGATCAACGTTGTTGCCAACATTGACGTTCATGCGCGTATCTACTGTAGCGACCAGGCTGTTCTTGCCGGTATTCACATACAGATGAAGCTCATGACCCAACAACTCGACCAATTCGGCCGTGCCTTTAATGGGAGCGGCGACGATGCCTGGCGGGGCAAATTCCGGCGAATGGATGTGTTCTGGGCGCATACCCATGGTTACTTCGGAACCGGCATAAGACTGGAAGAGTGGTTTACGATCATCGGGAATTTGCACCCGAAAATCACCACTGTCCAAGAATAGGTGGCCATCTTCCTGCACCACGGTCGCCGTAAAGAAGTTCATCGCCGGGCTGCCAATGAAACCGGCCACAAACACATTATTGGGCTTGTTATACAGGTTACGCGGTGAATCAATTTGCTGCAAAATACCATCGGCCAACACAGCGATACGATCACCCATGGTCATGGCTTCCACCTGATCGTGGGTGACGTAGATGAACGTTGTCCCCAGGCGCTTGTGCAATTTGGTGATTTCGGCGCGGGCAGAAACACGCAATTTCGCGTCCAGGTTGGACAGCGGTTCGTCCATCAAGAACACGGCTGGTTCGCGGACGATGGCGCGGCCTACAGCCACACGTTGGCGCTGGCCACCGGAGAGAGCTTTTGGCTTGCGCTCCAACAGGCTGCCTAACCCTAAAATGTCGGCGGCTTCTTTTACGCGGCGGTCAATTTCTGCTTTGGGGGTTTTACGCAGTTTCAGGCCGAAGGCCATGTTGTCGTACACGCTCATGTGCGGGTACAAGGCGTAGGATTGGAACACCATAGCAATGTCACGATCTTTGGGTGGGACATCATTAACGACGCGATCACCGATGCTGATTTCGCCTTCGCTGATTTCTTCCAGGCCCGCAAGCATACGCAGGCTGGTCGATTTGCCGCAACCGGATGGACCAACAAAGACGACAAATTCTTTATCGGCAATATCCATGTTGAGGTCGTTAATGACAACGACATCCCCGAAACGCTTGTACACATTCTTATAGGTTACACTTGCCATTTTATTCTCCTTTGACCTTGTTTGCTGGCGTTCAAAACCATACTGTCTGTGTGCCAGCCACCTTGAACATGATGTTGATTTAAATCGTGAGAATTGATTTTGTAAATCGAGACTTCAATTTCTGCTTCTTGGAAAATTCTTTGGCAACTATAACCAGAGCATGTACCTATGTCAACACAAACCGAAAAACCGTCTAAATGCGTGGTGTTAGACTGCGTCGGTTGGTGCAGAAGCGCTGATTTTTCGTCGGCGAGGCCGGGTGGGCGGCGTATAGAAGCCATCCAGGATGGCGATTTCCAGAATGCTGGGCGGTAGATTGGGCGGCATGTGGGTGGCGTAGTCGTTGATCCAATTGGCGACGCTTTGATGATTGACGCTGAGAAGCCGGCTGATTTCGCGCAGACTGAGGCCATCCAGGTAGAGGCTGAGCGCTTGCAGGCGCACTTCTTCGTCGTAGCCTTTGTCTTTGGGCGAGGGCGTGTAGCGGGTGTGGCAATGTTTGCAGCGATAGCGCTGGCTGCCGGCGGGCGTACGGCCGTCGCGGATTTGCGCAGTACGCTCCTGGCAGCGCGGGCATTCAATCGGAACAATGTCTTCCATGATTACAGGATGGTCAGCAAAACAGCGACAAAGAAGAGTGTCAGGACAAAAACGGCCGTCACCCAATTGGCGCGTAAGGCGGTGAGGATGGATGTAACGGCCGTCAGGTCATTTTCGCGGCCAGGACGGGGCTGATTTCCGGTAAACACCTGATAAAATGCCCGCACGCTTTCCGGCCGTTGGTCGGGGTGCATTTCCAGCGCCCACATGATGGCTTCAGAAACACCGTGGCTGATGGTTTCATTGATGTCTTCCGGAGGCTGCAAAATGCGCGGATTGAGAAAACGGAGTTTGGCATCCGGCGGCGGAACATTGGTGAGCAGATGGTAAAAGGTGGCCGCCAGAGCGTACACATCGGTGCGGGCATCGGTGTGGCCGCCGTCACCGCCATATTGCTCCAGAGGCGTATACAAGGCCGTGCCCCGCCCCTGAACGACCGTGATTGTCCGCGAGTCGTCGGGGACCATCAACTTAACCAGGCCAAAGTCAACGAGTTTGATACGGCCGTCTGGCGTCAGCTTGATATTGCCGGGCTTAATGTCCCGATGCAAAATGGGTGGGTCTTGCTGGTGGAGGTAAGCAAGCGCGTCGATGATTTGCTCCGCCCATTTTAATACCAATTTTTCGGGCAAAGGACCACCGGCTTCGACCAGCAGTTCGCGCAGGTCTTTGCCAGGCACAAAATCCATCACCAGGTAGTCACGGCCGTTTTCTGAAAAAAAGTCAGAAACTTTGGGCAGATTAGGATGATCGAGCTGCGCCAGGATGCTGGCTTCCTGCAAAAATTGGCTCTGTGCCTGCTGCTGCAGCTCAGGCGAAAAATTTGGGTCGGGTTCAACGGCTTTGATAGCGCAAAGCCGCCCAGGCAGACGCAAATCCTCCGCCCGGTATACGCTGCCCATACCGCCCTGCCCGACAATGTTGGTTATCTTATAGCGTTCGCGTAGAATAGTATTGTTTGTGTGTAACATCATACGATTATGTCATTTTACCGTCTTGTTGTATTATAACACCTTGTAAATGACCATGTGGAATTGTAGCACTCTGACCAAAGACATGGTTATTCGGATTTCATGAAAGGGTGGAAATCATGGATGAACAACCTGTTTTAATTGCCCGTGAAGGAGAGCTTATCGGCCAGCGCTGGACGATTGACACCGACGAGTTTGTGGTCGGGCGCGGAAGTGACAGCAATCTGGTTTTGCCAGAACGACAGGTTTCCCGGTATCACATCAAGGTGCTGCGACGAGACGGCCGTTTCTTCCTTCAAGACCTCGGCAGTAAAAATGGCACCCACCTGAATGGCGAACAAGTCACCGGCACCGTGCCGCTGCAAGATGGCGATGAGATTCAGATCGCCCTGTGCGTTAAACTGGTTTTTGTGGGCACAGACGCCACCTTGCCATTAACATTTGAACCACCAACCTACCAAGGCGCTCTAACCATCGATGAATCGCAGCGCTCGGTGTATATCAAAGGTCAGCTTCTATCGCCGCCGCTCTCGTTGGCTCAATTTCGTTTGTTAGAGCTTTTGTATGTCGGCAACGGCGCCGTTAGCAGCCGCGAAGATATCATCGAGGTGGTCTGGCCGGGTACGGAAGGCATTGGCGTATCGGAGCAAGCCATCGACGCGCTCGTGCGCCGCCTGCGCGACCGTTTGAATGAAGTGGATGATTATAACTACATCGTGACTGTGCGCGGTCACGGTTTTCGCCTGGACAATGGGCCGCATTAACGCCAAAAACGATTGATTTACATAAAAACCGCCACACAGGCATCTGTGTGGCGGTTTTTGTTTTGGGTCTTGCCGATCTCGCGGGCGTGTGCGAGAAAGGGAAATGTGTCTTATTTGCTTTACAGGCGGGCGGCAATCATGGCTTTGATGGTTTCGAGACGGCCGTTCAGCTCCTCTTGCCCCGTTTGCAACACCTGATCCTGAACCACATCCAACACTTCCAAAATCTCCGCCGAGACCAATTCCGGATGTTCTTCTAAAATTTGCGCGCGCTCCGAATCGGTTTCCGCTTCCAACATGGCGTTCAAGAGCTGGATTTCCGGCGGCACGGAACCTTCGGCTTCCCGAACAATCAGCGTATGAATATGCTGCAGAGCCTGTACCATGTCGGTTTGCCCCTGCTGGTCGGCCTGAGCGATACGCGAGGCCAGGTAATACATAAAGGCGTCGTCAAACTGCTCGAAATTGGCGCGTACGGCCGTTTCCAAATCCGGCGCCTGCAAAATCGCTTCCAGCGTCTCGGCCGCTTGCGTCATCACCTGCCGCGTCTGCTGCTGAATCTGGTCATAGATTTTTAGCAGCCGCGCCCGCAAATCCGACAACTGCTTGGCGGCCGCCAGGTTGCCCGCCTTCTCTTCCTTCTCGATTTCTTCAGTAAACAGACTGAAGAAGTTGTAACGCAAAGCGCCTTGTCCAGCGTTCACAATGGCATCAACCACGCCATCATCATCACGGTTGGCTAACACATGACTTAACAGCAGTTCCGCCGACAATCCGCCCTGCTTTTTGGCCGCCTGATTAAATTGATGCACCGCAATTTGCTGCTTTTCTACCCGGCGGCCGGCCGGCGTTTCGGTCATCAGCTTGGCCCGCAAATTGCTCAATTTCACCAACTGGCCATTGTCTTCCATTTGTGAGGCAGCCTCCATAATCGACTGCAACATAGCCAGAAAGGTCTCGTCGATCAGCGCCATATTGTCCTTGAGCAAGTAATCGCGCACATCTTTATCGGCATTGGCCAGTTTCCGCAAAAGTTCGGATTGTTTGCGCTGGCGGGCAATCATCTCTTTGGTAATTCCTTCCGTCTCCAAGATATTTTCCATGAAGGTTTGCAGGGTGATGACGGCCTGAGGTTGGAACATATACGCGCGCCGTTTTTCGGGCGGGGTGTCTTCCACCACCTGGCGCACCAAACGGCCGATAATTTGCTCGCGCTGCATCGGGTCCAGGTTCATTTCCGATGGCACATAGGTCATAAACAGCTCATGGGCTGGATCATGGTAGACGAGGGGCGTGCCAATTTGGCCGCTGGCGCGACAATTGGGGCACACGGCCAGGTTAAATTGGCCGCTAAGGACAAGTTGTTTAAGTTCTGGTTGTCGGCCAACGTCGATCAGTTGGTAAACGTCGGCAACGTAAGGGGTCTGACAATTGGGGCAGGTAATCTGGGTTTGCATGAATTTTCTCCTGAGACTGGGCGCGCGGCGTGCCGCCAGATGCGATTCGACCAGGCGCGTCCGTTTTGATGATTTGGGGTTATTGCTGCTCTATTGGTAAAGAAAAGGTAAAGGTTGTGCCAGGGCCATCGGTGTTGTTGGCAAACCAGATACGGCCGTTGTGGGCTTCCACAATGGCCCTGGTTAAGTACAAACCCAGTCCTGTTCCTTCAGTTTTGCGACTCAAGGCATTATCCAGCCGGGAAAATTGCTGAAAAATACGATGTTGTTGGTATTCCGGGATGCCGATGCCTTCATCGGCAATGGCCACCGTCACATAATTGGCGTGAACGGTCCCCCGAATTGTAATCTGACCACCATCAATTGAATATTTGATGGCGTTGCTGAGCAAATTGTTCAGCACCTGCGTCAGGCGGCGTTCGTCGCCCCAAATTGTGGGGAAATCCTGAGGAAAGTCAAGGAAAAAGAAATGTTTGTTGGTCTGGTTGCTAAATTTACGCACCACAGTCTGGGCGATTTTGGGCAGCTGCACATCATCGCTGATGGCCAGACTAAATGTTCCGGCTTGCAGGCGAGAAACTTCCAGCAGATTATCAATAAGGTCGGTCAGGTTGTCGGCTTCTTCTTCGATGACGGTCAGGGATTCGTCCACAATTTCTCGTGACCAATTGGCGTCTTGCCGTCGCAGGGTTCCGGCGTACCCTTTGATGATGGACACGGGTGTTTTTAGCTCGTGGCTGATGACGGAAATGAAGGTTTTTTGCAACTGCTCCTCTTCGCGGTAGCGCGTGAGGTCGCGGACGTTGGCGATGATGTCGGTCATACGGCCGTTCCCATCTAAAAACGGCGCATACGTAATACCCAGGCTGATCAGACGGCCGTCGGCCGTCTGGTGCCGATCGTGGTGCGGCCTTAGAAAATCGCCCTCCACATACAAATGCGCCGACCCGGGCATTGGCCAGCCGTTGGCAATAGCCGCCGCCAAATCCGTATTCGTCCGCAGCCGTTCCCACTGCACCACCTCGGCATGAGAAAGCCCAATCGCCTCATGCGCCGGCCAACCGGTCATGGTGCTCAACGCTTTGTTAAACACGGTAATTCGCAGCCCGCGATCCAAAATCATCACGCCGTCGGCGCTTTGTTCCAAAATTGCGTCCAGCCGTTGTTTTTCCTTATTCACCTGCTGGTATAGACGCGCATTGCGCACGGCAATCGCGGCTTGTTCGGCGAAACTGCGCAGCAAATCGGCCACATCGCCGGCAAAAACATAGTTGCTGGATTGAAACACATAGATCAGGCCGATGACTTCATTACGGGAAATCATGGGGATGCGGGTAACGGCCGTTAAGCCCAAATTCGCCTGCCGGGCGATTTCGTTCAACCGTTCCGTCAGTTCGGGTATCGCCTTGTGCTCTTCCCCTTCTTGATAAGGCACGCCGCGAATCAGCGGCGCGAAATTGTCTACCAGGTTAGCCGGAATGCCATACACCGCCGCCACCCGCAGCGTCTCGCTGTCGGGGTCCGACAACACAATCATCCCTGCCCGGCCAGATACAATTTCCACGGCAGCCTGCAAAATAATCCGCAGTACATCGTGCAGGTCTAATTCGGCCGTTAAAGCCCGGCTGATGGCCAATAGATATTCGCGTTGCAAAATCCGTACATCGACAAGCGCTCTTGCCATAATTTCCACCTCACAAGGGAAGAATTGTAACACAGCCCTATTTGATTAACATAAACGCCCTGACGCTGCCGGTCAATATCACCATGTGCGCATCAGAAAGGCATAAAAAAAGCCCAGGCTTTTTATTTCCTGGGCTTTCCAATCGTCTCTACAGAGCCGCTAATCCACGGTTGATGGGTCAATACCGGCCGCTTTGAGCGCTTTATTATAAGCTGATTTGGCCTTGGAGTTGGCAATGCGCGCCCGGCGCTTTTCGTCATCCGGCATGTCGTCGGTAATGTCGATAAAGTCTGGTTTAGGAATCCCGGCTAATGCCGCAGCGTCCGCTGAGGGGGCAGCCGGCGTGGGAACCGCTTCCGCCACGACCGCCGCCACAGGTTCAGCTTCAGCAGCGGCCCCTGGATCCACACCGGCAGCCTTTAGGGCTTTGTTGTAAGCTGCCTTCGCTTTGGAATTGGCGATGCGCGCCTTGCGGACTTCGTCGGCCGACATGCTGTCGGTAATTTCGATCAGCGCCGGTTCGGCAATGCCGATGGCGGCGGCGGCAGCCGAGGCGGCGGTTTTAGCGGCGGCGGGGGCGGCCGCAGTTTGGGCAAGCGCGCCGGTCTGCCCAGAGGCTTTTGCCGCTTTCATGGCGGCCGATTTGGCCTTGGAGTTGGCGATACGCGCCTTGCGTTTTTCGTCGTCGGGCATATCGTCGGTGATTTCGATGACGGGGTAATCTTTGCCGGGAACGAGTTCTACGGAGCCGGTGGGCGCAGCGGCAGGCGCGCTGGCGGCCACGGGCGCAGGCGCGCCAACGACCATGCCGGTTCGGAGGCCATCCCAACCGTGGATGGCAGCGATTTTAACGGCCGTTAACGGGTCATTCTTCACGCCGTCAAAAGCTGTTGGTTGTTTACCTGCCTGTTCGCGCAAATTTCCGATGCGCATATTGGCACCCCGGGGAGTTGCCGCAGCTTGTTTGGCCGCCAGTTGACGCGCTTCCTTCATTTGGGTGTCATAATCGCCTTGGACTGGAATTTTGTAGCCCAGAGTAACCGCAGGGTTATAGGACTTAACTTGATTTTCGGATTTTGTCGCGCCAACAACCACAGCTTTGTCTAATTGGGACACAGCCAAAGCTAATACGGCGCTCACAAGTATCGTCAACAAAACAATTACCACAGCGATAAGTACAATCATCTCTCTATTCCTCTAGTTTTTAACAGGCTGATAGCGGCCATTATACAGTTTGTGCCGGTTTTCTCAAACCAAAATCAGGACATCTTCCCATCCAAATCTTGACGCCCACCAGAACATCTGTCAAAATGAAAGCCATGAAGGGACCGCTATTCGCACTGGTAAAAGAAAACAAAAAAGCTCGGTTTGCACCGAGCTTTTATGCCGAAGGTGGGATTCGAACCCACACGAGCGTAATGCTCACTACGCCCTGAACGTAGCGCGTCTGCCGGTTTCGCCACTTCGGCTTAAGTAGGCGGCATTTTACCAACTCATCGCTAAAAGTCAATATCAAACCCGAAATCCATACGTTGCTTTGTCAGGCGATTATCAGCAGTTCAGGAGAATAAATGTCTATTTCCATCAATTTGCTGAAGCGTGTTCAACTTTTCGCCAATTTAACGACGGAGGAGTTGGCGGCGGTGGCTGATATTTGCACGGCCGTCCAAATCGCCTCCCAAGATGTGATCATTCATCAAAACACAACCGGAACCGAAATGTACATCATTGCCGCCGGGTCTGTGGAAGTCTTTATTCAGGGGGTGGACAATGCCCGCAGCCTTGTGGTGCTGGGGCGCGGTCAGGTTATTGGCGAAATGGCTCTCATCGATCAGGGGTATCGTTCGGCATCGGTAAAGGCAACCCGGGAAGGAGCCACCTTGTACCTGATTGAGCGCAGCCGGTTTTACGAGTTATGTGACCAAAACAACCATATTGGCTTTATCGTTATGCGTAATCTGGCCATTGATATTGCCTTCAAATTGCGTCATCGCAATCTGGCCGAGCTGTAGGAGGAAACGGCCGTGAATGACGAAATGTTTTATAAAGTAAGTTTTGTGGTCATTGGAGGCAAACATCCCGGAGCTATTATCACCGTCGAAAAACGGCCTGAAATAGGCGATGAGATTGCCTTTAACGGGTCTGTGTATACCGTTACAGAAGTGATGGAACTTATGCCGCCGGTCGGCAATTTTGGCTTTTTACACGCCACCTGCGAACACCTGCACCATACTGACGCAGATTAAAACACGCGGCTTTAATTTGAGACTAAAACCTATTATTCCGCACTCCTCCTGAGAGCCAAACAGTACCAGGCGTCAGCTTAAACGATGCTGATAGCCTCAGAGGCCAATTTAGCCGCTTCATCCAGAGCGGGAATTTTTTGTCCTTTGGCGTTTATCCAACGCACCGAATAGGTGTGGACAAGCTGGTCCAGCGCCTGCCACAAATCGGCGTTAGCCACTGGTTGAGCGTCGCGTTTCAGCCAGTTTCGTTTACGCCAGCCATGAATCCACTGAGTCATCCCCTGAAAAAGATAGTCTGACGTGGTGAAAATCTGCACGCGACTGCCGGGAGGCAGCAGCAGCAAGCCTTCAATCGCGGCCATGATTTCCATGCGGTTGTTGGTGGTGGACGGTATGGAACCGCTGGCCTGTTCTGTGTCGCCGTGATGCTCCAAAACCACACCCCAGCCACCAGGGCCAGGATTGCCTTTGCAGGAGGCCCGCAAGTAAAGGCGCGGGATGTCGTCGGAAATTTGGGCGTCTGGCGTGATTCTGAGGCGGGCGTCGCGCGCCAGTTGATCAACGCGTTCGTTGAGATCGTTGCCGGCGTGGCCTTTTACCCAGTGCCAGGTAATGTCGTGGCGTTTGACCAACGGCCACAGGGTTTGCCATAAATCGGCGTTGGGAACGGGTTTGCCGGTTTTTTTATGAACCCAGTTATTGTTGGCCCAGTTATCGATCCACTGGGTAATGCCCTGGCGCAGGTATTCGGAGTCGGTGTGGAATTCGATTTGCGACGGCCGTTTCAAAGCCTCTAACGCTGCAATGGCGGCCTGTAATTCCATCCGATTGTTCGTCGTGTGCGGGTCATTACCGGTGAGCACTTTTTCATGCTCGCCATACTGCAAAACGGCCGCCCACCCGCCAATGCCAGGATTAGGATCGGAACCGCCATCGGTGTAAACAACAACATTCATAGGTTCAAAACAGGAAGGCAGAAGCACGCTGTGCTTCTGCCTTCTAAATTCTTATTGGGCGGGATATTTACCGTTTGCCAACGGCCGTAAGCATATCCGCCACGCTGGTAAATTTGACTCTCGGCCGGCCTTGCGCCTTGCCATTGGCCACTTCCAACGCATCCAGCTTCAGCCAATCGTCATACGAGAAATAATCCGGCTGCTTTTCGGCAATAAAATGGCTGGCGGCCTGGGCGTCGGGACATTCCGGCGACAGAACCTGGCCCGAGGCCACATCGGCCAACATTTGCTGCACGGTTTCTAAAGCATCCGGTTTGTTTGTGCCAATGACTCCAGAGGGTCCGCGTTTAATCCAGCCGCCTGTGTATTCGCCCAAAACCGGTTTTTGGGTTTCCGGATCAATCACTCGACCCTGTTTGTTCAAAATAACGCCCCAACTGTCATAAAAAGGCACATCGGGAATCGGCACGCCGCGATACCCAATCGCCCGAAAGACCAGGCCGACCGGAATTTCTTCCGTCTCCTCGGTCGCTTTCGGCCGCAGGGAACCGGCGTCTGTTTTATACAATTTGTTTTTGACGATGCGCATTTTTACGATCTGCCCCTCGTCATTCCCGATGAGTTCAACCGGAGAGACCAGAAAACGCAGGGTCAGCCGACGCGATTTGCCAGAGGACGGCCGTCCGGCATACGATTGAATCACTTCTACTTTTTTCACCGTCGCCCGGTCAGAGCTATCAGCCAAAGAAGCTTCGCTGAGAGGATCGAGAACCGCTTCTTCCGGTTCAACATAAGCGTCCGTGTCTTCCATTTCGCCCAATTCTTTGATTTCTGGGGTGGTAAAAGCAGCTTGCGCCGGACCGCGCCGACCCAAGATGTAGACCTTTTTCACGTTGCTGTTGCGCAATTTTTCCAGAGCGTAATCGGCGATGTCGGTTACGGCCAATTCTTCCGGCGTGCGACATAAGATGCGGGCCACATCCATGGCTACGTTGCCAACGCCAACAACGGCCACACTTTCTTGCGAGAGGTCCACGTCATAATCGCGGAAATCCGGGTGGCCATTGTACCAGGCGACAAAATCGGTGGCCGGGAGGCTGCCTTGCAAATCTTCACCGGGGATGTTCATGCGCCGATCGCTTTGCGCCCCGGTGGTAAAGACAATCTGGTGATAATAGTCGCGCAATTCGGCGACGGTGATGTCTTTGCCAATTTGCACGTTGCCAAAAAAGCGAAAGGCGGGGTTTTGCGCGATACGGTCGTATACGGCCGTTACCGACTTAATCTTCTGGTGATCCGGCGCAACCCCATACCGCACCAGGCCAAACGGCACCGGCAAACGATCAAACAAATCGACCGATACCACATACTCTTTTTGCTTAAACAAATGTTCGGCCGTGTAGAAGCCGGTGGGACCGGCGCCGATAATCGCTACCCGCAAGGGATTCGACTGTGTGCCATATTCAGACATTCGAGGCTCCTTCTTGATTGATTTGGGGTATCTGTACAACTTTTCTGGAAGACCCTAAGGGTTTTGCATCGTAAGGCGCAAAATCAATTGGGGTCAAACCTTAGGGTCTGTAAAGATACAATTTGGGTTAATAATGGGTTCATCCAGGCCATTGGACTAATCCTTATCGGCCATAATTTGCGTTTCCAACGTGTCTATCTCCCCCCGATATTGATCACGTTCTGCTTTTAAAATATCGCCAATGGAGACAATACCGATCAAACGCTCCTCGTCCATGATTGGCATGTGCCGAAAATGACGGTCGGTCATGGTGCGCGCGACAGAATGGGTGTCATCTTGCGGCGTGCCGGTAATGACATCATGGGTCATCAAATCGCTCACAAAAAGGTCAAAAACTTGTTCGTTTTCGGCCGCTTTTCGAATCACATCGCGTTCGGACAAGATACCCACCGGCTTACCCGCCGCATCGGCCACAACCAATGCGCCAATGTTATGCTCTGCCAATACAGCTACCGCGTCACGAATCTTTTTATCCGGCGCGATGGTGATCACTCTCATGCCTTTGGTTGCCAAAATTCTTCGCACTTTCATGTTTTGCTCTCCATTTGAAATGAACAAAATAGGGGCGCATCATGAGCGCCCCTAATAAAAAACTACCTTCCTGGTGATTCACCTCGTGTCTGCTGTGCATGAGGCTGATGGGTTACAAGTTTAAGGCAAATTTAGGGTGAAGGCAAAACGGCCGTTACCCACCCCCACCCATGACCGAATGCAAGCTTTCACACGCCGGGCACGTTGTATCCGGGCGAATAATCGCATACCCACCTTGTGGATCACCGCTCATGTCGAACTCGGTATAATCCACATTGTACACCACCAACAAACGCACCTTCCCACCTGTGCGCGATAAGGTGACTGCTTCCGCCAACCACTGCGCCTGATTAGCTACCGTCGTATTCGCCGCCCAGGAGAAATTCGGCGGCAGCCCGGGGAATCCTTCAGCCGACAAATAGCCCAACTCTGTAAAACATACCTGCCGCGTACCGGCGAAGGTATTGTGATACAAATTCAATGTGGGCAGGAAATACCAGCTGTAATGCGTCCCGCCAGGATGCCCCACCGTCACCGTCGGCGATGTCGCCCCGGCATTGTGATGCGCGCCGATACAATCCAGATAATTGGCCGCGCCGGCCTGCCACATACCCGCCAGGTACCGATTGTCTGCCCAGGCGTTGTACCCATTATCAAACCCGGTCGGCGCCAACGCGCCAGAAATAACCATGACGTTGGGATTGGCTTGTTTGATGGCCTGATAGGCAGGAGAGAGCATGTTGTTAACATAAGACACAGGGCTAATCTCGCCGGCCGGCCACTCGAAGTCGATATTTTGCTCGTTCCATACTTCAATGGCGTCCGGTCCTAACAGCGCCACCCCGCGCAAAAATTCTACCAGGCTGGCAAAGTTAATTCCTCCCGGCCCAGGATAATTGGTGGCTCCAGCCACGGAAACCAGCACCTTAAAGCCCTGGTTGTGGGCCGCATTGATCATCGAAGCGAGCGCATCGGGCGAATCGCCAACCGTCCATTTGTACTGAAATTTGGCCCAGGTCATGCCGGCGTACTGCATGTTTGCGGCATAAGCCAGGTTTAAGGTCTGGCCGCCAAGAGCAAAATTTGTGGGTGGCGGCGTGGATGTGGGACCGGGTGTTGGAGATGGTCCCGGTGTGGCCGTTGGCACGGGCGTGCCGCTGCCAACGGGAATGATGAGCACCTGACCAGGGAAAATTAGATTGGGATTCGCCAGGTTATTCGCCTGCACGATGGCGTTAACGGTGGAGCCAAATCGCCGCGCGATAGCCGAGAGGGTGTCGCCTGGCTGAACAACATAGGTGGTGGTGCCCGGGGGAACCGTGGGCGGAATAATGGTGGGGGGAACGGCCGTTACCGTCCCATCCGGTATCTGCAAATATTGCCCCGCAAAAATTAAATTCGGGTTAGGGATATTATTCACCTGCACCAATGTGTCCACGGTTGTGCCGAACCGGCGCGATATCCCCCAAAGCGTGTCACCCCACTGGATTTGGTAAGAAAATGCAGACACAATGGTAACCGTAATCAGAACGCTAACCAGCGCCACGATCACAGCCACGATACGCGACTTCTTCATAATCATCCTCCTGAACGGTTTCGCATTCCCATGTTACTGCGGGAATGCCTTCTGCGAATGGTTAGACAATCATTTTCACAGAGCAGATCCCAATCTCGATAGGCCACTCGTGTAATTTGGACGACCCTCGTTTTTACATTATAAACATTCTTAACATAAACACAAGCTTATCATGATGATAGGGTGCGGTTTAATTTGGTGTAAAAGGGAGGGATGGCGAAAATAGGGGGCATGAACGATAAGCAACTTCCCCCACAAGATAGGCGTGACGCATTGACACGCAAGATGGATCAGTGGCGTCAGGACCACCCGAACGCCAC
>JAKQCM010000283.1 GCA_029559155.1 Chloroflexota bacterium
GTGGCGTTCGGGTGGTCCTGACGCCACTGATCCATCTTGCGTGTCAATGCGTCACGCCTATCTTGTGGGGGAAGTTGCTTATCGTTCATGCCCCCTATTTTCGCCATCCCTCCCTTTTACACCAAATTAAACCGCACCCTAACTCTCTTCACGCATTGACAATATAATATCTATCAAACTATAATAGTCTGATAAGCCTTTACGAAGAGACCGAAACTATGAGTCAATTCATCAACCGCCACCACGAATTAGCCCTGCTCGACAATCTCATCCAGCAGCCCGGCGCCCACCTCATCATGCTCTACGGCCGGCGCCGTATCGGCAAAACGACGTTAATCACCCATTGGGCCAGGCAGACCAGCTTGCCCACCTTCTACTGGGTGGCCAAACGCGACCCCCGCGACCTGCTGCTCGGCAACCTGGGTCGGGCCATCTACGCCTGGCAGCATGGCGGCGAGAGCGATGTGGCCATCCAGCCGCGCGATTGGGAGCAGGCGTTCAAGATGCTGGACGCGGCCGTTGGCAACCGCCGGGCTATCGTCATCCTCGACGAACTGCCCTACGCCCTGCAACAAGACAGCGGCCTCGGCAGCCATTTGCAGGCTGCTTGGGACCATCTTTTCAAGGAGAGTCAGATCATCCTCATCCTCTCCGACTCCCATATCGGCATGTTGACCGACCTCATCCAATACCAATCACCGCTCTATGGTCGTTTGACCGCCCAATTCCCCCTCCACCCCCTGCGCTTTGCCGACTGCCAGGCCTTCCTGCCGCGCTACGATAGCTGGCAGCGGTTGGCCATCTACGCCATCCTGGGCGGCGTGCCCGCCTACCTGGAACGGTGGCGCGATAGCGAATCACTCAAGGCCAACGTGGAACGGCTTTTCTTGCAGCGCACTGGCTGGTTTCGCAACGAGCCGCAGGTGTTGGTGAGCGATCTGACGGAGCGGGAGACGGTCAATTACGAAGCGATTCTGAAAGTGATCGCCGCCGGTCACCACGAGCGGGAGGCGATTGCCAGCTATGCGGCGCTGAAAAGCACGGCCCTCAGCCATTACCTGCCCCGGCTGATAGAACTGCAATTCGTCGAACGACGCATCCCGGCCACCGTGCCGTTGGCAGAACTAAAAACGAGCCGCAAAACGCGCTACTACCTGCGCGATCCCTTCCTCCGGTTCTACTACCGTTTCATTGACCCCAACTTGCACCTGTTGTATGGCGGCCTGCCACATCGTCTGTGGCAGATGATTGAGGACAACTTTCGCGCCTTTGTGGCGCTGACGTTTGAGGAGATTTGTCTCGCCTGGCTGGTGACTCAGGCGCAGCGGGAGAAGTTGCCCTTCGCCGCCGACAACGTGGGGGCGCATTGGTCGAAGACGGTGCAGGTGGACGTGGCGGCGATCAACTGGCGGGAGCGGCAGCTTTTGTTGGGGGAGTGCAAATGGGGCGATGCGCTGGTAAGCCGGAGTGTGCTGGCAGAGTTAATTGAGGTCAAGACGTCCAAAGTGTTGGCCGATTTGCCGGACGGAGGTGATGGCTGGACGGTGCATTATGCTCTGTTCGCGCGGCAAGCGTTCACCGGAGCGGCGCATTCCTTGGCGGCGCAGCATGGAGTACGATTGCTGACGCTGCCGGAAATCGAGTCCGGGATGTAAACGTGGTGGGTAGGGAGTTGGGGGAACGGCCGTTCTCCAACAACCACCACTAACACGCCTGTGGGTAAAAAAACCGCCATATGGGGGCACGGGGGCCTTACATGTAGTGATTTCAAGCAAAAAAAGCGACATATTTCGCTGTTTTGTGAAGCACAAAATAGATTGACAGAATGCCCGGCAAGTCTTAAAGGCGTCAAAAGGCCGCTCATGTGGCCCATTTTCTGAGACATTCTGATTTTAGGCCAATGCCAGATTTTGTTGGTTATTATCGTTCGGCTTATCCCGACGGTACGCCGTTTAGAGCGCAAAAGGATGGCCTGTTGGTGCTATACAGACCGACAAGCCATCCTTCTACTTCAAATCTATGCACACCCCTCGGATAATTCAGTTGCTGTAATGGTCTTTACAAATTTCTTGCGCTCCGGATCGTACTCGCCATATTTGTCCGTGACCCGCTCCACTAATTCGTTCATTCCTTCTTCTGTGCCAAATTCACCCACCCACTCATCTCGATTCATTTTCTTCCACTCATGCTTAAACATCTCGATGGCGTCTGGTGGATATTGAGCTTCCAAACGATGTAACCAAGCTGGCTTCACGAAGTCGGGCTTCCAAAGGGGAAAAACGACAAATGCGAGAACCATACCAACCCCAACCGCTCCGCCAAAAGGTAGATTTTCATATTGGTATTAACAGGCAGGAGAAACATGACAGGTATAAAAGTCATTGTCAATCCCCAAACTAAAAACCCGTAGGCAATTGACGAGAACCCGTGTAGATACCAACGGTTCATACGCCCCTTTCCGCGGTGGATAAGTAATGCAATCCACAGAAAAGGAATCCCAAAAGACATCCATATGAGAACACGCCACCACATAGTTATTGTCCTCCTTGACCAAGTGGCGCTAACTGCCTTGTCCGAGCATACGGATCAATGCCGGTAACGTTGTATACTACTGGCTGGATAACGTACGGTACTAAGTTTCCATGCAAAAATAAGTTAGCATTTTGAGATCGGACCAATCTCCAAGATTGGTCCGATCTGAGCCACTTGATTTTTAAGGGGTTACTAACGCTACGGGCAAGGTGATTAAAGATGGCATACACAGGGTATCTCAAATTATAAGCATTATAGCATACTGTCCGCGTCTCTTTGTTTTTTGGGGAAACGGCCGTATGATCCCCAATATGAGCCGTCCAAACTTTTTCGAGCATCTCCATCCCCCCACTATTCCCGCCCGTGAGGCGCGTTTTCGTTATACCTTCGGCCTGGGCGGCATGTCGCTGCTGCTTTTCCTATCCCTGGTTGTTACGGGCGTGCCACTCATGTTTGTGTATGTGCCAACGGCCGTTTCGGCCGGAGAAGCCATCCGCACCATCACCTATGTCGCCCCCTATGGTTGGTTACTGCGCAATTTGCATTACTGGGCTGCTGTACTACTAGTGCTTATGGGCAGTTTGCACCTACTGCGTGTGGCCTTGAGTGGGAGCTACAAACCTCCGCGCCGCTTCAACTGGTTGCTAGGGCTGATTGCGCTGCTGTTTAGCTTGCTGCTCAGTTTTTCCGGCTATGTGCTGCGTTGGGATGTAGACACATTCGGTGCGTTGACGGTAGGCGCCAACATCGTGCGGCAGACGCCGTTAGTTGGCAATTGGTTATATGAATTATTGGTTGGCGGCCCTTTAATTTCTGATGTGACGGTGGTGCGTTTTTACACCTGGCACACGCTAGGTCTGAGCGCACCGGTGCTGCTGCTGCTCGGCTGGCACGCTTTTCGTGTTCGCCGTGATGGCGGCATCAGCCACAAGAATGAGATTGGCGATGAGCGATTGCAGAATACACAACCTTCCATCTCCACCCCCCGGTCCTCCCACCTGCCGCGCATTTCGCGCCGCGAATTGGTACAGCGGGAGGGTGTGGCAATGTTGGCCTTGCTGTGTTTGCTGCTGGGGCTGGCTTTGTTTGTAGATGCCCCGTTGGCCCCGCAGGTGGATTTGGTAACTGGTCCGGCAAAGGCCGTTACCGCTTCGATCGCTGCCCCGTGGTTTTTCTTATGGCTTCAAGCCTTGCTGCGCCACCTGCCACCGGTGGTGGCCGGCATCATCATTCCGCTAGCCGTGATAATGGCGTTGGCGCTGCTGCCCTGGTTGTGGGATCGGTCGGAGACGGGAACGGCCGTCTGGTTAAATCGTGAAGGGCGGCTGGCGCAAATCGTGGTGCTGCTCATTACGGCGGGGATTGTTTTTCTCACAGCATGGGAGTTGTGGGGATGAGTCGGAATCAAGCAGCAACGGCCGTTCTCGGATTTTTACTCCTTTTGCTGACAATTGGTGCGGTTGTGCGCCAATCGCGCCAACCTGCAATCGTGCAAATCACCCCCACCCTGACCGGCCGCCCGGAGTTGTGCCTCACCTGCCACCAGGGCATTGAAGAAATCAGCGCCAGCCACCCACAAGAAGCATTCGGCTGTGTGTTGTGTCACGGCGGCGATGGGTTGGCGCTGGACGCCGATCTGGCCCACGCGGCGCTGCGCGGTGGCAGCGCCGCAGAGACAACAGGCAATCCCAGCGATCTAGCCGTCGTTGAAGAATCGTGCGGCGGCTCGGCTTGCCACGGCGGGACGGCTGAAAACGGCCGTGACCACATCCACCGCGTGCTAACCTCCGTGCAGGCCACTTACGCCGGAGCTATTGCCCAGGTCAATTATGCTTTTGGCCAACAACCAGACGCCACAGCCCGCTGGGGTGTATTTGCCGTACAAGACGATGTCATCACCACGAATACTGGCGTGCCATTCTTGGCGGAATTCAGCCCTGGCCCGAACGCGCCGGAAGCTGTCCATGTTTTCGACCAAGACTGCCAGCTTTGCCACGTAACGGCCGTGCCCCTGGCCCAACCCTACTTTTTTCGCGCCACCGGCTGTGCCGCCTGCCACATGGTCTACGAAAATGATGGCCTCTATCGCGGCGGCGATCCGACCATTGCCAAGGACGAACCAGGGCACGCCCGTTCGCACCAACTGACCACTGCTATCCCCTATTACCAGTGCAACCACTGCCACAATCGCGGCAACTACTCTTTGCGCCAGATGACTTTTTTAGAGCGCGACGATTTGCCCGGCCCACACAGTTTGTCGGCCCAAGCGCAGCGGGAGCTGGATTACTACCAGCCCATCGCCCAGTTTACACTGTGTGAATGGGAGCTGGACTGCGTGGACTGCCACACCAACGGCGAGGTAATGGGCGATGGCGACATCCATTCCAGCCAGAGAGAAATTCAGTACATCCAATGCCAGACTTGCCACGGCACACTTACGGCACTACCTCTGTTGACCACCATCGACGACCCGGAACACCCGGCCATCATTTCGGCAAACTTGAATCCCAATTACAGCGTGACGGTAGGTGATACTGTCATCGCCACGGCGCAAGGCGAGACGTTTGGCTGGGTGCAGTGGGATGGCAAGCGATTGATGGAGACGGGGAAGGTAGACGGCCGTTTATACGAAGTGCCTCTGATCATGGGCAGCGCCTGCCAACAGCAGCCCGACGAGCAAGAAAGTCATTACTGTCATGAATGCCATGCGTATGAACGAGAAATCAGGGACTAGGAATTAGAGATTGGCGATTGGCGACGAATCTAATCGCCAATCCCTAATCTCCATAAAATACATGAACGAGAATACGAACGCGCCCAATGCTTCCCGCCGCCGCTTTTTGGCTTTGCTGACTCATGGTGGCTGGGTGGCCGCGATGGGCGTTTTGGTCTATCAGATGGGTCGTTTTCTGGGGGCGCGCGGTTTGCAAACCAGCCCTGCACCGTTGGTAGAGGCTGGAATGGTGTCCGATTTCCCGCCTGGTTCCACCACGTATATCGGTGCAGCGCGGGCCTGGTTAGTAAACGATGGGGAACGGCTGACGGCGTTAGACGCGGTTTGCACACATTTGGGTTGTCTGGTGCAGGAAAGGGAAACGGCCGTTTCCGGTTTCCATTGTCCCTGTCATGGCAGCGAGTTTGGGGCGGATGGGGAAGTTGAGCGCGGGCCGGCGGCGTGGCCGTTACGCTCCCTTTTCATTGAAGTGACTCCCGACGATAGGGTCATCATTCACGGCTGAAACAAAAATGCGGGGATCCGTGTTTATCCGTGTCCCATTCTCACAGGAGCGAGCAATCGCCTAAACTCTTTCTTCCGCCAGGGCGCTGATGCTGGCAATGCGCTGCAACCGGCCGAGCATATCGGCCCGTTCCAGGGAGATCAGCGTGAAAGTGTCGGCCAATTTTTGCAGCCAGCGGCTGATTTTAGTTTGCGCCTTGTCGCTCAAAATGTGCTGTGGGCGATCAACTGCGGCTAACTCGGCCGCATCCAACCCATGTTTTTTCGCCAACTGTTGAATCTGCGCCTGCCGCACGGCAGGATCCAGCGGCGATGTAAAAAATTGGCCGGCAACAAACATGGCCGGAGAATCGCCATCCGCTTCAATCCGCGCTCGCGCATACTGAAAACCGGCGTGACAGGTGGAAAATTGGGGCAGTTTTTCATGCTGCTCGGCCAATTTTCGCCACGATTCGATACATGCCTTCTGGCCGGATTCCGTACTGAGGATAAGGTTACAAAACGCACAAGAATTGCTGATTTCGGTGATCGGCCGCCCACTGGTATCTGTGATAATTGCCCCGACCTCTACGGTTTCTGCGCTGACGTCCTGAATGGATTGGAGGCATTGGATGGGCAAAATTTCTTTGGAGAGCCGGGGCGCTTCACGGGCAGAGGTAGGCATTGGTGTGCCGGAAAGTAGTGATTCTACTTCCGCCAAGGGGAAACGCCATTGTTGGCCAACTTTGACGCCTTGCAAACGGCCGTCTTTCAGCATCCGATAAATGGTTGTCCGGTCTACCTGCAATCTATCTTGTACTTGTTTCGTGGTTAGTAACTCAGTCATGCGAAACCTCGACCCTTGGCTTAGCCTCTTCCCTCGTTGGAAAATTAACGTCAAGAGATTATAAGCAAAAGGCCGAGAGCATACCAATGGACCAATAAGCTGGGCTTATAGGCCACCCAGGCGGCAACTAATCGCCGGTCGCTTTAGGACTCAGGATCGTTTGTGGGTTGCGGATGCGGGTTTGCGCGGGTGTTACGACGACGGTTTCATCGAACAAGGGGAAATAATGGGCAACCAGAGAATAGGCCAAAACGGCCGTTGCCACCACGCCAACCAAAATAGCCACTTCCATCCAATGCGGCGAATATACCTCGCCATTGACCGGCCGCATGGCAAACCAGGAAACGTTAAACCGATTAAGCACCGTTCCGACTAAGACAAACCCGGCCCCAACCAAAACGCCAACCCGGTTGTGCCGCACTTTTTTGAACGAGAACAAGATAATCGGGATCAAAACGCCAATGATCAGCTCGGCTAAAAAGAGGACGCTGTACATGCCGCTGCTAAACATCAGGTGCAGTTCGTCCGTAATCTCCAGTTCACCCAATTTGAGCACCAGATACACCCCCAACACCCAGGGGATAAACCAGACCAGTTCGGCCATGACATTTTCTGGCAATGTGCGCTTAAAAACCCAATAACTGATCACCGCGCCGGCTGTGACCATAGCCAGGCCGGCCGCCAGCGACAAAATCAGAAAAAACACAGGTAATAACATCGAGTACCACAGCGGATGCAGCCGCGAGGACATGATCACAAACAGCGTGCCCAACGACGATTGGTGCAATGTAGACAGGGTTACACCGGCAATCACCAGCGGAATCGTCCATTTTTCGATGATGGGCAAAACACCGCTAAATCGGGAATTTTTCAGAAAGACCGGGCTGAGTTCGTAAATCAGGATGGTGGAATAGAGGGCAATACACCAACTCACTTCAAACAATGCTGAATTGAGATTGGGGTAGATCAGAAAGTGGTAAAAACGATCCCAGCGCCCCAAATCCATAAATAAAATAACCAGCACTGACGAATAACCAATCAAACCGGCTAACACGGTGGGGCGCACGGCCGGATGCAGCTCGTGCAGATGAAAAACGTAGACCAGAGCCGCCAGCGTAAACGCGCCGCCGGAAAAGGCGACTGTGGACAGGTCGAAGCTGATCCAGATGCCCCAGGGGAATGCCTTGCTCAAATTGGTGGTATCGCCCAACCCTGCATACAGTCGATACGCGCCGACCGCCAGACCGGAGGCGGCAATAACCGCCACAATGAAGTAGCCTACAGATAAGGATTTAATTTCGCCGACAATTTTTTTGATGAACATGATTATGCCTCTGCCGTCTCGTTGTGGGTTGGCTCGCCGGGAAAGGCAGAAACGGCCGTTTCCCCATGCATTTCTTCTCCCAACCCTGCCATCGCCTCTTCATGGTGCTTAATCGTCAGATAAATACCACTCAAGCCAATTGCCACAGCCCCCGCCACCGCTGGCGTACCATGCGTCACCAACCGGTTGGTATAGGCCGAAGACACAATGCCACCCGTCGGGAATCCCAACTCTTCAAAAGGAACCGGCGAAACATAAAAAGTCGCCGTGCCTCCGTTTTCAGTTTCGCCATACACGTGGTCTACATATTTATCCGGGTTTAGCTCGATGCGCTGATGTGCTTGCGCCAGCATGCTGCTCTTCTCGCCATACATAATGGCATCCGTCGGACAGGTAGCCGCGCACGCCGGTTCCCCTTCGCCGGCTGCCAGCCGGGACACGCACATATCACACTTCACAATAAGTGGGAAACGCACGTCCCATTCAAAATTCGGCACCTGAAAAGGACAGGCATACATACAGTAACGGCAGCCAATGCAGCGATCCGCGTCATAGGTCACAATGCCGCTGTCGCTTTTTTGCAGCGCGCCCACCGTGCAGGCGGAAACGCAAGAAGGATCATCACAGTGCATACAGTGGTAAGGCGCCGAATAGCGCGATAGGTCGGGAAACTGCCCGGTGACGCCCGTTTCTTTTATCCAGATGCGAGAAATATCGTTGGGCACTTCATTTTCAACGCTGCAAGCGACCAAACAAGCGCGGCAGTCAATACAGCGGGAGGCGTCAATTAAGAAGCCAAATTCTTTTTGAGTTGTGTTGTTTTCTGACATAGGATGGTCTCTCGCTTTTATGAAACGGCCGTTACCGTTACAAACGTCTGACTCAAAGCCTGCCCGCCGCTGATCGGGTCCGTGTGCGTCACATGCAGCACCGAAGAACTGGCGCCCACCCCAAAAGCCGTCGTCAATCCCTGCGATAATTTGCCAAAACCCGGCGCTAAATACACACAGTCTGGCCGAATGGCCGGCGTTACCTGCAAGGCGATACGAATCTCGCCCACGTCACTGGCCACTTTCACCAAATCGTTATCCGCCAGGACCAACGCCCTTGCCGTGTCCGGATTCATCCACAAGCGCGGCTCATCTTGATACTTATGCAGCAGTTGATTGTTTTGCGTGGCAAACTGCGTGTGCCGCCCCACTTTGCCCGTCAGTAAATAAAATTTCCCCGCCGGAGGACGGGGCGGCTCTTCCCAGGTGGGCACAGCCGCAAAACCGGCCCGATCTAACGTGTCTGAAAACAGCTCAACCTTACCCGATGGCGTGTTCCAGACATATTCAATCTCCTCACTTGCGGCCGATGGCAGTTGGGCGTAACCTGCCTCGCGCACTTCTTGCAGCGTAACGCCCAAAGGCGCAAGCTGCTGGCGCAAATAATCTTCCTCGTCCGTATATTGGAAATACTCGCCCAATCCCAACCGCTCGCCCAACTCTTTGTAAATCCACAGCGCCGACTTCGCCTCGCCCTGCGGTTGGATGACGGGCTGGCGAAGAAAAGCCCGATCGCCCACAATGTTCAGGGGATCATACCGTTCCAAATAAGATGCTTCCGGCAGGACCACATCAGCAAACCAGGCCGTGTCGTTCAGCGAAATATCCACGACGGCGATGAAATCCATCTTGCTCATCGCCTCCAGGGTGCGCGCCCGATCCGGCAGGGATTGCACCGGATTTTGGCGAGAGATAAACCAGCCATGCGCCTGATAAGGCTCTTCGGCCAGGATCGCGTCGCGCAGTTCCTGGAATACGCCGAGCTTAAACGGCACCAGCGGGTATTTCCAGGGCACGCCATCCATGCGCATGGCCGAGGCGCGCGGATATGGCGGCTGCGGCGGCGCGCCCAAAGGTCCGCCGCCTTCACCTGCGGCCGGTTTGAGGTGAATACCCCAATTCCCGGCCAGGGCGTTCAGGCAGGCAATCGCTCGCTCAGTTTGGAAGGAGTTGACAAAGTTAGACGTTCGCCAGCCGTTGTGGGCCAGGGCATGGGGGGCAGCGTCGCTAAATTCACGCGCAATACGACGTATAACGTCGGCGTTGATGTCGGTGATCGGCGCGGCCCATTCGGGGGTAAACGGCCGTACTTCCTCCGCCAACTGTTCAAACCCAACCGTGTACTGGGACACAAAGTCATGATCGTACCGGTTTTCACTGATGATCACATTGAGCAATGCCAGGTGGAAAGCCAGATCCGTGCCGGGTCGAATGGCGCACCAGTCGGTGGATTTAGCGGCCGTTTTTGTGAAGCGCGGGTCTACATACACCACCTTCAACCCGCGATCTATCGCATGGCTCAGAATACTTGTCTCTGAGGTAGAAATTGCTTCCATCAGGTTACGGCCGGTTAAAATGAGATACGCCAAATCCGCATAACTGCGATCCGGTTCCTCCATGCCATAGGTCATCTGGTTCGCCACAATCATGGCGTTAAAACAGAGACTGCGCTGCGTGCCATAATTCGGCGACCCGTAGGCGTTGAGCAAATTCTCGAACTGCACCTGCGAAAGATTATGCGTGGACGAGAAAATCATCGCTTCCGGCCCATACTTCTCTTTAATTTCCTGCATGTTTTGGGCGACGATGTCCAGCGCCTCTTCCCAAGATGTCTCACGGAATTTGCCTTCGCCGCGCTGGCCAACACGCACCAACGGCTTTAAAACGCGGTCGGGATCATAGGTGTTCATCAGTCCAGACTGGCCGCGCGCGCATAAAAAGCCCAGCGAGTGAGGGTGAATTGGATTGCCTTCTAGTTTCACGACACGGCCGTTTTCAACTCTAGCCCGCACACCGCAGCGCCAAACGCACATTTCACACATCGTTGGGATATGGCCGTTGCCATCAATATCCAGGAAGCCTGCCTCTTTAGCGGCTTCGGCCACATGAATGGGCAACAACTGCCCCACGGCTACGGCTCCCACCGCTGCCCCAAAAACTTTTAGAAAATCACGACGGTTAATCGTTGTTGTTGTCATTATGAATCCTGTCCGGAAAAACCCAAAGGTCTAGTTCAATCTTCTCAAGAACAAACCTTTAGGAACGAGAATTGAATCATTCACGCGATTAGATTGGACCAATCTCAGAAGATTGGCCCAATCTTCCGCCTGGCATTTAATTTTCGTAACTGCTCAGGTTTCTCTGGCAAGACCCCAAGGGTTTGATGCCCGAATCACCCAAATTCTCAGGAGCAAACCCCTGGGGTCTACGGTCGAGCCAGCTTTGTTTACTCGGTCATCTTGTCCTGGCGCTGCATCCGAGCGCGATCAATCAGATAAAACAGGAAAAGACTGAGCAAGGAGAAGAAGATGATGACCAGCGCTGAATTGAGGTTCCATAAATCCGGGATAATGATAGAACCCATGTTAGCAATGGCCGAAATCTTGGGAAACAGAGACGGATAAATCAACCCATAGATCGCTGCGCCTGTGGTGAACCCCAATAAACCAGGAATGAGATAATCGAGTTTGCCTTCGCCGGACCCGGCGACACAAGTGCCCGGACAGTAACCGGAAAAAGCCATACCCACGCCAAAAATCAGGCCGCCAATCACGTTACCGGCGATGTAGGTGGCCGGCACGCCGGGAAAAGTGATCAGCCCCATCCACTTCAACGTGTACAGACCGGCCATGGAGACGATGAGCGTGGTCATCATGAATTTAAGCACGGCAAAATCGGTAAACCGGAACACATTGACAATTTTGTGGTATTTGGTCAACCCTGCTTTTTGCAGCGATAATCCAAAAAAGAGACCTAAAACTAAAGCTATCAGGTTACCAGTCATGTTTAGTATCTCCTACCGTAAACGAGCCAGGCGGTGGCAATGCCGGAGGCAAACATCGCGCCGATAAAAATAAAGGCGGCCGGCGCGAGTAACATCCCCCCAGAGATGGCTAACCCGCTGGTGCAGCCGCCGGCAATGCCCGCGCCTATCTCCAAAACAATCGCCCCCAGGAAGGCCAGCAGCCATCGCTTCGGCCAACTGGGACCAAACACTTGTTTCCACTGCTCGTCGGAGTTCAGGCGCAGCTTCCAGGTGCGGCTAGACCACGCGCCAAGCATACCGCCCAAAAACACACCGATGAGCAGGATGCCAGACCAGGTAAGCCCTGGCGGCATGACATAGTTAAAATATAAATTATCAAAAAGTTTAGGCGCTGTCGTTTGGCCGATGGTTCCGGCGAGGTTTTCAAATGCGCCGGATGCCCCTAACAAGCTGTCGCTGAGGAGGACGGCCAAAATGCCAACGACTCCCAGCACAGCCCCGGCCACATAAGGCGACCATTCTTCTTTTTTAAACTGCTCTTTTAGCCAATCCATTTTTTCTCCAGGTTGTTGTATCCATCCAGACTGCGGGGAAGGTTTCTTATCGTTTAGCGGTACGCAAGTGCAGGACTAATCGCCGGTGCTGGCCAGGGCCAGCAGCAGCGCTTGCGATTCCCGGTCTAGCTGGCGAACCTGATTAACAAGGTCTGGTTGCAGACGCACCAAATCGTGCAGCAGGGTTTGCGCTTTGCTCGGGTCTTCCAGAAATTGGTAGAGGTCCTGCCAGGCGTCGGCAGACAGTTGGCTCAGGCGCGGCAGCAGGGCCACCACCTGCGGCGGGTAATCGGGATATTTGCTTTTTTGTTCAGCCAGAACCGTTTCGCTAACAGGACTGATGGGCTGCTGCCTGCGGCGTTCGTTCCAAACAACAAACCCGCCGCCGCCGACCAGGGTGATGGCGATTAACCCTAGCAGGATGCGATCGCCCCAATTGATGATTTTGATGCCGAGCACGGTTTCGTTGTAGCGGGCAACGTAGTCGATGACGTTGGGATCGTTGATCACTAGACCAGAAGGCGCGGATGGGGAGGAAGATGATGTGTCTGGTTTGGCGGGAGAAGGGGCAACGGCCGTTTTTCCCCCCCCACTACCATCATCAGTACCTGCCGGCGGTTCAGAACCAGAACCACCACCGCTGCCAATTTCCACCCCTAAGGCGACGGCATAAACATTGGCGCGCTCGTCCAGATCGGCGGCGTGGCAGTTGCCGCAGCTAATCTGCACATTGTCTAGCGGCGCTTCCAGACCGACATGGGCAGTTTCTTTGTCGGTGGCCTGTACATTACCGGCGTGACAAAATTCACAAAAGTCGCCAAAGGCGTGGGCTTCGTGCCAGTTGGTGCCATCACTGTTGACCGGGTCTTCGCCTTGCACTTCGTGGCAATTTTTACACGATGAGGCGGACGAACCACACTGCGCCTGAGCTGATTGGGGAACCGTCAGGCTCAGAAAGAGTACGAGACCGCTCAATAATAGAAACCAAAAAATTGTGTGGGTTTTGTTTTTTATCATGGGGCATCGTCCTGATTGATTAAGCGCGGTGGTTCCCGTTAAGAACGGCCGTTTTCCGGGCGATCGCTTCCACCATCAAAAGCCGCAAGGTGTCCAATACTTGAATAATCCGCTGATCGGTCAAACGATAAATGACGCCAACGCCTTCCCGCTCTGTGGCCACCAACGACTGTTGCCGTAAGATTCGTAAATGACGCGAGACAGTTGGCTGCGGGATGTTCAGATCGTGAGCCAGCGAGTTAACGTGATATGGCCCATCTGCCAGGGCGTACAAAATCTGAATACGTTTGGGGTCGGCCAATGCCTGGCACACATTGGCATGCAAATGAGTCAAGTCGTTATCGGTGGAAGCTATCATAGAAATTCATCTCTTTCGGCGTGGATGAAAACGGCCGTGTCTGGCCAATTACTCCAACAGCGAAGGCAATTCACTTTATCGTGCTATATAATGCATTCATTTACAATAAGTTGCAATAGCAATTTTGGCTTGCCGCCAAAGATAATGATATTTGTCACATGGATTTATGACATAACTCACGTCATGATACAGACCATCGAGGGTCTGCTCCTGCGAATTTGGAGTAATTGGGTATCAAATCCTTGGGGGTTTGTCAGAGAAACCTGGCCAGCTACGAACATACAAACATTTTCGCCTTACGGTATTCTCTCCGGGGAAAAATATTGTGAGGCGAAAAAGGATGAAGACAAGCGGTGATTCTTTTCAGAAATGATACAATCTGGTATGGAGCTTGCTCATGATAGAATTATCAAAACTCGAAGCCTTCATTTATGCGGCTGAGAATCTAAGCTTTTCAGTGGCAGCCAAACACCTACAACTTTCCCAACCTACAATCAGCCACCGCATTAAAACATTGGAGCAAGAATTGGGCGTGTTGCTGTTTGATCGATCGAGTCACGATCTTAATCTGACAGAAGCGGGCCGATTGCTCTTGCCCTGGGCCCACAAGCTTATCCACCAAGCCTTAGAAACGCAGGAGCTGATCGCTTCTTTACAGGATGGCGTTGTCGGCAGCCTGCGAGTAGCGTGCAGCACCACGGCTGGCAAATATGTTTTGCCGCAGTTGGCGGCTCGTTTTTGCCGGCAGCATCCAGGCATTCAGGTCAGAATACTGGCTTGCACCCCGCACCACGTTATTCCACGCCTGTTAGAGGGGGAAGCAAATTTGGCTGTTGTGAGCAGTTATGATTTGTGCAATCAAGGGTTTGAATGTCAGGAGTTTTTTACAGACAACATTGTGCTGATTGCCCCATCCAGCCACCCGTGGGTCAGCCGACAGGCTATTGAACCAGCAGACCTCTTGTCGGAACCCTTGTTGATGCGGGAGGCAACGTCTGGCACGAGGCGCGTCTTACTAACCGAATTAGCCAAGCACGACATCACCGTAGAAGACTTAAATATATTTTTAGAATTAGGCAATGCAGAGGCAATTGTCAAAACAGTCGAAGCAGGATTTGGCGTTTCGTTTGTTTCCTCGCTGGCGGCTTCCTGGGCTTTAGCGGCAGGCAGCGTGGTAAATATACCGGTTATCGGCATGGATTTGAAGCGCATCATTTACATGATCCGGCGCAGTTTGGATACACCTTACCGACCTCAGGAAACGTTTTGGGGATTTGTTCATGATCCGAGCAACATGGATTTATTGAGCATGGCTTCTGATGAATCTGTCTAACGCTTTGGCGGATGCCCGCCTTCTAATCTGAAAGGCCTGCTTTTTGTGGTTTCGGTTTGGTTTTGCGGCTGCGGGAGTCTGCCGGGTAATGGGCGGGAGTTGTACTCCAAAATTTTATCCCAAGCCGCTCAATTAGTTGCACACGATTGTTTGCTGCCAATGAATCCAATACCGATTGCAGGTGTTCGGGCGCCCACGCAGCCAGCGTGCGTTCCAGTTCTTCCTGGCGCATGGGAT
>JAKQCM010000343.1 GCA_029559155.1 Chloroflexota bacterium
GGCCGTTGCCTCTTAATCGCCTGAATCGCGCCCACGCCATCCACGCCCGGCATGCGCAAATCCATCAAAATAACGTCCGGCGCAAGACGGGCATCCAGGGCAACTGCTTCCGCGCCATCGGCCGCCATGCCCACCACGACAAAATCTGCCTGCCCCGCCAACATGCCGGCCAGCCCTTCCCGCACCACCGGATGATCGTCCACAATGACTATTTGAATCTGGCTTTTCGTTTCGTCTATCATGCGTCACCCATTTTGTATTCATCGGCATCGATTCGCTGTTGACTGTTCAACGGGATCGACACGGCCACGGTTGTCCCTTCGCCTGGTTCACTTTCGATGAGCAGTTCGCCCCCCAGTTTGGTCACCCGCTCGCGCATGGCCACCAACCCAAACCCACCGGAATGCGGATGGACCACGGCCGTTCCCCTGGTCAAGCCCACGCCGTCATCCTGCACATCCAGCAGCACCATATCGCTCAAATAAGAAAGCGTCACGGTCACGTGCTGCGCCTGGGCGTGTTTGCGCACATTGGCCAGCGCTTCCTGCACGGCGCGCAGCAGTGTGATGTCTAGCTCTGGGTGCAATATCAAAGTATCGCCGGTGATCACGGCCGTGGCCTTAATCCCCGTTTCTTCCTGCCATCGCGCTGTCACCCGCGCCACCGCTTCTGGCAGCGATTGGCGCGCCAGCAAGTCGGGGCGTAAATCTTGCACCACATCGCGCGCCTGTTCCAGGCTAATGCGCGCCGTCTCCCGCGCCTTATTCAGATGCCGCCGCAGCCGCTCCGGATCGGTGTCGATGGCCTGCTCGGCGGCTTCCAGGTGCATGACAATGCTGGTAAATCCCTGGGCCAGCGTATCGTGAATCTCCCGCGCCAGCCGTTCGCGCTCTTCCAACATGCCTTCGCGCCGCTCGGCGGCGGCCAGTTCGGCCTGTGTTTGCTGCAGTTGCACAATCAATTCCCGCCGCTGCGAACTCTGGCGGATGATGGCGTAAATCCAGATGCCCAATAACACGGCTACGGCCGTATATCCCAGCCAATACAACAGTCCCGTACCCCACCAGTTCGGCGTCTGGTTCATCAAATAATTGTCGTAAGCGGCCAGGCCATTGACCAAAAAGGTCATCAGAATCGCCCAGCCAATCGGCAAAAAAATGTAGATGAAGGGGAACAGGCCGCCCAGCAAGAAGTAAAACAGGGAGTCGATGCGGACGAGCAAAAACCAGAAGATGACCCCGACAGCCACCAGAAGGACCGAGATGTACGGCCGTTCACGCAGCCCCAGGCGCATGAGGCCATACAACAACCCGACCTGCCACACGGCCAAACCAATGCCCAGGGCGAGAATGCGGCCTTCGTAGCCTGCGTTGTCGCTGCTGGTCAGCCCTAAAACGATGACCACGACGAGATTGATATGGAAAACGGCCGTCCACAGCCAGCCCGTCCGTTCCCAAATATCTTTTTGCGCGCCCGTGCCTGCGTCTTTTTTCATCATCTCACCTGCCTGCGAAGACGGCCATGCGGCATTTGTTAGATGCCGCATGACCGATGACGTCAGTTTAACAGCACCTATTCCCAGCGGAAAGTGCGCCGCGAAATGACCAGACAAACCATCAACAACCCCACTACCACCGCTAACGAGGTCAGGTTCCAGACGCCGTCCAGCCACAATCCTTCCAACAACTTTACCACATGGGTCAACGGCAATAGTTCGGAGAATTTCTGCACGCCTTCCGGCATCACCTGGCGCGGCATAGCTGCGCCAGAAAGAAACAGCATGGGGTAAAACAAAGCCATCCCCACCGCCTGCGCCGAACGCGCTGTAGGCAGTACCCCGGCCAGCACAAAACCCACCGCCAGAAAGCTAAACCCGCTTAAAATCACGGCCAGCAGCAGCCCAAACGACGCCTGAGGCACGCTGAGATCGTAAACGACGAACCCGGCGATCACCAACATCGAAGCGCCGAACAGGGTCATGATGACGTTGACGGCCACCTGCGACCAGAGAATGATGCTGGATGGCAGCGGCGTGGCTTGCAGGCGGCGCAGGATACCCTGTTCGCGGTAGGTGGAAAGGGCAATGGGCAAACTGAGCATCCCAATTGTGCCGATAATCATGCCGATGTAGCCCGGCACAGAGATGTCGATAGACCCGTGGCCGCCCAGATAATCTGACGGCTCGTTGCCGTAGATGCTGCCAAAGATAAACAGCAGCATCAAGGGAAAAGCCAGGGTAAAAAAGACGCCAACCGGTTCGCGTAGTTGCAATTTCAGCTCTGTCCAAATCATTTTCCACAAAGTTTTCATGAAAACACTCACTCCTTGGTAGTCTGGCGATAATTGTCCAGACTAATCTCGAATTTGCCGGCCGGTAAGGGCCAGAAATACGTCTTCCAGATTGGCCTGCTCCACACTCAGGTCGGCGGGAGCCAGGTTTTGGCTGTTTAAAGCCGAGACAACATGGCTGAGTAATGGGCCGCTGCCATAGACGGTGACTTGACGGCCGTTTTGCTCTACCTGCGTCACGCCGGGTAACGGCCGTAGCAGCCCAACATCAAACCCATTGTGGCTGGTAAACCGCACCCGGCTGCCCGCCTGAAGCCCCTGAACCAACGCCTGCGGCGTATCGAGAGCCACCACTCTGCCGCCATCAATAATCGCCATCCGGTCGGCCAGTTGCTCTGCCTCTTCCATAAAATGAGTCACCAGAACGACTGTCTTGCCCTGCTCGCGAATGGCGCGCACGGCATCCCAGGTAGTATGGCGGGCTTGCGGGTCCAGACCGGTGGTTAGCTCATCCAAAAAAACCACCTCGGGATCGTTGAGCAGCGCCAGGGCGATGAACAACCGCTGTTTCTGGCCGCCTGAGAGCTTGGCAAATTGGGCATTGCGCTTTTCGGCCAGCCCCCAGGTTTCCAGAAGCGGCTCCCAGGCAACGGTATGGTCGTAAAACGTGGCGAACAAGGCCAGCGCTTCCCATACTTTGATGCGGCTGGGCAGGGCCGCTTGCTGCAATTGGATGCCGATGCGCTGTTTCAATGCACGGCTCTGTGTCTGCGGATCCAGACCCAGCACGCGGATGTCGCCGCTGTCTGGTTTGCGCAGCCCGATGATCGATTCGACGGCCGTTGTTTTACCTGCGCCGTTTGGGCCAACGATGGCGAAGATTTCGCCCGGCTGCACCGTGAAAGAGATAGTGTCGACGGCCGTTACCGACCCATACGTTTTGCGCAAATGATGTACTGCAATTACCGGATTCATGGTTGTCCTTCCTTTTTGCTAGATGGTTCTATGGTAGACGATGCCCGGCTTTCTAAAATCAATCAATGAGCGGAAAGGGCAACAACCATTGGCTGATTCGCCGCTCCACCCACAGGCAGGCGGCTATCAACCGTTTGGTTGATGACACGATGCAATTAACAGTAACAGGGGGGATTTCAGGCGTGAGGCGCGCCGCCACAAAGAAAAAACTGCCGACTACGCCAGGGCGGTAAACTTTACCTCTGCGGCTTGGCGTTAATCAGATTTCACGCAGGCGTGGCACAATACAACCGGCGACGGCCGTTTTGCGCTGGTTCAAAAGGTTGCGTGTACTTCGGGAGTCCGGGGGAGGCATTGGAACGAGCGCTGCGTGATAATCTCGCGTATCACGCAGCGCCCACATAACCGAATCTTAATCTGCCAAGATGATTTAGTGATGCAAAATCTGGTTTAAGAACAGCTTCGTGCGCTCATTATCCGGATTGGTAAAGAAGTTTTCCGGCGTGTTCTCTTCCACAATTTGCCCTGCGTCCATAAAAATAATGCGATCCGCCACTGTGCGGGCAAACCCCATCTCATGTGTCACCGCCAGGATGGTATATCCTTCGGTCGCCAAATCACGCATCACATCCAACACTTCCTTGATCATTTCCGGATCCAAAGCTGAAGTTGGCTCATCGAACAGCAAAATCTTCGGCTCCATGGTCAAGGTACGGGCGATGGCCACCCGCTGCTGCTGGCCGCCGGATAACTGGCCCGGATATTTGTTGGCCTGTTCCGGAATACCTACGCGAGTCAGCCAGTGCATGGCCCGGTCTTCCGCATGGTCGCGCGACCACTTGCGGACGTGGATAGGCGCCAGGGTCACATTATCCAGCACCGTCAGGTGGGGAAACAGGTTGAACTGTTGAAAAACCATACCCACCTCGCGGCGAATTTCCGCAATGTTGCGCACGTCATAGTTGAGTGTCGTTCCTTCAACGCTTATTTCGCCTTGCTGGTGTTCTTCCAGGCGATTGATGCAGCGGATAAACGTCGATTTGCCGGAACCAGACGGTCCCAGAATGACAATCACTTCCCCTTTTTTCACTGTCAGGCTAATGCCGCGCAAGGCGTGAAAATCGCCATACCACTTTTGAACATCTTTACAAACAATGACCTCTTCGGCCCTGGTTAATGTTGTTGGGATACTTTTTGTTGTCGTCATGATTTACCTCTTCCGCTTTTGCGGCCTATCTCTCACCAACGCCCATGCGTTTCTCCAGGCGACGACTGGAGGTGGCCATGACCCAACTACCGGTAAAGTAGATGAGCATCAGGAAAATATAAGGTTCGCGGCGTACGCCCAACCAATCAGTTTGCGCTGAGATCAGGTTGGCAACGCCCAACAATTCAACCAAACCAACGATGGCGATCAGGGTTGTGTCTTTGAACAAACCGATGAATTGCCCAACGATGGCCGGGATTACTGTGCGAATAGCCTGCGGCAGGATGATGAGGCGGTATTTTTGGAACGTGTTGAGGCCGATGGCATCGGCGGCTTCGTATTGGCCTTTGGGAATAGACTGTAGGCCGCCGCGCACATTTTCGGCCAGGTAAGCGGCGGCGAACAGGGCAGCCGCAACCATGACGCGCCAGGTGCTTAAGATTTCCATGCCCTTGGGCAGCAAGATGGGGAACAAAATGATAGACATGAACAGGACCGTGATCAACGGTACGCCGCGAATGCCTTCGATGTAAAACGTGCAGAACACAGCTACCACGTTTCCCTTAAAATATTTCTGGAACAGGTAAGCGATGACCAGGAATAACAAGGGCCAGAGTGAGAATAACTGCTGCAGGATGGTGGTGGCGGCGGCGAAGGCGGGCAAGGTGGTAGTATACAGGTAATAGGCGGTAAATACGGCTGCTGTGGCATAGGTGAGCCAGGGTGGGATGCCGCGAATCTGGCTGCGCCGGCCGAGCGCTAGCAGCACACCCAGTGGAAAGGAAGCGACGATGGCAAAGACGGCAATGATCAGGGTAAGTAACAAACCGCCCCAGGCAATATCGGGGTTAAGACCTGCCATCAGGGTGTCACTGAGGAGGGAAACGGCCGTTACCGCCGCCGCCGCCCACAACACAGTCACCAAAAACGACACGATCAGGCTGGGAAACCGCTTTAGCAGCACGCGCGATAAGAAAAACAAAGCCACCAGCCCTACTAAAACGGCCAGCAACCTGATAAGAAAATCCACCGTCCGGCCGGGAACAGGTTTAACCCCCAAAAGCAAAGCAAACGTTAGAAACGGCGTCACCAACCAGAATCCGGTCAATACCCGGCGCAGCCAATGACGGTGAAATCGTTCTTGCGAAAAAACGAGTGCGCTCGCGCCCAACAACACACCCATATAGACAATCACAAACACCAAACGCCAACTATCTTCCTTCGGGTAGCGGAAAACCATCAAATTGCGCATATTGTCCAAGACAGCGCCCCAATTCGCGCCGGGCGAATCGAACTGCGCCAGGATGGCCTGCGCTTCCTCTGGCACCCGCGTAAAGCTGGCGCGCAAGAAGGCATAATCAATAAAGCCCCACACGGCCGCAACGATGGCCAGCACCAGCAGCAGCGAGAGCAGCGTATTGGTGATCGAGCTGTAAAGATTGTTTCGCAGCCACAAAGTCATGGCAGTGTGGCTGCGGGTTATTTCGTTGTATACCGTCAGGCTAACCGTTACCAGCCACACCACTACCAGCACCGCTGTGGTAAATGGCAAGCTGCGGAACTGGCTGATGGTGTAGGCAAGGGTGAGATACGTCAGGACGATCAGCCAGAGGGTAAATATCCAGCTTTTGGTAATGTTTTCGCGGATAAAACGGCCGCTGTCGAAATGAAACTCACGGCCGTTGCCCACGCGTTCTTGTAAAGATTGTATCCAGGTCGTCATCGTTATCTCTCCACCAGGGCAATCCGCCGGTTATACCAGTTCAGCAAAAAGGAAATGGTCAGGCTCAATGTCAGATAAGCCGCCATGACAATCATAAACACTTGCACCGAACGCCCCGATTGGTTCAGGGTGGTATAAGCAATGGCCCACAAATCCGCAAAGCCAACCGCAATGGCCAGCGATGAATTTTTTGCCAGGTTCAGATATTGACTGGTCAGCGGCGGAATGATGACCCGCATCGCCTGCGGCAGCACCACCAGCCGCAGCCGCTGCGACTCGGAAAGACCCAACGCTCGCGCCGCTTCCGTTTGCCCTTTAGCGACCGACTGAATGCCGGCGCGCACAATTTCGGCAATAAACGCGCCTGTGTACAGAACCAGCCCAATCAAAATGGCCGCAAAACTGGGCGTCAGCTTAATGCCGCCAATGAAATTCAGCCCTTCAATGCGCGGCACAGATATGCGCACCGGCGTCTCGGCTACCGGGATCACGGCATGGTTGGCCCCGTTTTCCAATGTGCTTCGTTCGGAAGCCAGCGCCGCTTGCGGCGCAACCAACACTTCGCATTCGCCCGCGACATACGCCTCTGTCGCCTGATTCAGGCGATCGCTGCGATTGACGACAAAGGGAATACCCGCTCGGCGAAGCTGCGAGGTGAAATTGACCTCGGATGGCGCGTCTTTGACGGCACAAACGTGAAGTGAGGCGCTTGTTAAGGCTTCTGTTGACAGGGAACCGTCGGCAACGGCCGTGTCTATATCCCCCAAATCACTCACCGGCAGCCGGCTCAACACCAGCGTTTCAATATCGCCAAACTCCCGTATGCGGGTGGCATTGGCCACCATAATCCCTTGCGAATTTGCCGTCCCTCCGGCTACATACCAGCCAAGTACAGCCACCAGAACAAAAGAAAAAAGCGACCATAAACCACGATTGCTGCTCTTGCCCGTCTGCTCCTCCCGACGCCCTAAAAACAGCCAGGTCACCTGCGCCTGGATAATCCCCAAAACCAGAAAAGCCATCCAAATAGAGAAGGATGGCATAAACACAGGTCCAGGCATATTGATACCGCGCTGGCTCAGGAAAATGGGCAGACCAAAAGGTTGAATGGCGTCCTTAATCGCAGGAAATAAAAGAATAACGCCAAAATAAATAAAAAACAGCTGCAGCAATAACGGCGTATTTCTAAAAAAGTCCACATACCACTTGGCCAAATTACTCACCAACCAGTTTGTGGAAAGCCGCGCAATACCCGCCAGTGTGCCTAAAATTGTGGCCAAAATCACGCCGAAGACGGTTACCTTCAGGGTGTTCAACGCGCCGACCAGCAGCGCGCGCGCATAAGAATCGCTCGGCTCATACCGAATGATGGATTCTGAAATATCAAACTGCGCGTCAATACTTAAAAAATTGAAGCCACAGCGGAAGCTTTCTGTGCCATCAGCACACCGAAACGAACCTAAAGCGCCAATATTGTCGTTGACATTCTTCAGGAGCCAGGCGGTACCCAGAACAACCATAACCACAAAAGCAATCTGCGCCAGCACCCCGATAACTCGACCATCACGCCAGAAAGGAATAGATTCCTGGCCCTTTGGGGGAGTAGGGCTTAATTCTGTCATGGCTGATACCTCTCGATGGGAAGGGCAACGGCCGTTCCCGTACTTAAAGCACAGCCCGACAAGGTGCCGGGCTGTGCCTTAACTCATGAACTTACAACGTCGATTTAACGGAATGGCGGGGAATACAGCAAACCACCGTCGGTCCATTGTTGATTCAGACCACGCGGCAGATTAAACGGCGTGTCCGGACCCAGGTTACGCGCATAAATCTCGGCATAATTGCCAACTTGCTTAATAACCTGATAACACCAATCATTGCTCAGTCCCATGCCGGCGCCTAAATCACCGGTTTCGCCTAACACATTCTGCACAACCGGATCATCGCCGCCCAAGAAGCTGTCAACATTGGTGGAATCGATGCCCAATTCTTCAGCCTGGAACGTGCAGTTAACGGTCCACATCACAATGTCGCCCCAGTTGTTGTCGCCATGACGAGTCAGCGGACCCAGAGGTTCTTTGGACATGGTTTCGTCCAGAATGGTGTGCGCGGCCGGATCGGCCAACAAAATTTGCTGTGAAACCAGGCCGGATTTATCGGTAGTGAAACCATCACATTGGCCGGCGTCATACGCTTCGCGTGTCTTATCTGCATCATCAAACACAACTGGCTCAAAATCTATGCCCTGAGCGCGGAAAACGTCCGCCAGGTTCTTTTCTGTTGTCGTACCAGACTGCACGCAAATGGTGCCGCCAGCCAGACCGGCCAAATCGGTAATGCCGCTGTCCTTACGGACCATCATGCCCTGCCCATCAAAGAAAGTGGTGGGTTGGAAATCGGCGCCCAATTGGGTGTCGCGGCTTAGGGTCCAGGTGGTATTACGGATAAGGACGTCAATTTCACCGGATTGCAGAACGGGGAAGCGTTCGTTAGCGGTGGTCGGCCGAATTTCGAAGGCGGTAGCGTCGCCTAACGCAGCGGCGGCAACAGCTTTACAAAAGTCGATGTCGAAGCCTTCAAATTCGTTGGTGTCTGGGTTGATATACCCAAAACCAGGGACGGCCTGATTACCGCCACATTTAACTGTGCCGCGTTCGCGCACCGTTTGCAGGGTAATGCCTTCAGCGGCGGGAGCGGCCGGGGCGGCGGCGTCCGCAGGAGCGGCGGCCGTTACTTCTACAACTCGCGTCACTTCGACGGTCACGGTTTCCACCTGAGCTTCGCCGCCACAAGCAACCAACAACAACGCTATCAGCACGAAGCTAACCAAGACTAGAAAATGTTTTTTATTCATGAAATTCTCCTCCGAAAAGTTTTAAGTTGGGGTTTACAAATATGGAAACAAATAAGCGAACTTATCGATAGGGCCTCCTTTCTGTCTCACGCTATATGCTTCAATATCCCGATTGGGTTACTGAATTTGATGTGCTGTTTGCAGTTGATTGCGGTTTTAGCGGCTGCTGTTTTAAGCAGGATGGGTTGTCATGGGAATGACATGAGCTGCTATGTTAGTGCCAGTTGTTGAGGTCATCTTGTGTTCAGAATAATTTTCCCAGAAAAATCAGGTTGTCTCTCTGAACTGTTTTCTGTGCTGCGTATCGTTGGCGATGAATGAGCTTTTCCGTCAGCTTGAATTTGATCATGCCCCATGTGCTTGCCGAGTCAGTCGCAGTCAAGGAAGCAAGAATTAGGACAACAAATTCAAATGGATGTGACTCATGGGAGCTTTTTCCTAAATTAGTATAACCAGCCTTAAGAAATGAGCAAGCCCAGAGCAAATAATTTTTTATGGATTTTTATATTTGCTTGTCCGTGCAGGCGCACGGCCGTTTCCCATTTTCATCCCCATCGCCGCCGCCATACATTACTCACCCCAAACCTTATGTCTATCTCGAAAATCAAAAAAACCCAAAAAGACACCTTAATACCACTTAAATATACCATATTGTCACCATATTGACACTTAATTGATACTATTGTAGAATGGTCATGTCCCAAGTAGAGCCGCAGCGACTTCTTACCAAACATGTCGCCTGGCCTCCAAAATTGGGTCGATAATCGACCACTTAAGGTCAAAATTTATTTACACAAGGAGAAGAAAATCCGTGTTTTCAAACAAGCGTCTGACAACAAAATCAAGTTTGTTCTTCGTCGCCCTGGCGCTCCTCGTCTTGGGACTGGCTGCCTGTCAGCCAGAAACAGTTGAGGTCGTAAAAGAGGTGCCGGTGGAAGTAACCCGCGTCATCACAGAAACGATCACCCAGGAAGGGCAGGCCGTGGAAGTCACTCGCGTCATCAGCGAACAAATTGTGGTCACGGCTACGCCGGAACCTGAAGCGCCGGTAACTTTCTCGCCTCCCGAACCCGGAACCTACGTTTCCCTCACCTTTGGCGACATAGACACCCTGGATCCCAACCTGGCTTATGACAGCGCCAGCGGGCAAGTCTTACAAAACGTCATGGAAGGGTTGGTCTACTTCAACAAAGGCGACAGCAGCACGGTTGTCCCGGCGCTGGCCAAAGAAGTCCCCAGCCTGGAAAATGGCCTCATCTCCGAAGATGGCCTTTCCTATACCTTCAATATCCGCGAAGGCATCTCTTTCCACGATGGCGGCACATTGGAACCCCACGATGTGGCCTACACCTTCCAGCGCGGTCTGCTGCAATCGGACCCCAATGGCCCGCAGTGGCTCCTGCTGGAACCCATGTTGGGTTATAGCAACTGTTACGACATCACCGAAGGCATCGACCCTGAATGTGGGTTGGCCGGTGATATTGAAGCCCTGACGGCCGTAGATCCGGCTAAGGTAACGGCCGTGTGCGAACAAGTCCAGGCCGCTATCGTCGCCGACGACGAAGCCGGAACCGTCACCTTCAATCTCGCCCAACCCTGGGGACCCTTCCTCGTCACCCTCGCCGGCTACTGGGGCAATATCCTGGACAGCGAATGGGCCATCGCCAACGGCGCCTGGGATGGCGACTGCGCCACCTGGGTCAGCCACTACGCCCCCGGCTCCGAAAACAGCGAACTCACCGCCATCATCAACGGCACCGGCCCCTACATGCTGGACCACTGGACACCCGGCGAAGAATTTGTTCTCGTCGCCAACCCCAACTACTGGCGCACCGCCGACATGCCCGTCTGGGAAGGCGGCCCGTCTGGCATTCCGCGCATCAAAACCGTCATCGTTCGGTTAGTCACCGAATGGGGGACCCGCTTCGCCGCCCTACAAGCCGGTGACGTGGCCTCGGTCAACGTGCCGCCCGAAAACGAAACCCAGGTAGACCCCTTCGTCGGTGAATTTTGCGATTACAAAACCAACGAATGCACGCCAAATCCCGACAATCCCAACGGCCCGCTGCGCAAGTGGGACCTGCTGCCCAGCGTCTCCCGCACAGACATCTTCCTCAACTTCAACGTCGCGACGGACCAGGATGGCAATAACCCCTACATCGGCAGCGGCAAGCTGGATGGTCAGGGCGTGCCGCCAGACTTTTTCTCCGACATCCATGTGCGCAAAGCGTTCAACTACTGCTTCGACTACGAAACCTACATCGCCGATGTACAACTTGGCAAAGGCGTGCGTAACAACGGTCCCATTATCCGCGATATGCTCGGCTACAATGAAGATGGCCCCTACTACGAATTCGATCTGGACAAATGCGCCGAAGAACTGGCTCTGGCCTGGGATGGCGTACTGCCCGACACCGGCTTCCGCGTGCAAGTAGCCTTCAACACCGGCAACACCACCCGGCAAACCATTGGTGCAATCCTGCAGAACAGCCTGGCAACCATCAACCCCAATTACCAGGTGGACATCGTTGGCTTGCCTTGGCCCACACTCCTGCGCTCATTCCGCGCCAAACAACTGCCCATCGCCGTCAGCGGCTGGGGCGAAGACATCCATGATCCGCACAACTGGGTCCAACCATTCACCGTGGGTACCTATGCCGGGCGGCAAAACATGCCCGCCGAGCTACTTGCCCAATTCACCGAACTGGTGAACGCCGGTGTATCGGCCACGACGCCAGAAGCCCGCGAACAATACTATTTTGAACTGCAACAATTGCACCACGATCAGGCTCCTCAAATCACCCTGTCGCAGGCCAGCAGTTTCCGCTTTGAGCAGCGTTGGGTAAGCGATTGGTTCTACCGAATCGGTCAGTCAAACATCAACGAAGGCGGTTACTTCTACGCCTACGATCTGGATGATGGCATTGATTAGGGACGTTTCCTCCTTCCCTAAAAAATTGTAACGCATTAGTAAAGCGGGTGATGGGACGTGAAAGCCATCACCCGTTTTGCTTTCCCGGCAGGTATCTACAACAGGGCAAAAGCCGATATAATAGCTGTGGGTTTGGGAAGAGGTACGATGATGAACTCAGGTTACGCAGTCACTCTACAGAAAACCCCAAGGGTTTTACCAAATCAACACTCATTTCCAGAGGGCAGGTAAACTCTTGGGGTTTCAAGTGCGTAACATCAGGGATGAGGTTAATAGGAGGAGCGCCCCATGAAGCAAAGCCGCACTGTGTTGGAATCCAAACGATACGGCGTTTACAACTGCCACCCAAACACACCGCTGCTGTCCGCCGCGCGGCAGATGGCCGAAGAAGACATCGGTTGTCTGGTGGTTGTTGATGACGCCGGATACCTGGAAGGTATTGTGACCCGTTTTGATCTGGTTCGCGCCTGTATTGCGGAGCCAGCCTGGCAAACGGAGCCGGTTTCCCGGTTCATGACTTCCGAGGTAATCACCGTTGGCCTGGAGACAACCATGTTTGCCGTAGCTAATTTGCTGATGGACCGGCAAATTCATCGCGTGGTTGCTGTGCGCGAGGAGAACGGCCGTCTCCGACCATTCTCCGTCATCTCTGCCAGTGACCTGGTTTACCACATGATCCAGGATGCGTAATTAAGGCCGCCAAAAGGCCGGGTCAACTGCCTGCACGTAAAACACCACCCGGTCGCCATTGTCGGCTCCGCTGACGGCCGTGCCCTGAAATCGCCAGGCTGGCTGCCAAAGCGTGCCCGGGACAACCTCCGGGTCAGCAGTGGCATAGTAACCGAGCGCCACGTCGTCGATAACGATCTGGCTGTAGGCCACGGCCGTTTCCCCCAGCCCTGCCGGCGGCAGCACGGCCGTATCCATCATCTGCTGATCAATCCCCTCCCAATCCAACACCGGATAAGCCAGGCCGGCATCGCGCACCGCCCAGGCAACCACATTCACCGGCACACCTTCCGCCACGTCGATGGGCGCGTCCGGCAGAATGAATGTTTCCCCGCTTTGTGCGTCTTGCAGGCGCGCCTGCCCGTCTACCCGTTGGATCGTGCCGGTTTTGAAGAGCGGATTCAGCGCCGGCTGCGGTTCCCAACCGGCCACCGACAGAACATTAGACGCGCTGTCCAGACTGCCCCAAACGTGGATTGTTTGCCCCACCTGCGCCGCCAGCGCAGTTAAAGTTGCCTCATCCGTCTGAAGCGCGTAGCCAAGCACCTGAATGCGCGGCGGACCATTCCCATCTACCGGCGCAAAGGCTACCGGCCAGGCGTACAGATGCACATCCGGGCCGGATGGATGGGTACGTGGCCAGTATTGGAAACCATTGCCCTGTTCGGCGGCAGCTACGGCCGTCTGCGGCGCAATCTCAGCCACAATATCGGCCGTAACCCCGGCCTGAAGCTGCTGCCAGGCCGCTTCCGCGCTCACCAACGGATACTCGCCCAACACAGTTGGCTCCCCAACCACCTGATAATTGACAAACGCGACCTGCCCATCGCTGTTGACGCCCACGCTGATATCCGGTTGAGCCGCCGCACGGCCGTTCACCAACCGCAGTACAAACACTTCCTGCCCCCATCCGGGCTGGAGCGTATAAGGGAACTCCAGTAAGCCGCGCGCCTGTAAAAACGCTTCGGCCAGCGGCGCAGCCTGGGCAAAATCCAGCGGGATCGTGTAATCGAACGACACGCTGCTGTCGGTGTAATAGGCAACCCCCTGGCTGACGTTCAGCGTACGCGGTCCGTCGAACGCGTAGAATGTCTGGCGCAGTTCGGGCGGCGGGGCCGCATCGGCCGGCAAATTGGCCGGCGACTGGATGATGTCCGGGTAAATTTCCGTGTAGATGGGGCCGTTAAAGCCAAAACGAAGCGCCAACTGCTGTGCTTGCTCAACAGTAAGCGGCGGCGTTGGCGCGCGCAGGACAACGGCCGTAGCCGGTTCCGTCGGCAGCGCGGCGTTAAGCGTGAAAACAGCGGCGGCAAATGCGCCTGGCGCATCTTCGGCGATGGTCAGGGCGGCGGGTGGCGCATTAAGTCCGGCGGCCTCATTGGTGTTGGCGGCGCTGCCGGAAAAGCGCGGCAGCAACGGCCGTTCCGCCGGGGCCACCGTTGCGGCGCCTGGCGCGGCTGTTTCAGCGGTGGGCTGGGCAGGCTGCTCAGACGAAACGGTCGGCGCAACTTGCGGGGGAACGGCCGTTTCGACAACTGCCACCGCTGCCTGGGTGGGTAATGGATTGGCCGGCGATACGGCCGTCTGCCCGCCACAACCGATTAACAACCAGCTGCCCAGTAACAATAACGTCAGCAAAAAAGTTCGTTGGTTCATAAAACACCTCTGCGATCAGTTATAACAGCGATTAAACGATTTGCCCGTAGAATTGCCCATCGTCCGGCGATCCGGCACAATACAACGCTTGCGACTGTACAGACCCCAAGGGTTTGCTCATGAGACTTTAGAGCATGTGGGTATCAAACCCTTGGGGTCTTGCCTGAGAAACCTGAACAATTACCAAAGCTTTAACTTTTTTTAGGAGATGATAAATGGATGTAACGGCCGTACTCAACACCCTGCTTCACAGCAACCAACTCAAACGCACGGCCCGCACCGGCTGGGCGCAGCGCGGCGTACCCGACGCGGAAAACGTGGCCGCCCACAGCTTTGGCGTCGTATTTGTCGCCCTGGTGCTGGCTCCGCTCGTCGAGGAACCCATCGACCTGGGCAAAACGCTGGCCATGGCCGCCCTGCACGATTTGCCCGAAGCGCTGACCACCGACATTCCCACGCCTGCCTGGCAATACCTGCCGCCAGACATCAAAACCAGCGTCGAGCGCCAGGCCATGCAGGTGATGCTGCCCCAGGCGGATTTTACCGCGCCGCTGCTGGCCTGGTGGGAAGAACTGCACGCCGCCGCCACCCCGGAAGCCCATCTGGTCCACGACGCCGATAAGCTGGACATGTTTTTGCAAGCTGTGATGTACGAAGAGCAAACCGGCAATCGCCAACTGGCCGAATTTTGGCACACGCCGCACATTTTCCACTACCCGCAGTCTCAGGCGATTTACGCGGCGCTGCGCCAACGCCGCGCCGGAGACCCAACGCTTAACAGTTGATGGGCAATTGGGCATTACAACCGGCCCCGTTTGCCCGGTTTTCAGGATTGTCTATACTTCCCCACATGGTTACCTACCGTCAACTGAAGCAGGTGGAAAACGGCCGTATCCTGCCCACACGCCTCAAATGGTGCGATTCTTTTGGCAGCAAACTGCGCGGCTTCACCTTCCGCCGCACCTTGTCGCCCACCGATGGCCTGGTTTTGGTAGAAAAAGCAGATACCCGCGTTAATACCGCCATCCACATGTTTTTCGTCTTTTTCGATTTGGGCGTCATCTGGGTGAACGATGGCGGCGAAGTGGTGGACATGGTGGTTGCACGGCCGTGGCGGCCGTCATACATGCCCCAGGCTCCGGCGCGTTACGTCATCGAACTGCATCCCAGCCTGCTGCCGCAGGTGAAGATAGGCGACCATCTACAATTTTTAGAGAAGGAAGTGTAACGATTGCCACACGCAAGTCGTAAAAAATTCGTCGCCAGCCTGCTGCTGGCGCTGCTTCTGCTAGGCGGACTGCTGCCGCTGGCGCTTTTTGCGCAGGACAATACCCCAGCTGCCCCGACAATCCCATTTGTCCACCGCGTGCAAGAAGGCGAAAACCTGACGGTTATCGCCACCACCTACGGCATCAGCGTGGCCGAACTGCTGGCAGCCAACGGCCTGGGCGAAGACGCGCTGCTGGCCATTGGTCAGCCGCTCATCATTCCTGGCCGCGAAGGCACGGCCGTTGAAACCATCTACACCGCGCAATTGGGCGATTCTCTGGCCGGCATTGCCGCCAGCTTCAACACCACCCTGCCAGAATTAGCCCGGGCCAACCGCCTCATCAACCCCCGGCAGGAACTGCTGGTAGGGCAGACCATTTCCATCACCAGCCGCACCGGATCGGAAACGCCGCTGCCGCAGACCGGCGCGCCATACGTTGTCGCCTCCGGCGAAACGCTGGCGATGATCGCCGCCCGCACGCTGACGACGGTGGATGATTTGCTGGCGGCGAATGGGCTGGACACGGCCGTTGTCTTTCCCGGGCAGCGGCTGCGTATTCCAGGCGACCAACCCTACCGCAATTTGCCGGGAACGTGGGTGGATGTTCGGTTACGGCCGTCTTCTGGCTTGCGCCAGGGTTTTACAGCCTCCGTTTACGTCGAAAACCTGCTGGATGGCCTGCCTACCGGCCAACTGGCCGGTCATTCGCTGCACTTTACCCCCTCTGGCAGCGGCTACGTCGCTCTGGTGGGCCTGGATGCGTTCACCGAGCCGGGACAATACGAGTTAGAACTGAGCGGATCCGGCAGCCAGCCCTGGGCGCCATTTTACCAGAGCGTCACCCTGGCCTCTGCCGGTTATGGCACGCAGTACATCACCATCCCCGAAGAATTAAGCGCCCTGCTCGACCCGACCATCCGCCAAAATGAAGACATCTTTTTAGACAGCATTTACACGCGCTTTAGCGATCAGCAGCTTTGGGATGGCTTGTTCCAGGCTCCGGTGACGACAACCATTGTAACTGCGCCGTATGGCGACGGCCGTTCCTACAACGACGGCCCCATCGATCTTTTCCACACCGGCGTCGATTTTGCCGGCGGCATTGGCACGCCCATTCTGGCGCCGGCCAATGGCGTAGTAGTATTCAGCGAACCGCTAGAACTGCGCGGCAACACCGTCATCCTCGATCATGGCCTTGGCGTCATGACTGCCTACTTCCACCTCTCCGAAATTCTGGTCGCCGCCGGCGACAGCGTCACCGCCGGACAGCCGATTGGCCTGGGCGGGAACACCGGTTTGTCCAATGGGCCGCACCTGCACTGGGATTTACGCGTCAACGGCGTCGCGGTCGACGGCATGCAGTGGACCACAACCTCGTTTCCATAACAGACCGGTAAAGGCGAATTGGAAGATCTTGGAAATGCGCAAAACGGGCAGCCGTACTACCCGTTGAGCCAACGGCCCAAAGCAGACAAATAGCTGAAAACTACGCCAAACTGGCAACTACAGCCTAGAATTGGTATAATTTTCCTATCTTGGAGAACAAATTTTCCCCTTGCGACAGGAGTTTGATGTGATACAACCCCAAACACAATATCCGGACTACTGGGGGTCCGCTTTCACTTTGACTGAATCTGACGTCGAGCAGATCTACAACCATTTTTTGGAGGTGGAAAAGCCGCAAACGGCAGCTGAAATTACCCGCATCATCATTGCCCATCGCGTAGCCGAAGAACAAAATCGCATTGAACGTCTGATGGCCGACCGTCTGGTTTACCAACCGAAAGGCAGTTTTGCGGTTGGCGACGAGCTGGTTTTCCCGGTTTTGAAGTTTGCTCACGGCAAGGTAACGGCCGTACGTCCCGGTTTTAACCCGAACTATGGCAAATTCAACGTCATTGCCGTCAACATTAAAGGCAAAACCCGCGAATTTGCCGCCGATCTGACCATCGACCACGCCCTAAATCTGGTAAATGGCGATCAGATCGACCTCATGGAACAGACAGACCTGGACGCCTTGCAAGCGCAGGTAGGCAAACTGGTTGAAGATAAAGTCGCCGCGATACTCGGTGAACGCCCAGAGTTTGTGCGTCTGGCCAACCAATGGTTTGTCAAAGCGCTCATGGCCGACATCAACCTGGGACATCTGCACCTTTCCGAAGCCATTTTGGAAGTCAGCGAAGGCGGCCCGCTGGGCACAGAAGAAATCTTGCCGCATCTGGACCTGGACCCGGCCATCGACATCGAGACACAAACCTTTTCGCTCAATTACGCCCTGCTAAACGACAAACGGTTCGACGAAGTTGCGCCCAAAGGTCAGGTAGCCTGGTTCCTGAAGCGTCTGGAGCCGGATGGCGTCAAGACTGTGCCGGAACGCCTGATCAACAAAACGCCCTCCTATGACACCGCGCTGTTAAGCCCGCAGCTGCTGCTGCTGGAACGTGAATTAGATGACGAATGGTCAAACATTCCGCCGCAGACCACCGCGCAGCCGGTTGTGTTTACCCTCATGTATCCCCATCGTTACGCCGGGACGTTGCCGCTTAGTTCGCGGATACGGCCGTTATTCCCCCCCAGCAACTCTCCCCGCCAGCGCGTCCTCTTCATCGACGACGAAACCAAGGAAGAAATCGTCGGTTGGGTCGTGCAAGAACACCGCTACATTTATGGCCTGGGCAGCTGGTACGAAAACAACGAAATTCCCATTGGGGGCTTTGTCCACCTGTCGCCAGGCCCTAAACCGGGCGTCATCCTCATCGGCTTCGATCGCCGCCGCGCCCAGCGCGAATGGGTGCGCCTGGCGACGGCCGCCGACAACCGCATCAAATTCGAACTCATGCGCCGCGCCGTCAGCTGCGGCTACGACGATCTGCTTATTGTCGGTACCGATGTCGTCGCCGCCATCGACGCCCTGTGGCGGCGCGCCGAAGCCAACCAACGGTCAGTCGCCTCGCTGCTGGGAGAAATTTTCCCGGAACTGGCCAGCCTGAACCCGCAAAACACCGTTCACGCCAAAACGATTTACAGCGCCATCAATATGCTGCGTCGCCTGCCCCCAGGCCCTATTTTCGCTGAGCTAGTGCGTCACCCGGCCTTCCAGGCGGTGGGCGACCATTACTGGCGATTCGACAGCAGCCGCTGGCAAGGCAGCAATTAACCTAGAGAGTACAAAGAGGAGTTATCTTGTCCAGTAATCCACGTCCACAATTCAAATCCCACTCGTTAAAACGAGTTTCAGCCGATACCAGGTTTTACGTGGACTATTCATGGTGGGATGAGTCTAACCTGGATCTCAAAACCTATTTGTTCAACCGGTTAAACATCGGCGCCGATGTTGAAATGGATGCCGGAGTGGATGAGGTTGATTTGGTCGATGTCAATACCGGCGAAGTTCGCCGGGTTGATGGCTTCCAGTACATGATTCAATCTTACTTCAACCAACTACCGGACGATTTTATGGCGCGGACGTCGCTGGTGGATGCCGCATTTTGTGTTTTACTGGCAAACGGCAACCAGCCATTAACCGGGCGCGAGTTGGCGGAACGGCTGGAACGTCCTATCGACGTTGTCATTCGCACGCTTGGCGGAGCGCGCATCTACCAGGGCATTCGCCCGATGCTTGACGACGATTAACCGCTTTGGAAATTGAAATCCGGCTGTACGGTATGTTGCAACCATACAAACCGACTATGGCGGGTGGTGCTCCACATCACCCGTTTTCTTTTGCTGTGGAAACCGGCGATACAGTCGCCTCGGTGGCGGCCCGGTTGGGGATTCCGGAAGGCTTGTTAACGGCCGTATCCCTCAACCATACGGCCGTTCCCCTCAACACGCCCCTCCACGCCGGCGACCAACTCACCCTATTCCCGCCCGCCACCGGCGGCGCTCCCACGAGGTAGCCCTATGCAAGTGTTTATTGCCGGCATTATGCAAGGCACACGTCTGGACAACCAGATAGACAGCCAATCTTACCGCGCCCAGATCTCCGATGCGCTGCGCGCCCACATTCCCGACATTTCCATCTTTGACCCTTATGCCCTGAATCCCAACAGCGTCAATTACGACGAGGATACAGCGCGCCACACGTTCCTTTCCATGACCCGTCAGGCCGCCAAAGTGGACCTGATGATCGCCTATTTGCCTCGCCCCAGCATGGGGACGGCCATGGAAATGTGGGAAGCCTTTAACGCCGGCATTTACATCATCGCCATTACGCCCATGATGCATCATTGGGCCGTGCGCTTTACGGCCAACGAGATCGTGCCGGATTTGGAAACGCTGCTGGCGGATATTGCAAACGGCCGTGTCGCCCAAATTCTTCAACAACGCAAACCGGTTGACGCGCCTCTTGTTGCCGATTAGAATTGCGTTTGCCTTCACTGGCCCCAGTAGCTCAACGGACAGAGCGCCGGACTTCTAATCCGTAGGTTGGGGGTTCGATTCCCTCCTGGGGTGCCTGCCTAAGCAAAGACGAAGGACCGATGATTGACACATCAGGTCCTTCGTCTTTTTTCTAACGCGGAGAAGTATACGCATGATCCTCGTCACCGGAGCCACCGGCTTTTTAGGCCACCATCTCATCCCCCAACTACGCGCCGCGGGTTATCCGGTAAAGGCGCTCGTGCGCCCCAGCAGCGATACCCGGTTCTTGCAGGGACTTGGCGTTTCCCTGGCTTATACCGACGACATCAGCGACCCGGTCGCCGCGCTGGCTGCCTGCCGGGGCTGCGATCAGGTGATTCACGCCGCCGGGCAGTTCCGCTTTTGGGGCGATTCGCTCTCTTTCTGGCGCACCAATGTTGGCGGCACAAATGCGCTGCTGCAAGCCGCCACGGCCGTTTCCGTGCAGCGCTTCATCCACATTTCCACGGCCGTCGTCGTCGGCAAAACGCCAGAACAGGGCGTACTGGATGAGACCGCCCGCTGCTACCCCCAAGAACCCTACCAGCGCACCAAATACGAAGCCGAACAACTGGCCCTCACCCACCACCGCGAAAACAACCTGCCGGTGATTGTGCTGCGTCCCGGCGCGTTTTATGGCCCATACGGCCGTTACGCCTTCAACCGCCTCTTTTTCGAGGAACCCCTACGCGGCTGGCGCATCAAGGTCGATGGCGGCAAACGCATCACCTTTCCAGTTTACGTGCCAGATGTGGTGCAAGGCGTGATGCTGGCGCTGGAAAACGGCCGTGCCGGGGAAATTTATAATATTTGCAGCCAATCCCTCGATCATAATTCGGTCAACAGCGTCGTCAGCGATCTGGCCGGCATTGGCCGCTGGCGCATCAGCGTACCCAAATGGCTGGTGCTGACATTGGCGCGCTCCTGGACGGCCGTTTCCCGCGTCACCCACCGCGAACCCTTCTACCCCATCAACATGGCCCCCTACGTCTTCCAGGATTGGCACGTCAGCATCGCCAAAGCAGAAAAAGAACTGGGATTCCGCCCCACGCCCTTCCGCATCGGCGTCCAGGAAACCTTGCACTGGTACCGCCAATCAGGTATTTTGTAGCTGTCGTGGGCATTCAAGACCCTAAGGGTTTGACCTTGAGTAATATTGTCCTTAGGGTGTAAAACCCTTAGGGTCTTTTTTATCCACGCTCAACGCCAAAAGAGGTTGTTATGCTCAAAGTGTTTACCGTATCCGAAATGGTAGCCGCCGAAAAAGCTGCCGATGCCTCCGGGGCCACAACCTACGCCCAAATGATGGAAACAGCCGGCAAAGCCGTCGCCGAGGCCATCATGGATAGGTATCCGGTGACCGGACGCAGCATACTGGTATTGGTTGGACCAGGGAACAATGGCGGCGACGGTCTGGTAGCCGGTCGCTACCTGGCTGAAGCCGGGGCCAACGTCGCCTTTTACCTCACCAAAGCCCGCGATCCCCAACAAGACGAAAACTTTGCCAAAATTCTGGCGCTGGGCTTGTTTGCCGTAGAAGCCAGCTTCGACCAGCGCTACCGCGTTTTGCGCACCCGCCTTGCCATTACCGACCTGCTGATTGACGCCCTGTTGGGAACCGGCGTGGCCCGTCCCATCGGCGGCGAACTGGCCAAGCTCTTGCAGCAAGCAGCCACTGGTCTGGCCGCTCGCCGCGCTGATCTGGCTCCTCAGGGCGCCCGTTTAACGGCCGTCACCCAATCCCCGCCTAAAAAAGAACACACCCCATCTCCCCGCGTGCCGCTGATCGCCGTAGACTGCCCCAGCGGCCTGAACTGCGACACCGGCGCGCTGGACCCGCTGGCCCTACCCGCCGATCTCACCGTCACCTTTGCCGGGCCAAAACGCGGCCACTTCATCTTCCCCGGCGCGGCGGCTTGCGGCGAACTGGTGGTTGCCGACATTGCCATCCCGCCGGACCTGGAGGTGGTGGCCGGGGTGTCTGTTCAGGTGATGACCGGGGATGATGCGCGGGATTTGCTGCCGGAACGGCCGTTGGCCGGCCACAAAGGCACATTTGGCACAGCGCTCATCGCCGCCGGGTCTTACCGTTACTGGGGCGCGCCGGCTCTGGCGGCCAAAGCCGCCTACCGCACCGGCGCTGGCCTGGTCGCCCTGGCCGTGCCCGAGGTCATCCGCGCCACCATTGCCGGGCAACTGCCAGAAGCCACCTATCCGGTCGTGCCCGACCGCCATGTTTTAGGCCGCGACAGCGCGGCTGTGCTGTTGCAAACCCAGGCCAGCGCGTTGCTGATCGGGCCGGGCATGGATAACGCGGCTGAATTTGTGGCGGCGCTGTTGCCTGAAAAACAGCCGCTTCCCCCGCTGGTGGTAGACGCCGATGGCCTGAATGTGCTGTCCCAAATGAGCGGTTGGCCGGAGCTGCTGCCGCCCAACACCATCCTCACGCCCCATCCCGGCGAGATGGCTCGATTAACGGCCGTGCCGCTGGCCGCCTTAAAAGAACTGGACCGCGTAGCGCTGGCGCAAGAAAAAGCGCAGGCGTGGGGTCATGTGGTTTTGTTGAAAGGGGCGTATACAGTGGTGGGGTCGCCAGACGGCCGTGTGACCATCATCCCCTTTGCCAACCCGGCCCTGGCGGTAGGCGGCAGCGGTGATGTGCTCAGCGGGGTGATTGTCGGGCTGCTGGCCCAGGGGTTGGAGCCATATGCCGCCGCCTGCCTGGGCGCATATCTCCACGCCGTCGCCGCCGAACTTTACCCGGCCCAATCTGGCCTGCTGATGAGCGAACTGGCCGATTTGCTGCCAGACGTGATGGAAAGGCTGCGCGCCGCATAATCGGATGCCGAATGGTCTGCTTCATGCCTGTCCAGCACGGTCATCAAGACGAATCGCTTGACAAGCGGCCGTCGAAATCTATAATTCCCCGAAATCTGCAAGGGCATTTGCCCCACAACACGATGACCGGGACGAGTAGCGGCTGAGTCTGTTCTAGAGAGCGCAGGGCCAATAGGCTGGAAGCCGGCGCAGCAAAGACAGCGGCAAAAACCCCCCGGGAGTGGTTTTCTGAACACAAGATGCCAGTAAGAAAATCCGGTTGGCTCCGTTAACGGCCGTTCTGAGAGCTATCAGCGACATGCTGAACGCAAAATTTGGGTGGAACCGCGAGCGCCATCGCCCCAATCTGGGTGATGGCGCTTTTTTATTGACGATTGACGATTGACGATTGGAGCGATTTCCAATCGTCAATCGTCAATCGTAAATCCAAAATGGAGAAAGTGATGAGTAACAAAATTCCTGTCGGTATTCTGGCGGCCACGGGTTCCGTCGGCCAACGATTTGTCATGCATCTGGTAGACCATCCCTGGTTTGAAATTACCGCGCTCACCGGCTCTGACCGCACGGTGGGACGGCCGTATGGCGAAGGCGTTAACTGGCTCTTGGACGGCGACCCGCCGGAACAGGTGGCCAACATGATTGTGCAGCCCACCGAGCCAAATCTGGAGCCGAAAGTGCTGTTTTCAGCCCTGCCCACCGCAGACGCGCGCGAACTGGAACCAAAATTTGCCGCCGCCGGTTACGCCGTGCTGACCAACGCGTCGCCGTTTCGTATGGACCCTTACGTGCCGCTGTTGATTCCAGAGGTAAACCCGGACCATACCGGCATAATTCCTTATCAGCAAGAGGCTTACGGCTGGCCCGGTTACATTGTCGCCAATGCCAACTGCTCGACGACGAGCATTGTTTTACCGCTGAAGATTTTGCACGAAGCGTATGGGGTGGAAACGGCCGTTGTCGTCACCATGCAGGCCATTTCCGGCGCTGGCTACCCCGGTGTCCCCTCGCTGGACATCATGGACAACATCATCCCCTACATCGGCGGCGAGGATGGTAAATTGGAAACCGAACCGCGCAAACTATGCGGCAAATACGCCGACGGCAAATTTGAATTAGCCGACTTCAAAGTCAGCGCCCAGGCCAACCGGGTGCCAGTGATTGATGGTCACCTGGGCAGCGTATCGGTTAAACTGCGGCAGCAAGCCTCACCGGAAGAAGTCATCGCCCTTTTCCAAAACTGGCAGCCGACAGAACTTTGCCAACAGCTGCCTACCATGCCCAAACCTGTCCTCATCTATCGCCCCGAGCCGGATCGGCCGCAGCCGCGCAAAGACCGCGACGCCGGTAACGGACTGGCCTGGACGGTCGGCAAAGTACGAGAATGCCCGGTCAATACCGTGCGCTTCCTGGCCATTGCCCACAACACCTTGCGCGGCGCAGCCAGTGGCTCAGTCCTCAACGCCGAACTGATGCATTTGCAGGGCTTCTTTTAATTCCAGAGCAGTTGGTTTGAACTGGAGACTGGAGACTGGAGACTGGAGAATAGAGACTGGAGATTGGAGATTGGAGACTAGAGACTAGAGACTGGGGACTAGGGACCGGAGATTGGTCAAGTCTTCAGTCTCCAATCATCAATCGCCAATCGCCAATCATCAATCGCCAATCGCATCAGGTTAAGCATTGTCATATAAATAGAAAGGATGTTATACGATCATTTTAGCCATATACACCTATATCAAAGGTCGATTTCCCATAAATCATGATGTCTTCAGAAGTTTTTTGCCCCCAGTGTTACCAAACAAACGACTCAGCATTGGAAACATGCGGCTTCTGCGGGGCTTCGCTAAACAAAAAAAACACCCAAATTCGGACGACGGTCAATATCCCGCGCGGCGCAGACTCGCCAGACTTTGGCGCTGCCGAAAGTGAACCGCATCTGCAAATTCCTGTTGGCGGGATTGGGTTTTCGTTTGGGGATGGTAAAGCGATTATTCGGGAATCGACTGGCAGCTTTATCTTAGGGCGTTATGGGCCTTCGGCGGTGACAAACACCGGGTTTGTCGATCTGATGGAGTATGACGCCGCCAATATGGGCGTTTCGCGCAGTCATGCTCGCATATCTTTTGTGGATAACGCCTTTGTTGTGGAAGATTTAGACAGCACGAATGGTTCCTGGCTCAACGACGTCAAGCTGACCTCACGGCTGAACTACCCTTTGCACAACAACGACCGTTTGATGCTGGGGCGGTTGATGATGCGGGTTCATTTGGGGGAACGGCCGTCAGCCAACAGCATCACCTTTTCCTTGCAAAACGAATCCTTACCCCTGATAGAAGGCCAACAAATTCTAACCCTGGCGGCCTTACAAACAGATATTTTGCCTTACCTGGCGGCGTTAGAGTGTTTGCAGCAAACATTAGATGCGTCTGGGCAACGGCCGTCTGCCCCCGCCGCCATCCTCTCCCTCACGGCCGTCCCCAATAACACGCTAACCATTCAAGCTCACGGGTTGACCGAAGCCGTAGCGTCCATCCGCGCCCGTGTCATTCCCTGGCGCAGCTTGCGGCAAAATGTCATCGGATCAGCGCTGGATACCATCGATCCCATCATCTATCAAAGTGTGATCCAGGTGGCCGCCAATATCCTGCTCGACCACAATCCAGCAATATCCCAGGATGAAAAATTCTCCGCCGTGGAAACTTTAACGCCCCATTTGCTCCTCATCGCCCTCAATCCCTATACCCTCACGCTCTAATCCGCTGTAAGGCAGCGCCGGGCGATGGGCTGGTTTTGTAACGGCCGTGCCCATAGGGCGATTGCATACTCGCCAATTTCAGATGTCTCAGACGGCCTCGCCAGGGCGTAAACGCCCCGGCTAGATAACAACGCCGGTTAAAACCGGCTTAAAGCCCCGTTTACGGGGCGTTGTTTGGTAGCCAGATGCTTTAG
>JAKQCM010000356.1 GCA_029559155.1 Chloroflexota bacterium
GCCTATTACTTTCTCTGGTTTCTGTTCGTTCTCTGTTTGGTAGGGTGTATGGCTTCTACGAAGGAGATTGAGACAATAGTAGCAACACCTTCGACAGTAGAACCAACCAAAATAAACCAGCAATTGGAAACCACAATGCCAACGAGTGTGCTACCAACGCAAACAATTCCTTCGCCGAGCGCTAGCGTTACACCAACGCGCCTTCCATTACCTATATCTACCAAACCTTCGGCTACAGCAACAATTACCCCTTTCCCGACAATACCAATTGAGCGGGAAGAAATGATTTTGAGTGAGCTTATGCAGACGAATGGTGGCTGTGATTTGCCTTGTTGGTGGGGAGTAACACCAGGAAGCACAACTGTCCACACAGCTAAAGACATGTTTATTTCATGGGGTATTTCATGGAACGATGGCTATGTTGCTATAGGCCGCCCACGACATATAGGTGTATATTCCGAATTTATCGTGGAAGATGATATTGTCCAACAAATAGTAGCAGACGGCACTCGCGATCGTTACGATTTAGCATACCGCTTTACAGAAATCTGGCAATCTTATACTGTGGCAGAAATGCTCAACAGATATGGATTACCTTCACACGTATTTTTGGCTCCTCCCATTGCTGCTGAAGCTGATGTCCCCAATGAATATGGTTTGTTGCTTTACTTTACCTCTTCAGATATTCGCATAAGATATTTGGTTGCTGCTGAGTATCTTGGTGAAGGGAAAAACCAGATTTGCTCCGACTTTGAAGATGTGCAAGACATCCGTCTCAGACTTTATGCTCCCGGGAAACTTAAGCAGGACGAGGCCAGCTTGCAAAGCTCTCTAGAAAATTACATTTCGTGGGAAACCGCAACAGGTACAAGTTTAGAGGAGTTCCACAATATGTTTAAGGATGAGGATATTATTAACTGCATCGAAGTGGATTAAATACGTTTGCCTACATCCCGCTTGCCATTTTTCAACCATCATGCAGTTGGGATGTAATCGTTTGGCCATTGTGCCGGTGGGTATTGAATTGATAACGGCCGTTCTTTCCACAGTTCATCAAGTTCATCCAGGTGGTGGGGTGGGAACGGCCGTTTAAAATATTTGTCCGCAGATTTCGCGGATTTCGCAGATGAATGTTTTCCTCTGAGTTCGTCGCTGCTGTTAGCGGGGAGGGTTGAGAGAGGGGGTGGTAACGGCCGTTTTTATGGCAGGTTTTCCAAATCATTCAAGTCTTTATAACGGCCGCTGGACAGTTTATTGCGTTTCAGGTCGTCTAAACCAATCAAACTTATTGTGACGCCGTCTAAATCATCTTCGATACGATTTTGATAACACGCTTCAAATTCGACTCCAGATATGGTTGTCAAAATCTCCAAACGCATAGGGGGAACGCCCATACGAATAACTTTGTCTTTTTCCAGGAAGATGTCGGCGTTTAATTCTGGCAAGTTGAAACCAAATTCTTCCAATACGGTTACAATCCTTTCCGCATTTTGGGGATGAATCGCCACCCAAATGTCCATATCGACTGTAGCTCGTGGGTAGCCATGATAACCAACCGCGTAGCCGCCAATCAAAAGGTATTCGACATTATGTGCGTTCAGTAATTGTAAGAACTCTTTGAAGTCTGGTGGAAGCTGGATCGTAGCCATATATGATTTGGCGCATTAGTTCAATAGCAGCCAACCGTTCAATGGGGGATTTGGTTGACCAATAAATGATTTCATCCGTAGGGTCGTCAAGCGATGAAATGACTATTGTTTTTTTGTCAACATGAAGATATTTTGCGTCACTATCCATTAGTTTATTATAACATAAAGCGGTTTACTGGTCTGTGCTTTGTAGAGGTCATTCCCCGTTTGCTGTTCATTGCAAAACGGCCGTTCTGCCCACAATTCATCAAGTTTTTCTAGGGGGTGGGGTGGCAAACGGCCGTTCTCGCCCCCCTTGACAGCACAACCAGATAGCTTGATAATGGAACCGTAACGGAACCATTTTGGAGGCAAGCAATGGTAACCATAACCGTCAAAAACATTCCCGATGATCTGTATGCCGATCTGAAACGTGCCGCCGCCAACAACCGGCGCAGCATCAACAGCGAAATTATTGTCAGCATTGAACAGGCCGTGCGCAGCACCCGCACCGACCCAGACGAACTGCTAGAAAAAATTCGCGTACTGCGAGAAGCAACAGCACGCTACACGCTCACCGATGAAATTCTCGATCAAACAATCAACGAAGGCCGTCCATGATTGTCGCCGACACCAACCTTATCGCTTACCTGCTCATTCATGGTGACGAAACACCTTTAGCCGAGCAGGTTTTTGCCAAAGATTCGGAGTGGATTGCCCCCTTGTTGTGGCACAGTGAAATGCAAAGCGTCCTCGCTTTGTACATTCGCCAACAAACCATCACACTCTCCCAGGCTATCCAGATCATGTCTGCTGCCCAAACCCTCATGCAAACAGGCAGCTACCAGACCACAGCGGAGAAAGTATTGACCCTGGTTGCCACCAGTTCCTGTTCTGCCTACGACTGCGAGTTTGTGGCCCTGGCCCAAGACTTACAACTTCCGCTTGTGACTTCCGATAAACGTATCCTGCGAGACTTTCCCGAAACGGCCGTTTCCCTCCTCCAATTCTCTCAAAACCATTGAACCCCACCCAAAATCGAGTAACATGTAGACTGTGTCATTTCAACCGCACCTTATCAACCCCCATCTCGTGTGATCCGTGACCCCATCACGCATCACACAGCACGCAAAAGGAGAGTCCCATGTCCCAACCCATGACCGGCGGCGAACTGCTGCTGAAATGCCTCCAGCAAGAAGGCGTCAGCACCTTGTTTGGCATTCTGGACGGCAGCTTCAACACCTTCCTCGCCAGGCTTGATCAGTACAACATGCGCTTTGTCAATTCGCGCCACGAGGCGGCCGCCGCCCACATGGCCGAAGCCTACGCCCGCGTCACCGGCGCGCCGGCCGTGGTCATCGGCGGGATTGGGCCGGGCGCGGCCAACATGGTCTCCGGCGTCATCACCGCCTACGCCGAGGGCACGCCGCTGATCGTTTTCAGCGGGCAGCGGCGGCGCAACATTATCTACCCGGATCGCGGCGGCTCGTTCCAAAACGTGCGCCTGATTGATTTGTTTGAGCCGGTGACCAAGTTCAGCGTCGGCGTGCGCGACTGGCGGCGGCTGCCGGAAATCATCCGCAAAGCGTACCGTATCGCCCTGAACGGCCGTCCCGGTCCCGTCTACATCGAAATCCCCGAAGACGTCATGCGTAGCACCGGCGATCCCGCCACCGCGCCGGTCTGGCCCGCGGCGGGCTACCGCGCCGTCCAACCGGCCGCCGGCGACCCGGCCCTCATTCAACAAGCGGCGGAGATGCTGGCGGGGGCGGCACGGCCGTTTCTCCATGCCGGCGTCGGCGTTTCCTGGTCAGGGGCGTGGGAGGAATTTCTGGCCCTGGGCGATTATCTCTCCGCCGGGCTGTCGGCCAGCCTGGCCGCGCGCGGCGTCGTGCCGGAGGACCACCCGCGCTACTTCCACCCGCTCAACCGCGACGCCCTGGAGCGCGCCCGCAGCGAAGCCGACGTGGTCCTGGTGGTCGGCGGGCGCATCGGCGAACTGGACAACTGGGGCAAGGAACTGACCTGGCGCGACCCGGCCGAGCAGAAAACCATCCAGATCGACGTGGACCCGCTGGCCATCGGCCTGAACCGTCCGGTGGACGTGGGCATTGTGGGTGATGCGAAAGAGACGCTGAACGGGTTGTTAACGGCCGTGCGCACCCTCACCCCCGCCAAAGCGGAACACGACCGCTTCAAACTCTACCACTCCATGACCGACGACTACCGGCAGCAGCTTGACTTCGCCGCCAACGCCAGCGACAGCGGCGTCAACTCCGGCAAGCT
>JAKQCM010000384.1 GCA_029559155.1 Chloroflexota bacterium
CGCATTCTACAATGAAATCAAGTCGTTCAAAGGCATCTATGGGGGCCAACAGGGTGCGAGGGCGGTCCTTTTTGCGTCCCCGGAATAGCCGACCTGAAAATAGATCGGCTGGAAGGAGGTCGCCATGAAGAGTTTGTATTATTTTTCGTCCATCATCTTGATAATACTTGGTTTACTCGGCTGTCGAACAGAAACGAGCAAACCCACAGCAGTCTCTGAGCAAGCACAGTCTACAGCTCCTCCGACGCCAAAGCCAACCACATTGCCACCTGCAGCAACACCTTCCCCTCCGAAAGAGCCAGCGCCAACAGCCACATTTGTAGCAACCATAGAAAAGGATGGACCTACCTTAACCGAAATGGTGCTTATCCCGGCTGGCGAGTTTCAAATGGGATGTGATGAGAATAACCCCCATGAACAATGTCTTGATCCCGATGAACTGCCTTTACATACGGTCTATCTGGATGCCTACGAGATCGATCTGTATGAAGTTACCAACAGTCAGTATGCCGAATGTGTCGCAGCCGGAGCCTGTAAGCCACCTATGATGTCTGGCACGCTCAGCCGTCGCGCTTATTTTGATAGCCCGGATTTTGTCGATTACCCGGTTGTCTTTGTCTCCTGGTATGACGCCAATGATTATTGCACCTGGGCTGGAAAGCGTCTGCCCACAGAAGCGGAGTGGGAAAAAGCAGCGCGTGGCAGCGACGATACGCGCATGTTTCCTTGGGGTAACGAAGCGCCAGATTGCACGCGCCTTAATTTTACAGATCAGGAGACATGCATTGGCGATACGTCAGAAGTGGGTAGCTACCCCACCGGGAGCAGCCCTTATGGCGTGTTGGATATGTCTGGTAATGTTCTGGAGTGGGTCGATGATTGGCACAACAGAGAGTACTATGCTGAATCTCCGAACAAAAATCCACCTTCTCCGTCTGAAGGTTCTGCCAAAGTGATTCGAGGCGGCGCCTGGAGTCAGGGATGGGAGAATGCTAGAGTGGCAACGCGGTGGCATTGGGACCCGCCGTATCAGGGTCCTAGTATCGGCTTCCGCTGTGCTTCAAGTATCAAGTGAGTGGCGCCTTGACTTTTTGTACTCTGGCGCGATCCGCAGGCAGCACGGCCGTTTCCCCTTCCCCCATAGCGCGATTGTATCCTTTTCAGGCAGGGAGGGGTGGGGAACGGCCGTTTCCACGACGGCAATACTCATCCCCGCTACGGCAATGGTCGTCCCTACTACGGCGAAGGTCATCCCTGCTACGGCAATGCTCATCCCCGCTACGGCAATGGTCGTCCCTGCTACGACAACGCTCATCCCCGTGGGGATGAGGGCATTGTGGGTGGTGCATGGCGCTGCGGGGCTGGAGAAATTGACGGAGAGAAACGGCCGTCCCTCCCCCCATTCACCATTCATCACGGCGCGTTAAAATCGGCCCGCAAAAAATACTCCTCCGTGCGCTGCGTGGCCAGCCGGGCTGCATCGGCGACGGCGATATCGCCGTAAAACGCGCGTTCGATCTCTTCGTCGGCCACGCTTTCGATCTCTTCCCAGGTGCTGATAAGGGGCACGCGGCGCATAATCGGCGCGTTGTCCAGGTATACCTGGGCGCGGCTGGGCGATTGGCCGGGATTCAGGAAGGCGTCAGATTGGGCCACCGCGATGAGGGAAGGCACGGTGCGCCCGGTTCCGGCCAGGATGGTTTGCCCTTCCACCGAGTTGGCAAACTCAATGAAGGTCCAGGCGGCGTCTTTGTTGACGGCCGTGCCCGCCAGACAGAACCCATCGCTGTGCAAAATGCTGGCCGACGTTTGCCCGTTGGGCAGCGGCGCGACATTCCAGGCAAAGCTGTCGATTTCGCGGTAGGTGGGCACACCGCGACGGCTGTTCAGATACATAGCCGTTGTGCCGGCCAAAAAGCGGCTTTCGCTGTCTTGCGACGCTTCTTCTTCACGCCCAGGCACAACATGGGCGACGTTATGCAAATCTGTAAACCATTGCAGCGCGGCCAGCGTGGGCGGGCGCGTCAGCGTGAGGCGTGTGGGCTGTGTTTCATCGTCTACCAGCGGCCCATTGTTTTGCCAGATGAAGGGAGCTGCCCGAAAGAGCGACGGTTCAACGCCCAACCCATACTGGTCGATTGTGCCGTCGCCATCCAAATCGCGGGTAAGGGTAACGGCCGTTTGCACAAATTCTTCCCACGTCCATTTATCCGCCGGTTCTGGCAGCCCGGCCGCGGCGAACAAATCGGCATTGTAATAGACCACCAGGCTGGAAATGTTTTGCGGCAGGCACATCAACTGCCCCTGCCAGGTGAACGCATCCAGAGCGACCGGGTAAAAATCCTCCGGCTGGATGAGACTGCTTTGGGCCAAATACGAGTCGAGTGGCTCCAACATACCGTTGGCCGCAAAACTGGCCACCCGCCGGTAATTCATCAGCGAGATGTCCGGCGGCGTGCCGGCGGCGAATTCCGTAAGGAGCCGGGTGCGGTACTCGCCCGACGATGGCACATGGGTCAGTTCGACCTGGATGTCGTCGTGGCCGGCGTTAAAGGTATCCACCAGTTCTTTGTAGGCGTT